>MNES01000033.1:63823-85881 GCA_001917815.1 Chloroflexi bacterium 13_1_40CM_65_17 | reverse complement strand
GCGGATGCATGCGCGTCATGCGTGGCGGAGAAGCAGCGGCCGGCCACGAGCATCCCTTCGACCTCGCTGGGCAGGAGGCAGCGATAAGGAATGCCGTAGACGCCGCTGTCTGGTACGTATGTCCACCTGGTGTCGGGGCCGGCCGCGTGGTCTTCGATGGGCGCGCCGCACAGCGCGATCTCGTCCGCAAAACGGCGTGACCCGAGCACGTCTTCGCGCGTCAGGCGGTAGTCGCCGATCACACGCCGGCTCTCGCGCACGCCGATCGCTGGACTGGTGGCGACGAGAACCGATCGCTCGAACCCCGGCACGAGGTCGCGAAGAAAACGGTGGTACTCCTGGACCTGGCGGCGGCCTTCCAGCTCGGCCTGCGTCAGCTGGTGTGGATCGGTCGCGTCCACGTTTGGGATGCGTGTCATGTGCACGGTGATGACTCCCGGGTGGGGGGTTCGATGCCAGGACCCCTCGAGTCGGGGCAGCCGGTAGGATCCGCTCTCCGCGGCCTTGCGCATCAACGCCCACAGCTCGGTCTTCGGCAGCTTCGTGGCTCGATCCACGTCAACATTGGCGACCCGGAAGATGGTCGACAGCGACTGCAGGTTGGGCGTGGAGCGGGCGTCCTCGTAAGGCACGCCGGCCATAGCGCAAAGGTCGGCATCTCCGGATGCGTCGACCACCGCGTCCGCTTCCACGACCGACTCTCCGCCCTTGTTCCACAAACGGACAGATCCGATGCGGCCGTCGCGCAGCCGGACGCCCGTGGCCCACGTATGGAGGAGGATCTCGATCCCGGCTTCCTCGGCCAGCCGCTCCCAGACGACCTTGAGGACCTCCTGGTCGTAGGTGACACCTGTCCCCGCTCCATAGGTGTTGGGACGCTCGAATGCGGCGCCCGTGGCTTTCATCTGCTCGGCGACCTCCCAACCGATGCCGCCGACGACGCGCCGGGCTCTCTCGCCGGGCGTGTAGAAGGCATAGAACGTGTCGAGAACTGCTGTCGAAGTGCCGCCGAGAAACGGAAGGCGATCCACGATCAGCGTTCGCGCGCCGAGCCGGGCTGCGCTGATCGCCGCGCTACTCCCGGCCGAGCCGGCCCCGACGACCACCACGTCGAAGCGCTGATTCATGGCCGCGAGAGCGCAAACGCGCGCGCCGCGTTGGCGACGAGGATCGCGTGCACCGTCTGGTCTCCAATCCGCCTGCGGAGGCGCGGCACGAACGTACCCATCAGATAGGTCAGGCCTGGGCCTCCACCGTACGCGCGGAAGTAGTCGCGCTGCCCGAGATCCAGGCCGAGCAGCAGGCGGTCACCGTGACCGGCATCGACCATTCCCGCAATCAGGTCGAGGAGCTGGCTGTCAGGTCGGTATTTGATCCGCCCGGGCGTGTCGTACTCCAGGCTGACGCCGCGTGCGGCGACCTCCACGTGAAGGTCGAGGTCGGGATTGCGGTCGAGATGCGCCAGGATGATCCGTTCCGGCACCACGCCCTCTCGCGTGAGCAGATCGATGATCGCGTCCGCGCAGGTGCCGATCTCCGTGTGCACGAGGATGGCCGCCCCGGTTTCTCGATGACCAATCGCCGTCGCCACCAACCGCCGCTCTTCGAGAGCGCTGATGCGTTGGTAGGAGGCGCCGGCCTTGATGACACCGGCGCGCGCGGAGTCGAGGGGCGCCTCGGTGAGCCAGTCGTCGGGATGCATCCCCTCTTTGAGGTCGGTGACGATGCGCTTCGCGAGGAGCTCGACTGACGCCTCCCGCACCCAGTGGCCCTGGGGATAGTGGGCGTCGCGGTGGTAGCCCGTCGCAGCCACCACATGGACTCCGGTCGATTCGGCGACGGCCCTCATTCCCGCCGGCCGCCTGCCACAGCCGATGGGCGTCACCTCGACGATCGCCTGCAGGCCACCGCGCTTGGCGGTGTCGACCTCTTCGATTGCGCGATCGGGGTCATCGAACTCCTGGCCCGGAAGGGCGGGCGTGCGCAGGAATAGATGGTCGTGCGCGTCGGTCACGCCAAGCTGCTCGGGCGCGATCGGCCCGAGGACGGTGACGACCGCATCGCTCGGGGGCTGGCGCGACACGAGTGGCACTATAAGCGCCGTGTCTCGTCACCTTGGTTTGGACCTCGGAGGCACGTACGTCAAGTGGGTGGTCATAGAAGAAGAGGGATCTTCGCCGCGCGTGCTGGCCACGGACCGCGTGTCAACGGATACGAGCCGGGGCGAGCGCAGCGTGGTCGAGCAGCTGATCCACCTCGCCCGTGATTCGTCGCGCGACCTGGGTCCGTTCGTTTCCGTCGGTGTCGGCGTGCCTGGCCTGTACGACCCGGTCGCGGGCACGACACGGTTCATGCCAAACGTGCGCGGGAAATGGGCGGGGGTGCCGGTGGCCGCACAGGTGGAAGAGGCGCTGGGTGTTCCGGCGCGGCTGATCAACGACGCGAGGGCGTTCACGCTTGCCGAGCATCGTCTCGGCGCGGGACGTGGCGCGAATTCAATGCTGGGGATCACGCTCGGCACCGGCGTCGGCGGCGGGCTGATCCTCGGAGGAGGTCTCTACCAGGGTCACGACGGCACTGCGGGCGAATTCGGCCATCAGACGATCCTGCCCGAGGGTCCCGCCTGCAACTGCGGCAACCGCGGCTGCCTGGAGGTCCTCGCCCGAGCGGACGCGATCGTCGCCGCCTGCGGCCAGCCGACGGTCGAGGAATCGGTGCAAGCGGCGCGGGCGGGCGACCGCCGCGCTCAGCAGGGCCTGACCGATGCCGGAAGCTACCTTGGCATCGGGGTCAGCAACGTGATGGCGCTGCTCAGCGTCGATCGTGTGGTCGTCGGGGGCGGCGTGGCGGCTGCCGGGGAGATGCTGCTCGGGCCCCTGCGAGCGGAGCTCGAGCGGAGGGTGTTCATCACCGACGTCAGTCTTGTCGACGTGGTCTGTGCGGAGCTGGGCACCTGGGCAGGTGCAATCGGCGCCGCGCTGCACGGCGCCGGGGCGCCTCCCGCCTTCGGCTAATCTGAGCGCCGTGGTCAGGATCGGGCTGCTCGGGTCGGGCTTCGTGGCGGATTTCTACATGGAGGGACTACGCGACGTCCCGGGTACCCAGGTCGTAGCCAATTACTCGCGCTCCGGCGAGCGCGCCAAAGAGTTCGGGCGCCGCCATGGCGTGTCCCACCAGTACACGACCATGGAAGAGCTGTGTGCTGACGAGGAGGTCGACCTGGTCGTCATCGCCCTCCCGAACCATCTGCACCTGCCAGCGACTCGCGTCGCGACCGCGGGCGGCAAGGCGCTTGTTTGCACCAAGCCCCTGGCCCGCAACGCCGCCGAGGCGGCCGAGATGGTGAACCTCGTTCGCAAGGCCGGGGTCATGCACGGATATGCGGAGACGGAGGTCTTCTCACCCGATGTCATGCGCGCCCGCGACATGATCGAAAGCGGCGCGATCGGTGACGTGCTCACCGTGCGCGCGCGCGAGGCTCACTCGGGTCCGCATGCGGCTCATTTCTGGGACGGCGAGACAGCAGGCGGCGGCGCGCTGCTGGACATGGGCTGCCACACGGTCGAGGCGGCGCGATACTTCTTCGGCAAGGAAAATCGTATCAAGGACGTCTTCGCGTGGGGCGCTACGCTCGTCCACCACGACAAGACGAAAGCGGAGGACAATGCGGTGCTCCTGCTTCGTCTCGAAGATGGAAGGACGTCGCTTACCGAGGCCTCCTGGACGGCGAAGGGTGGGATGGAGCTGCGCAACGAGATTTACGGCACCATGGGCCGCATCGTCACCGACACCAGCTCGACCCGCATCCGTGCCTTCATTCAACAATCGGCGGGGTACCTGATGGAGAAGGCGGACGCCGACACCGGCTGGGTGTTTCCGATTCCCGACGAGGCTCGCGTGTACGGCTATCACGAAGAGATGCGCCACTTCACGCAGTGCTTCGTCGAGGGAAAGCAGCCGCGCGAAGACTTCGTCGACGGATACATCGTCAACTGCGTCCTCGACGCTGCGTACAGGTCGATGAAGAGCGGCCGCTGGGACCCAGTCCAGGTCGACTCCAAGCTCGCCGGCTGAGAGTTGTCGATGCACGCCGGCGCGAGCTGGATCGATGCGGGGATCGAGGTTCTGGAAAAGATCAAGCGCACGCAGTCGGCCGCGATCGAACAGGCAAGCCAGATCTGCGCCGAGGCGATCGGCGCCGGCGGCCTGGTGCACCTTTTCGGCACCGGCCACTCTCGGATCCCTGTGGAGGAGATGTTCCCCCGCTACGGGTCATACCCTGGTTTCCACCCGATCGTCGAGCTTTCGATGACATTCCATACGCAGGTCGTCGGAGCCAACGGTCAGCGCCAGGCGATGTTCATCGAGCGCACGCCAGGCCTGGCCGAGGTGATCCTCTCGAACTTCCAGTTCGCGCCCAAGGACGCGATGATGGTCTTTTCCGCCAGTGGTCTCGGCGCGGTTGTGGTCGAGATGGCGCGCGGAGCGCGGCGCAGAGGCCTGCCCGTGATCGCCGTCACGTCGGTGGCGCAGTCGCTGGCGGGCGAGGTCGAGCCGGCGGTTGGCGCTCGGCTGCTCGACGAAGCCGACGTGGTCATCGATCTGTGCACTCCGGTTGGTGACGCCCTCAGCCGCCTCGAAGGGGCGGCCGAAACGCCGATCGGTCCGGGCTCGAGCCTGGCGGCGGTAGCCGTCGCCGACGCGATCAAGGTGCGCACGGCCGAGCTGCTGCTGGCCCTGGGAAAGCTGCCGCCCGTGATCACCAGCGCGGCCGAGGTCGGTCGGGACAGGTCCGAAGAGCTTTTCGACGCGGCGTATCGCGAACATGCCCGTCGCGCGGCGCGCACGCTCGCCACCTGACGCGCCCTGGACACTCTCTACTTCGTTGGCGTCACAACGGGACAGTCGGCGGCCACGCGGTTGTTTCCAGCCTGGGCGAATGAGCTTGGCCTGAAAGATGTGGGGCTGGCCGGCGCCGACCTGCCGATCCACGCACCGCGCGAGCTGTATCGAGACCTGGTTCAACGCATCAAGAGCGATGAACACACGCGTGGAGCCCTGGTCACGACCCATAAGATCGACCTCTTCGAAGCCTGCCGGGACCTCTTCGACACGATCGACGAGAGCGCCGATCTTTGCGGTGAGACGTCGTGCCTCTCCAAACCCGGCGGCATGCTCTGCGCACAGGCGACCGATCCGATTTCCGCCGGCAAGGCGCTCGATGAATTCCTTCCAGCGGATCATTTCCATACGACCGATGGCCACGTACTTTGCCTCGGCGCTGGGGGTTCGGCAATCGCGATCACGCTCAACCTGCTGAGGCGCTACAGTCCGGCCCGCATCACGGTAGTGAATCGCAGCCAGGGCCGGCTCGATGCGATGCGAGCGGTGCATACCAAGCTAAACAGCGCAACGAAGGTCGACTACATCTGCAACGCCGACCCGCCGGCCAACGACCAGATCATTCGCGACCTGCCGCCTGGATCGCTGGTCATCAACGCCACCGGCATGGGCAAGGACACACCGGGCTCACCGATTACGGACGACGCACTGTTCCCAGAAAACGGAGTCGTGTGGGAGCTGAACTATCGGGGGGAGCTGCGATTTCTGAAACAGGCGCTGGTTCAGAGTCCGAGTCGCGGGCTGCGCGTTCATGATGGCTGGCGCTATTTCCTCCATGGTTGGGCCACGGTGATCGAAGAGGTGTTCGACCTGACGATCAACGCGCACCAGCTGACTCGCCTGGCGGCCCTGTCAGAGCCCGAACGTCCGCCTCGCGCCGAGGCCTAGCGGCGGCTCTCTAGAGCCGCCGCCGCGGCACGACGTTGGGCCAACACCGGAAGCCGCGCCCGCGCCGCCCGCAGCCGCTCGCGCGTGATCTCGGCCGTGGCGACTCCCTCGGCGTCGCCCAACCCCGCCAATGTTGCCCCGAGCGGGTCGACGATCACGCTTCGACCGGTATAGGTGGACCCGATCTGGCCGCCGACGGCGACGTATATCGTGTTATCGATCGCGCGCGCGCGCGCGAGGACGCTCAGGTGCTCCTCCTTGAGCGGACCGGCCACCCAGGCGGCCGGAGCTAGCAGCACCTCGGCGCCGCCGTCCGCCGCGTGTTCGATGAAGCTCGCGAAACGGATGTCGTAGCAAATGACCACCGCCACTACGAAACCATCTATCTCGACCAGGAGCGGATCTTCGCGGCCAGCTCGAAATCGCTCCGACTCGATCTCGCCGAAGGCGTCGAAGAGGTGATGCTTGCGGTAAGCGCCGATCACCCCCTTGCCCGGATCCACGACCACAGCCGAGTTGTAGATGAGGCGGTCGCCGGGTATGGACTCGAACATCCCTGCCACCAGCGTGAGGCTTGAACGCGCCGCAAGTTCCGAGAGTGCGTGCACGAACCGTCCGTCGAGTGGCTCGGCCTGGCCGTGAAGTTCGTCCGTGCTCTTGCCGAAGTCGCACATCGCGCCCTCGGGAAAGACCGCCACCCGCGCCCCTGCTTCGGCCGCGCGACCCGCGAGGGCGGTGATCTTTTCGAGGTTGGCGGGCTTGTCCATCCCGGCGGCGAACTGCGCGACTGCGATCCTCATGTGCGGCCCACAAGTCGATCATGTGCCTCGCGGCGACGATTGGCAGCCGTGATGAAACCAGCAAAGAGCCGAGCCGCCCATTCGTGCTTGCGGTGCAGCTCTTCGGGGTGGCACTGGATCCCCAGCATGAATTCGCGGGCAGGATGCTCCACGCCCTCGATCAGGCCATCGGTTGAATGGGCGACCGCGCGAAGTGACGGCCCCACTTCGCGGATGGCTTGGTGATGGAGGCTGTTCACCTGGATGTGCGTCTCGCCGAGGGTGCGGGCCAGCAGGCTGCCCGGCTCGACGTCCAGGCCGTGCACCAGCAGGTCACGAGGGTCGCGGTCGTGCGAATCGCGGGCGGCACCCTCGACCTGAAGGTCCTGCCACAGCGTCCCGCCGCACGCGACGTTCAGCACCTGGATGCCGCGGCATATTCCGAACACAGGCAGGCCGTCGGCGATCGCCCACTTCGCCAGGGTGAGCTCGAGCGCGTCCAGCTCGGGCATCAGGTTGAGGTTGCAGTCGTCCCGGGCGACGGCGTCGTAGCGACGCGGCTCGACATCCGCGCCGCCTGGCAGGAGCAACCCGTCGAGGAGCTCGTAGTAGACCCGCAAGCGGTCCTCGTCGTGTACGAGCGGGACCGGCAAGGGGATCGCGCCCGCGCTCTCGAGCGCGTCGAAGTACGTTCGGTTCAGCGCGAGCTTCGGCGGAAAAGTCGTGCCGGTGAACGGGCGCAGCGGAATTCCGACGACGGTCATGTTCAGAGCCGCTCGAAGCCGCGAAAGCGCTCCCAATCGGTGACCGACGAGTTGTACGCGGCGAGCTCGATATCGGCTCGATGCGCATAGTGGTCGACCACGTCTTCGCCGAATGCCCGGCGAGCCACGTCGCTGCTGGCGAACAGTTCGCGCGCTGCTTGCATCGTATGCGGCACACGAGGATGTGATCCCTCGTACGCGCTTCCCGCGGCGGCAGGTTCGAGCTCCAGCTCGGCATCCAGGCCATGCAGCCCGGCCGCGATCATGGCTGCCACCGCCAGGTATGGATTTACGTCAGCGCCAGGGAGCCGGTTCTCGATGTGCATGCCCTGGCCATGCCCGATCACGCGCATCGCGCAGGTGCGGTTGTCATGGCCCCATGCGACCGCTGTGGGCGCGAACATGCCCGGCACATATCTCTTGTACGAGTTGATCTGAGGCGCAAACAGCAGTGTCATTTCGCGCAAGCAGGCCAGCTGGCCGGCGAGGAAGCGCTCGAACAGCTGCTTGTCCGCGGCAAAGGCATTGGCGCCGGAGGCGCCTGCCAGTGACAGGTGCACATGGCACGAGCTGCCTTCGCGCTGGTCGAACTTGGCCATGAACGTAATGGACATGCCGTCCTGAGCGGCGATCTCCCTCGCGCCGAACTTGTAGATCGAGTGGTCGTCGCAGACGCCCAGCGCCCCGCCATACCGAAAGTTGATTTCGTGCTGGCCCAGGTTGCACTCACCCTTTGAGCTCTCGACGTTCATCCCTGCTTCTTCCATCGAGTTTCGGATGCGCCTGATGAGCGGCTCGATTCCGGTCGTGTCGAGGAGTGCGTAATCGACGCTGTAAGGCGTGGCCTTGGTGACGTTGCGGTAGCCGGATTCCCACGCGTCGCGATAAGTGCTTCGAAAGATCATGAACTCGAGCTCTGTGCCTACATTTGCGGCCAGGCCACGAGCGTTGAGCCGCTCGAGCTGGCGGCGCAGGATCTGCCGTGGCGAGACCTGGATCGGCTCACCACTCTCCGCATACGCATCGGCAAGCACGAGGGCCGCGCCCGGGTGCCAGGGCAGCCGGCGAAGCGAGGACAGATCGGGCTTTAGCTGGAAATCACCGAAGCCGCGGTTCCAACCCGCCAGCCCGTAGCCCTGCTGAGGCGTCATGTCCACGTCGGTCGCGAGCAGGTATTCGCACGATTCGGCTCCGTGTGGCAGGGCCGATTCGAGGAAATGGCGGGCGGTCAAACGCTTGCCGACCAGTCGGCCTTCCATGTCGACCAGCGCGAGCACGACCGTGTCGACGGTGCGGCTCTCCACAGCGCGCTCGAGCGCTTCAAGAGTCAGGGGCGCGGAGTCAGCTCCGTTGGACGCCGCGGTGGACGGGGAAACGTGGCCAACCTCTGTCATCGATGGCTTACCTCCAGGACCAGTTTGCCTCTGACGCCGCCGCGTTCGAGCCGCTCGTGAGCGGCCGCGGCCCGCTCGAGCGCGAAAGTCTCGTCGATCGCCACCGTCAGGCTGCCCGACTCCACGAGCCTGGAGATTTCGTCCAATGCTCGACCGTCCGGCTCGACGAGCGGTTCGAAGACGCGAACGCCGCGAGTTGCCGCCTTGCGCTTGACCTCTTCGCCGGCTCCGTCGGCGACTGCACACAGGACGCCGCCGTGGCGAAGAGTGTCGACGAGCTCCTGTGTGTCGGCGCCGCCGACGAGATCGAGGGCCACGTGAGCGTCGCGCGTGCCGAGCGCGTCTCGGTCGGTGCGGCTTGCCGTGGCAACCACGCAGGCTCCGCGCGACCTGGCGATCTGGACCGCGAGGTGGCCGACCCCACCCGATCCTCCATGCACGACGACAGTTTGGCCGTCCCTCACGTCCGCCGCATCGACCAGGCATTGCCATGCTGTGAGCGCGGCAAGTGGAAGCGCAGCGGCCTCGACGGCGGAAAGGCCGTCGGGTGCGCGGGCGAGCTGCCGCGACGGCGCGGTGACGAATTCCGCATAACCGCCCGCCGCGCGCGGAAATCGCGGCATTCCATACACGAGGTCGCCCGCGGCGAACCGCGTCACGCCGTAGCCCATTGATTCGACCACGCCGCACACGTCCCAGCCGACGACGAACGGGGGCGGTCCGACCCAGCGCGCTACCCCTTCACCGCGACGTGTCTTGCAGTCGACAGGATTCACGCCGGCGGCGATCACGCGCACCAGCACCTCGGTCGAGATGGGCGACGGCCGCTCCAACTCGCCGACCTCAAGCACGTCCGGAGCACCGAAGCGAGTCACCAGGACCGCCCGCATGGATTTACGTCGTCGCTAGAAAGACGTTCTTGAGCTCGGTGTAGTAGTCCAGGGCGTCTGGCCCCAGCTCCCGGCCGATCCCCGATTCTTTGAACCCTCCGAACGGGGTGGTGACGCGCACCGAGTTGTTCGAGTTGATGGAGATGGTTCCGGTCTCGAGCCCGCGGGCCACGCGCATGGCGCGGCCGGCGTTGCTGGTCCAGATCGATCCCGACAGGCCGTAGTTGGTGTCGTTGGCGATTCGTATGGCGTCGGCCTCGTCCTCGAAGGGGATCACCGCGGCGATCGGGCCGAAGATCTCCTCGCGTGCGGCGCGGTCTGTGTTCGACACGGGCGACAGAACGGTAGGCGGGAACCAGTATCCAGGTCCGCTCGGCGCGCTGCCACGAATGGCCACCGGCGCCCCGTCCTCTAAATATGAGGCGACCTTGGCCCGGTGGTCGGCGGAGATCAGCGGACCCATCTCCGTCCCGCCGTCGAGTGGATCGCCGACCCGCAGTGCCTTGATCGATTTTTCGAGCGCCTGCATGAACCTGTCCAGCGCCGACCGCTCGACCAGGATGCGCGACCGCGCGCAGCAGTCCTGGCCCGCGTTGCCGAACACCGCCAATGGCGCCGATGCCGCCGCCTTCTCGAGGTCGGCGTCCGCGAACACGATGTTGGCCGACTTCCCGCCGAGCTCCAGCGTCACGCGCTTGATCGACGCGGCGGCCAGGGCGCCGATCCGCTTGCCGACCTCGGTCGAGCCGGTGAACGCCACCTTCGCGACGTCCGGGTGCTGGACGAGCCGCTCGCCGACCACGCGACCGGCGCCAACCACGACGTTCAGCACGCCTTCGGGCAGGCCGGCTTCGAGCGCGATGCGCCCCAGCTCGACCGCTGTCAACGGCGTCAGTCCGGCCGGCTTCAGGACCACCGTGTTGCCGGCCGCGAGCGCGGGCGCCACCTTCCAGGATGCGATCGGGAGGGGGAAGTTCCAGGGGACGATCAGCGCGACCACGCCGAGCGGCTCGCGGAACGTCATGTCGACGCCGCCTGCAACCGGGATCGTCTTGCCAAAGAGGCGCTCGGGTGCGCCGGCGTAGTAGTTGAAGACGTCGACGACCATTCCGACCTCGCCGCGCGCGTCGCTGATCGGCTTTCCGACGTTGCGCGCTTCGAGTCGCGCCAGCGCCTCCGCTTGCTTTTCGATTTCGGCCGCGAGTCGCCGCATGAGGTTGGCGCGGTCTTTAGGATGCAGCGCCCTCCACGGCGCGTAGGCGGCCTTGGCGCGCGCGACCGCCTGGTCGGCCTCTTCAACAGTCGCCTCTTGAAGCTCGGCCAGAACCTGCTCGGTGGCGGGCTCGATCACTCTCAACGTGCCGGTCTTGGTCGCCATGTCCCCCTCCCTTTACCCCACGAACTCAGAGGCTGCGCCGCGAGTTCGCGGGGGCCCCTTACACAGAGCACGCTTCCGGCGAATGGGCCTGTATGTGGTCCATTGCAATGATAGTATCGACCCACTTCTAGTCTTTATCGCTCATTTTGGGGTGAGGGGTAGGCGGGATGGCCGGAGCTGGGGAAGCAGTCGTCGTGAGTCAGTCGACGCATGTCCTGCCGCTGGAGTTCAACCGGCGCTATCCGGTGATCGTCCGCGGGGAGGGCGTATGGGTCGAGGACGCCTCCGGAAAACGCTACTTGGACGCAATGAGCGGTGGCTCGATGGCCGCCACCCTCGGCCATGGCAGGCGCGACATCATCGCCGCCGCGCGTGTCCAGGCTGAGAAGCTCGCTTACGTCCACAACGAGCGGCTGACGAATCCCCTGCAGGAGCAGCTGGCACACGAGCTCGCCGGCGTGGCGCCCACGGGCTTCACCCGTGTTCGCTTCGTGACCGGCGGCGCCGAGGCCAACGAGATGGCGATCCAGATCGCGCGCCGGTACCACGTGGACCGCGGCGATTCGAAGCGCTGGCAGGTCATCTCTCCCGCTCAGGCGTATCACGGCCCGACCATGGCGACCCTCGCGCTGACCGGCAGGCCCGGCCTGCAGCGGCCTTTCGAGCCATACATGCCGGTGCATCCGCACATACCGCCGAGCACGTGGCGGTTCGATCCCACGGGCGAGCAAGCGCTGCAGGCCCTCGACCGCGCGCTCGAGACCGTGGGTCCCGAGAACGTGTCGGCTTACTTTTGCGAGCCGATCAGCGCCGCCGCCCTCCCCGCGTACAGCCCGCCAAAGCGGTTCTGGGAGGGTCTCGCCGAACGTCGCGAGCGCCACGGCTTCCTGATCTGTTTCGACGAGATCGTCACCGGCATCGGCCGCACCGGGCACTGGTTCGCGGCGGAGAGCCTGCCGATCGTCCCGGACATCATCGCCACCGCCAAAGGGCTCGGCGCGGGCTATGCCGCCGTCGGGGCCGTGCTCTGCCGGCAGCACGTGTACGACGCGATCGCCGGCGGCTCTCGGAAGTTCACCCTCGGACACACGTGGGACGGAGCACCGCTGTCTTGCGCAGTCGGCCTGAAAGTCATCGACGTGCTGAAGAAGGAAGGGCTGGTCGATCGGGTGCGCGATCGGGGGCCGAAGCTTCGCGACCAGCTCGCCGACGCTCTTGAGGGCGTGCCACTCGTGCATGAGGTACGGGGTCGGGGATTCCTGCTCGGCGTCGAGTACGTCGACCCGCGCGATGGGAAGTCCTTCCTGCCGCCCGAGCTGCGGACCGCCGGCCGGGTGGATGACATCGCCTTCGAGCAAGGCCTGATCACCTACTCGACGATGCCTACGCGAGATGGGTTCTCCGGCGATCAGACCCTGTTCGCGCCGCCGTTCACGAGCACGGACGCGGAGCTGGACGAGATGGTTTCGCGATTCGCCGGCGCTGTGCGCCACGCGGCGAAAGAGCTCGAGACCAAACTCGAGCCGAGGCCGGTGTGATGGCCGCGCCGAAGCTCAAGGCCCTGATCGTCCAGCACGAAGAGCCGACGCCGCCGGGTTTTCTGGGCGAGTGGCTCGACGAGCACGGGGCGGACGTCGACATCCTGCGAATCGACCGCGAACAGACGATTCCCGACCCGCGCGACTATCAGCTCATCGCATCGCTCGGCTCGGAGTTCGCGGCTTTCGACGACTCGGTTCCGTTCATCCCCCGCGAGACAGAGCTGATCAAGCAGGCCGCCGAGCACGACGTGCCGGTGCTGGGCCTGTGCTTCGGCGGCCAGCTCCTGGCGCGAGTCCTCGGCGGCAACTCATTCCGGGCAGAGCGCTCGGAGATCGGGTGGCTCCCCGTGCGGACCAAGGATCCTGACCTGATCCCCGAAGGCCCGTGGTTCCAGTGGCACTTCGACTCCTTCACCCTGCCCCCTGGCGCGAAGCTGCTCGCCGACACCGAGGTGGGCCCGCAGGCCTATGTCGTCGGGCGAAGCCTCGGCCTCCAGTTCCATCCCGAGGTCACGCCGCAGATCATGGACAGCTGGGTGCGCGCCTACCGCCATGAGCTCGACGGAGATGGCGTCGACCCCGACGCGCTGCTTGAGGAGACCAATCGCCGAGCGCCGGATGTGCGCCGCAGGTCAATGCGACTGTTCGACCGCTTTCTGGAGAAGATCGCCCGCGTGGGCTCGGGAGCGGCTCGTGGCCGTTAAGGAGGCGCGCCGGATCAACGGCGCTGCCGTCTCACCTCTTCGCTTCGAGCGCATCCATCAGCTGCGCGCCCATGAATACGTCGCCGAGCAGATCCGCAGGCACATCGCGCTCCGGCTGATCAAGCCTGGCGAGGCCCTGCCGGCAGAGCGTGAGCTGGCGGGCATGTTCGGCGTCGGGCGTCCGACCATTCAGCACGCCTTGCGGCTCCTGGAGGCCGCCGGCCTGGTCGAAGCCCGCCGCGGGCGCACAGGCGGCACGTTCATCACTCAGCGCGACCAGGACTCGCTCGCGGTCGACGACCTGATCGTGCGCGTCATGCGGCAGCGCAAGGAGCTCGAAGACCTCTTGCTCTACAGACGCCTCATCGAGCCGGCTGTCGCGGGTGTGGCCGCCGGCACGCGCCGAGCTGCAGACCTGGCCGCGATGCGCCGCGCGATCCACGGAATGTCCGTCGCCACCAGCGAGCCCGAGTACATGAGGCACGACACCGACTTCCACATCGCGGTCGCCCAGGCCACCGGCAACGCATTCCTGGTTCGCGCGATCGAGGAGATCCGCATGCGCCTGAACGACGCGATGACCCTTCTCCCCGAATCGGATGCGTGGCACAAGAGGATCTCGGGCGAGCACCAGGCGCTGCTCGCGGCAATCGAACGCAGCCAGCCGGAAGCAGCTGAATCGCTCATGCAGCAGCACGTGGCCAACAGCGAACAAGGCCTTCGCGCCGTGCTCGCCGCCATCCGGCGGCGAGGCGTGTGGAAGTAGGCGCTGTGATACAGGCCGCGATTCGCGCTGACGAAACCAACGTCTTCCCGCGATTCCTCGACCTGGCTTATCCGAATATCGACAGCGGAAAGGGGGTCTGGCTGCAGACCGTCGACGGCCACCGCATCCTAGATGCGTGCTCAGGCGGCGCGATGGTGGCGTGCATCGGGCACGGCGTCAGCGAAATCGCCGACGCAGCGGCGGCGCAGGCCGAGCAGATTGCGTACTTCTACAACCATCACTTCACCAACCGCCCGCAGGAGGAGCTGGCGGACCGCGTGATCGCCCTCGTTCCCGAGATGGCGCGCATCAAGTTCGCGTCCGGAGGATCGGAGGCCAACGAGACTGCGGTACGGCTCGCGCGTGCGTACCACGTCGATCGCGGGCAGCGCGAGCGATGGCGGATCATATCGCCCGCACAGGCGTATCACGGCTCGACGCTGGGCACGCTGGCGCTGAGCGGCCGCCGCCGCTCACTACAGGAGCCATACGCCGAGTACATGCCTGGCCACCTGCACATCTCGCCCTCGACACCTCGCTTCGACCCGACCGGCACGAGGGCGCTCGAAGAGCTTGACCGCGCTGTGAAAGAGGCCGGCCCTGACACCGTGTCCGCCTTTTTCTGCGAACCGGTGAGCGCGGCCGCGCTGCCGGGTTACTCTCCGCCCGATCGCTTCTGGCACGGGCTCGCGGAGCGGCGTGAGAAGCACGGCTTCGTCGTGTGCTTCGACGAGATCGTCACCGGCATGGGCCGTGTGGGCAGCTGGCTTGCCGCACACCAGCTGCCGATCGAGCCTGACATCGTCACCATCGGCAAGGGCATCGGGGCGGGCTATACGCCGCTCGCCGCGGTGCTGTGCCGCGAGCATGTCTACGACGGCCTCGCCGAAGGCTCGGCCGAGTTCGACCTCGGCCACACGTGGGACGGGGCGCCCCTGCCCTGCGCGGTGGGCCTGGCGGTGCTCGATTACATCGTCCGGCACAAGCTGGTCGATAGCGTTCGCCAGCGCGGGCCGCGCCTGCTCGAACAGTTGAAGTCCGCCTTGAGCGGATCGCGAATCGTCGGTGAGGTGCGTGGTCGCGGTTTCCTGCTGGGGGTGGAGCTCGTGGACCCGCGGGACGGCATGTCGTTTCTGCCCCACGAACTGGACGTCGCCACGCTGGTGGACGACACGGCGTTCGAGCTGGGGCTGCTCGTGAGCTCGACCCATTCGACACCCGACGGTTTTGCAGGCGACGAGGTGGTGCTGGCGCCCGCGTACACGAGCACGGATGAGGAGCTGGACGAGATGGTCGGGCGGTTCAAGGCGACGATCGAGGCGATTGAAAAGGCCGTCGAGGGAAAGCTGTGAGCACGATCGACGCCGCGGCCAAGCCTGGGACGGGCACGCAATCGGAATTAGAGCCTCTGCCGGTGACCGAGGGCGGCGAGTTCATCCTGCTCGGAATCCCCGACGTCAATGGGTCCATCCGCGGCAAGGCACTGCGGCCGGCGGCTTTTGAATCGGCGCTGCGGCACGGCACGGTGATGACAGACCTGCTCCTGGGACTCGACCCGACCGATACGCCGATCAGCGATTACACGGAGTTCGGCATCCGTTCCGGCGCCGGCGACCTGCTCGTGCGTCCAGACCCGAGCACGCTGCACGATCTCACCTGGAGGCCGGGCTGGAGGGTCTGCCTGGCGACGCCGAGCTGGCCCGACGGTAGCCAGTGCGAGCTCGCTTCGCGCGAGGTGCTGCGACGGGTTCTCGCCGGCCTTGCCGATCTGGGCTACGAGGCTGTCGCGGCTGTCGAGTACGAGCTGAGGCTCTGGGATGCCGAATCAAAGCCGCTGTCGAGCGGGCTGAGCTACAGCCTTGGCGAGCTCGGCGGGTTCGATGGTTTCATCCGCGCCCTGACACCCGCCCTCGAAGCGCTTGGCGTCGAGCTCTCCGCGGTTCACACGGAAGCCGGGCCCGGCCTGCTCGAGCTGAACCTCGGCGCCCGTCCGGCCATGCGAGCGGCGGATGACGCCGCGCTCACCAAGATGGCGGTGAAGGACCTCGCGGCCACCCTCGGCCTGCGCGCCAGCTTCCTGGCCAAGACCGCTACCGGCGAGGAGGGCTCCAGCGGCCACGTCCACCTCTCGTGCTGGAGCGATGGCGCCAATGCGTTCCGGGCCTCCGAAGGCAAGGGTCTGCCCGCCGTGTTCAACCAGGCGATCGCGGGCGTGCTCGAACACCTACCCGGTGCCTCGCTCCTGCTGAACCCGACCATCAATTCATACAAGCGCCTGGTTCCGGGCTGGTTCGCGCCTGTCAACGCGAGCTGGGGTGTGGAGAACCGCTCGTGTGCGGTGCGTGCAATCGTGCGCACACACCATCCGGAGCTGTGCCGTCTTGAGTGCCGCCGGCCCGGGGCCGATGCCAACCCATATCTCGCGATCGCGGCGGTCGCGGCGTCGGCCGCCGACGGTGTCAAGCGAAAACTCATGCCGCCGGCAGCCGTCGTGGGCGACGCATACTCGCGGGCGGAGCTCCCCGAGCTGCCGGGCACGCTCGAAAGCGCGATCCAGGCGTTCCAGGCAGACAGCGTCTTGCGGCAGGCGCTCGACGAGCGCTTCAGCGACTACTACGTGACCTCGCGCGCGTGGGAGGTCAAAGCGTTCCGCGAAACCGTGACCGACTGGGAGCGCGACCGCTACATGAGGACGGTGTAGCCCGATGGCAATAGCTGAGAGGAACTCCGTTTCAGTCGACCGCATCCTGTCCGATTGGAAGGAGAAGGGCATCCGAAACGTTCGCTTCGAGCTGCCCGACCTGCACGGAACCAGCCGTTCGAAGATCGTCCCGATCGACCACGCCGCCGCCTACGCCAAGAACGGTCTCAACATGTACGGCGGCGCGGCGGTGCTGGACAGCCGGTCGGACGTCGTGCCCGGGACGTTGTACAACGAAGAGGTCGCGTACGCGGACCAGCTGCTGCGTCCGGATCCATCGACAGCCGCCATCGTGCCGTGGGCTGAAGCCACTGCGAGGTTCATCTGCGACGCATCTTGGCCGGACGGGCGTGCGCTGGCGGCGTCGCCGCGTCACGTGTTCCGGCGCGTGCTCGATCGCTGCCATGAGCTCGGCTATGAGCCCGTGATGGGGATGGAGTGTGAGTTCTACCTGCTCGATCCCGAGACTCACAAGCCGCTGTTCAGCGGCTACCACATCTTCAACTCGGTTCGGAACACATGGGTGCCGGCGATCGAGCGGATCGTCGACCAGATGCGTGAGTTCGGGATCGACATCATCACTGCGAACTGCGAGTACGCGGGTTCTCAGTGGGAGATCAACTACGCGCCGGGTCGCGGCATGGCCGGGCCTGACCTGGCGTTCGGCTTCAAGAACGGCGTCAAAGAGATCGCGCGGCGCGAAGGCCTGCTCGCGTCCTTTATGTCCAAGCCGTTCGGCGACTCGGCCGGATGCGGGGCGCACACGCACATGAGCCTCATTCGCCTCGAAGGCCGCAAGAACGCGATGTCCGAGGATGGCGGTGAGGCGGGCCTCTCGAAGGTCGGCCGCCAGTTCATCGCCGGGCAGCTGCGGTATGCCGCGTCCACCTACGCGCTGCTGGCCCCGACGGTCAACTGCCTGAAGCGCCGCCGCCGGCACACCTTCAGCCCCACCAATGTTTCGTGGGGCCCCGAGGACCGATCAGCCTTCGTGCGCGTCAAAGGGGGCTCGGCGGAGAGCCGGCACATCGAAAACCGTGCGCCGTCCGGACTTTCGAATCCCTACCTCGTTGGCGCGGCGCTGCTGGCGAGCGGTCTGCTCGGGATCGCCGACAAGCTCGAGCTCGAGGCGCCTGCGCATGCGCCTGCCGAGGAGGACGAGTCGAAGCCCAAGCTGCCGACCACCCTGGAAGAGTCGCTCTCGAATCTCGAATCGGACGAGCGCATCACGGAGATGCTGGGAGCGGAGTTCGTCAAGGCGTACACCGTCATGCGCCGGTACGAGCTGCAGCGATTCGCCGATCACGTGACGGACTGGGAGCTCCAGGAATACCTGGAGATCTATTGATGGCTCTCGTCAGTCGTATGCAATAGGGAGGGGACGCAACATGGCTGATAAGACGGTGGACGCAGGCGTTGTTCCGCTCGCGCAGGCCGAGGCGGACATATTCGACGTCTCGAAGCGGGCTGAGGTACCCCAGCTGCGAAAGCATGCCGTCGGCCTCTGGGGTGTTCTGTTCCTGACCGTGACAGGTTCGGCGCCGATATCAGCAATGCTTTTCAACACGCCCCTCGTCACCGGCTACGGCAACGGGCTCGGCGCGCCGGCCGCGTTTCTCTTCGCGACGATCGTGCTGACGATCTTCTCGGTCGGGTACGTGGCGATGTCGCGGAAGGTGACGACCGCGGGCGGCTTCTACTCGTACATCAGCCACGGTCTCGGTCGAGAGCTCGGACTCGGCACAGGATTTGCCGCGGTTGTCGCGTATTCGGTGTTCGAAGCATCGCTGGCCGGCGGTTTTGCTTACTTTCTCCAGCTCAAGCTGAGCCAGATCGGGCAGGCGACGGGGCTGGGCTGGCTCGGCTACATCCAGTGGCCGTGGCTGGCGATGTTCATGGTCGTCGTGATCTCGCTGATCACCTACTTCGACATCAGGATCTCTGCCCGCCTGCTCGGCGTGTTCCTTGTCGGTGAGATCCTCTTCCTGCTCATCTTCGACGCGTTCATGTTCGCCCGGGGCGCCACCACTTCGACGGCACTCGTGCTCGACGCCATCAACCCGGTCAAGGCGTTCCAGGGATTTCCAGCCACCGGCAGCCTTGCCGCGGGACTGCCCGCCATCGGGCTGTTCTTCGCGTTCTGGTCATGGGTCGGATTCGAGATGGCGCCGAACTATGGCGAGGAATCCAAAGACCCCAAGCGCATCGTCCCCCGTGCGATGTACATCTCAGTCATCGGGCTGGGGATCTTCTACATCCTCACGAGCTGGGCGCCATTTGCGGGCTACTCGAGCGTCGGCGCGGCCGTCGGGCAAGCGCAGACCGATCCCGCCCACTACTACCTGGGCCCAGCGGCCCAGTACATCGGCCTCGGGGTCGATCAGGCCCTAAGCATTTTGATCATCACCGGATCGTTTGCCTGCGGCATGGCCTTCCACAACACCGCGGCGCGGTACTTCTTCTCGCTGGGTCGCGAACGGGTTCTGCCCGCCGCCCTGGGCAAGACCCACCCCCAGTACAAGAGCCCGCACATTGCTTCCATCACGCAGTCGGTCATCGCGGGGCTCATCGTGATCGTGTTCGCGATCTTCGCGGGCCGTGACAACCCCACCCAGCAGGCTTACCTGGACCTCTACGGATTGATGGCGATCATGGGCGTG
Source organism: Chloroflexi bacterium 13_1_40CM_65_17 (assembly GCA_001917815.1). Taxonomy (GTDB): domain Bacteria; phylum Chloroflexota; class Dormibacteria; order Dormibacterales; family Dormibacteraceae; genus UBA10449. Next base: position 66,514 of record MNES01000033.1, on the reverse strand, counting down.
ATCGTGATCCTCGCGGTTCAGGCGCTTGTGTCGGTGGCGATCCTCCGTTACTTCTTGCAGCACCACTCCAGTGACGTCAACTGGTGGAACACCATCCTGGCCCCGATCATCTCGTTCGTGGGGCAGGCTGTCGTCCTGTACCTCCTGTTCACCAACATCGACTTCATCGGCGCCGGCCTCGGCTTCGCTCGTTGGTTGGGGCCGATCGACGTGGTCATATTCGCCGCGGGCATCGGCCTTGCCTTCTACCTGAGGTCAAGACAGCCCAACAAGTACAAGACCCTTGGGCGCCTCATCCACGAGAACCTCTAGTCCAATCGCTGCCGGCGGGCGACCCGCCGGCAGCCCCCTTCGTTGGCTTCGCTGGGCCGACCACTGGATCTGCCTGGCCGGGGCGAACTGCTGCCTCAGCCGATCCTCTCAACTGCTCGATAAATCGCTTTCAGAACGAGTGGGAAAGACACTTGTTCAGACCGGCACAAAAAGGGGAATCGCGCAAGACCCAGCAAGCTAGGAGGTAACCACATGGCTGAGCAGGTGTATGAGGACCGATGGGGCGAGGTTTTCGACCGCCCGTCTGCGGACCTGATCGAGCTGCGATGGTTCGATACCACAGCGGACATGTCGGCGGATGAATTTCAAGACTGGCTGACGACGTTCGCCGGGTGCGTCGAGAAATGCGGGCGGAGCCGGGTGCTTATCGACAGCACAACTTTCCGGATGAGTCCGGCCAAAATGGACGGCTCCTGGCGCGACGCCAACATCATTCCGCGCTACAACGCCGCCGGCGTGGCGAAGTTCGCCTTTCACACGCCGGAAGGTATGCCCATGATCGGTGAGCCCCCAGCACCCGAGGCGCCAGGACGGTTTCCAACCGGTTACTTCGGCCGCCGCCGCGACGCACTCGACTGGCTCGCGGGCTGACAGCTAGTGCGGTCGTGCCCTCGCGTCATGTCCACACCCACGTTCCCAGGACCGTGTAGAAAGCCGGCAGGTAGGTCTGGTAGCGGTCGTACGGCCCGGACATCACCACTGAGTAGACTCGATTTCGGAGCACCGTCCAGGCCTCGCCGCTGACCACCGCTACGTGTCCGTCTCGGCCGTAAAGCTGTCCAGGAGCGGTGCCGCGCAGGTAGAACAGGACCGCCGGCACGCCGCCAAGCCCGATCCGATAAGGGCCCGCTCCGAGCGCCAGGCCGGTGGCTTGCTCTCGCGCTGAGATTGTGTGGGTTGGTTCCGATAGGAAGTCAGGCCTGGACGCGAGGAATCCGCCGCAGATGGCGATGCTGGTGGGATACGGGTCGATCCCCTGGGTCGTGATACCCGCCAGCGCTTTGATGCCGACCGACGTGCTCAGCGTTGTCAACTGATCCGGTAGCCGCTCAATCCAACCGCCGGGAATGGCAAACGAAAACGGTTGGTCGCGCTGGTACCTGGCATCCGTCTGCATCTGTGGGGCGATTGGCGGGTACTCACCCTCGTGCAGTAGTGGCGGAGCGCTCAATCCTAGAGGACGTGCGGGTGAGGCGTGAGCAGGATCGACCGTCTTTTGCTCCGCGATCTTCTCGAGCGTCGCGAACAGCATTTGCACGTCGCTGCGGAAGCGCCGGTCGCTCAGCTCAAACGCATTTCTCCGCGCAAGACTGGCCAGTACACCCGGCAGCTGGTCCTGGTTCGGCATTTCGGCGCCTCCGACGAGCGCGGGAATGACCCTGATCTTGCGTTCCAGGGCGGTTTCGATCTCGAGCCTGACGAGATCGTTTGGGTCATCAAGTCGCCTGCCTTTGGAATCAGCCGCGCCCAACCACTGGGGACCGATGAGTGCGATGAGGACGTCGCAGTGGCCGACCGCACGGTCGATCTCTTCCACGAAGTCGACACCCGGTTCGATGGTGTCGACGTCCATGAAGACACTGCTCGGTCCGAATTTATCGACGAGTGCGTCGGCAAGCCGGCCTGCGTGGCCCGCTGAATCCCCGCGCCGGTAGCAGACGAAGATGTCCAGAGCGGGCTGGTCGTTCAAGCCAACGATGGCGTCGGAGCCATGCGGATGATGTTGTACGCGTGGACCCATTTGTCGCGGCCGTACAGGCGCAGGTTGCCCACGTCCTGGGCGATGACGGACTGGTGCACGGCGAGATAGGTGGCCTCGTCGACCAGGATCTGGGCAGGACCCGCAGAAGCCTGGAGCCGCGCGGCCACATTGACCGAGTCCCCCACCACCGCGTAGTGCATGCGCCGTTCGGAGCCGACGTTGCCGGCCACCACGTCGCCTGACGTGATGCCCACACCCAGCTGCAGCCGCATGTCCGGCAGCTCTGGGATCACGTGCCTGGACACACCGGCCTGCATCGCGACTGCCGCCTCGACTGCGCGCAGCGCGTCGTCGTCGTGGATGACCGGAGCACCGAAGAGGGCGAAGATCCCGTCACCCATCAAATCGGCAACGGTTCCCTCGCGTTCCAGAACGGCGTCGTTGACGACGGCAAGGTAGCTGTTGAGCAGGCGCAAAGTGGTCTCGGGTGGATACTGGGCGGCCAGCGCCGTGTAGCCGCGTAAGTCTGCGAAGACCGTGGTCACCCGCCGATGGTCGCCGCCCAGCCGAACCGCGTTGGCCGGGTCACGCAAGATGCGCTCGGCGACGGCGTCGCTGGTGTAGCGCCCGAGGATGTCTGCAAGCCGGTCCTGGAG
>MNES01000033.1:9889-63789 GCA_001917815.1 Chloroflexi bacterium 13_1_40CM_65_17 | reverse complement strand
CCCGCCGCCAGGTCGCTCGCCTGGTCGAGCGCGGTCAACATGAGGATCGGCAGGCTGGCAAACTCGGGCTCGCTGCGAACCCGGCGGCAGACCTCGAAACCATCCAGGCCCGGAATCATCACATCCAGGAGGACGAGGTCTGGGCGCCGCTGATGGATAAGCTCCAGTGCGAGCACACCGTCATTCGCCTCGATGGTGGCGCAGCCGAGGCGGGGGATCAGCTTGCGCAGCAGGGCCAGGTCCGCCGGGTCGTCATCGACGGCCAGGATCAGCCGTTGCCGCTCAGCCATCCTTCGTGCCTGCGCCTGGAGGCTTGCTCTTGTCATTGGGCTCGAGGCGTGCGAGCACTCCGAGGAGTGAGTCTTTGTCCACTGGCTTGGTGATGTACGCCTCGACCGCGGTGTCGGTCGCCGCCTCGGCTTGCTCCACCACCGTCACCACCACCACCGGTATCTCGCGCGTCGCCGGGTCGGCGCGAAGTTCGCGAAGCACGTCCCAACCACCACGCTCCGGCATCAGGATGTCGAGCGTGATGACGTCGGGATGCAGCTCTCGAGCCACGCGCAGAACGTCAGAGGCATGCGCCAACCCGACCACCCGGTAAGGACTGCCCACCAGCATCTTCTCGAGCAGTGGCGGCACCGACGGGTCGTCGTCGACGGCAAGGAGAACATGCTCGCCGTCGGACCGGGCCGTATCGACCGGCTTCTTCGCGATCGCCGAGCGGCAATCGATGGGCAGGTCCAGCATGAAGGTGCTGCCTTTGCCTGGAGTGCTGGTGACCGTGATGTCGCCGCCCATGGCTCGGGCAAGCCGGCGGCTGATCGCGAGGCCAAGCCCAGTACCCTCGGCCTTGCCTGCGTTGGGGCCGACCTGCCGGAATTCCTCGAAGATCCGGTTCATGTCGCTGGGGTCGATTCCGGGCCCTGTGTCCTGGATTGCGACCACGAGTCTTCCCGCGGCGGCGCCTGACATGGCGATCATGACCCCGCCATCGGCGGTGAACTTCACGGCGTTGCCGATCAGGTTGGCAAGGATCTGGCGGGTGCGCTGCCGATCGAGCACCACCTCTTCCGGCGCACCGTCGTCTCTCAAGACGAGTGCAAGGCCCTTGGGCTCGGCGAGCGGCCGGTGCTGTCCCTGGACGGAGGCGACCAGATCCACGGGGTTGAAAGACTCAGGGGTGATGGCCAGCTTCCCGGCCTCGATCTTCGAGAGGTCGAGGATGTCGTTGATCAACGCGAGCAAGTCTCGACCGCCGCGCTGAACCCAGGTCAGCGATGCCCGCTGCTCGTCGTTCATCGGACCGTCCACACCGGCCAGCAGCGCATCGGTGAAACCGATGATCGCGTTGAGCGGAGTGCGGAGCTCGTGGCTCATGCCCGCGAGAAAGGAGCTCTTCGCCTTACTGGCGGTTTCCAGAGCGTCGTTGGCCGCGACCAGGTTCTTGTTGAGGGAGGCCTGCTGTGCGTACACGATGCCCAGCCGCTCGGCCATTCGATTGACGTTTGTGCTGAGGGAGCCGAACTCGTCGCGGTTGGCCACCTCGATGCGCTGCCGAAAGTCGCCCGCCGCTATTCCAGCCACCGATCGATCGATCCTGCGTACCGGCTGGATGATGGCCCACGAGAAGAGGAAACCGAGCAACATCGCAAGCGCGACGCTGAGCACTGAAAAGCCTCCGAACATCGCCAGGAGCAGCGTCCGGTCGCCCTGAAACGCATTCTGTGCTGCGGTCATGTCCACGTGGAATGCGGCCAGCAATTGCGCCATTTCGGCCTCGAGCTCGTGCGAAATCCGGTGTTCGTCTTTGAGATGGAGGGCAATGGCGCCATTGAGATCGCCCGCCTGGTACAGAGCCAGCACCTGCGCGCTCGCTGCGTCGTAGCGAGCATTGCTGTCGTGCACGGACCGGAAGATGTCGGCGTTTCGGCCTCCACTCAAGGCTTCTACCGCGGCCAGAAGCCTGGAGAAATCAGCCTTCTGGGCGGTGACCTTGTCGTTGAAGGTGTTGTCCTTCGTCAAAAAGGCCATGGCGCGGTAATGGCTCTGCGCCGTGACGGCGTAAAGCATCTGTCGTGTGTCGTCGATCTTCTCCTGGAGTTGGCTTATCTCCTGCGACCTCTGGTTGATGCGTTCGATGATGACCACCGAGAAGCCGGCCATCCCAACGAGAAGCACAGCCGTGGCCAGGAAGCCCGCGAGCAGCTTCTTGTGTACGCTGCCAGGGGTGCGCGCCACCAGGTTTACGAGCGGCTGCAGCGGTCGAGTGATCCACGGCAGCCGAACGTCATCAGCCATTCGTACCGTCATCCGCGCCCATCCCGGACGTAGCGCGACACCGTCTCAGCAAAGGTGAGGGCGTCGATCGGCTTGCTCATGTAGCCGTCGAAGCCGGCCGCCAGGGCCTCGTCCCGCGCCCCGGCCATTGCGTGCGCTGTGAGAGCGACCACCCGAAGGTCCCGAGTGCGGTCGTCGGCGCGCAACCGCTTGAGCGCCTCCCAGCCGTCCAGGCCAGGAAGCGAGAGGTCCATCAGCACCAGGTCAGGGCGCTTTGCCCGAGCTTCGACTATGCCGGCCGCGCCGTCAGCCGCCTCGATGACTTCATGACCGGCAGCCTTCAGCAGCTTGACCGCGAGCGCGCGGTTTGCCAAGGTGTCCTCGACCAGGAGGATCGTCGACAACCCCATCCTTCCTTCCCCAGGAAGCTACCGGCTCAGCGGTTAAAGCCTGGGGCGCCTTTCCGCCAAGAAAATACACTCATTGCGCCAACCCTGCTGGTCAGGTCCCGGGTTGGGGCGGTTCCCTCTGAACCGCCCAGGTTTACGCGGCCGCTTCGATCCCCTCGGGCATGCTCTCGACCTGCGGCGTGAGCGGCACCTCGCGCAGGACGAGGCTCGCGACCACCGAAACCGTTGCGACGACAGCCGCCACGAGGAAGAGATCGTGCAGCGTGTTCGCGAGCCCCACCGGCGTCGGCGGGATGGGCAGCCGGTTGGTCAACGTCGAGCCGAGAATCGCCGTCCCGATGGTGCCTCCAAGGCTGCGCCAGAAGGTGAGCTGGCTCGTGCCCACTCCGATCAGCTGATGTGGCAATCCTGCCTGGACGACGACAAGAGTCAGAGGAAACGTCACACCGAGTCCGGCGCCGACGATGATGATGTCGCGCGTCACCTCGAACGGGCTTGCACCCACGCCAACACGCGCCAGCAACACGAGCCCCACGATCATGACCGCGAGCGCACCGGCGCTGAGGAATCGATAAGCGGGAATCCGAGCGATCACCGCGCCCGTCACTGTGGCCGTCACTACGACGGCGAGCATCATCGGCGTCAGCAGCTGGCCCGAGTTCGTCGCGCTCACCCGAAGCACGCCCTGGTACAGCAGCGGCACGAAGATCACCACCGCGAACATTCCGATCGCACTGAAGAACGAGATCGCGGCCGGCACGGCGAAGACGTTCAGACGAAAGAGGTGAAACGGGACCACAGGGTGCTCGACGCGGCGCTCGATGAAGTAGAACGCGACCAGCATGACCGCCGCCAGCCCGAACGGGCCGAGCACCTGCGCCGAGGTCCATGAGTGGTCGCGGGTCATCGAGAAGGCGATCAGCAGGGGTGTGAGACCGGCGAACAGCAGGCCCGTCCCGATCCAATCGATGTCGCGCAGTCGCGCGCTCGAGCGAACGAAAGGCAGCTGGGATGCGACCAGAACGATTGCTGCGATGCCCAGTGGAACGTTGACGTAGAAGACCCACCGCCATCCCGGGCCGTCGGTGAGGTAACCGCCCAGCGTCGGCCCGATGACCGAGGACAGGCCGAAGACCGCGCCGAACAGGCCACTCATGCGAGCCCGCTGGGTGGGCGGGAAGACGTCAGCAAGGACTGCGAATGTCGAGGCGAACAGCACTCCACCGAACACTCCCTGCAGCGCCCGAAACAGCACCAGCTCGATCATGTTTTGCGAGACCCCGCAAAGTGCTGAGGCGCCGATGAAGCCGGCCATGCCGGCGATCAGGAACGGCTTGCGGCCGAACATGTCGCCGAGCTTGCCCGCCACCGGCACAAGCGCCGTCGACGTGATCAGGTACGCCGTCGTCACCCACGCGTAGAAGTCGAGGCCGTGCAGCTCGGAGACGATCCGCGGCATCGCCACGCCCACGACCGTCTGGTCGAGCGCGGCGAGCAAGAGCGCGAGGGCAACCCCGAGCGTGGCCAATATCACCTGAGTTCGGGATGAGCCTTGAGACATTTCCAACCTCCTTGTCTCTGTGATCTCCTTGTGTTGCGTCCCAGGCTATTGCCTATTGCGGCAAGATTCGTTCCGCAATAGGATTGACGATTGAAAATTAATGCTGAACACCTCGGCCCGGCTGCTCAGACTTCTGACCCTCCTCGAGTCGCGTCGCGATTGGCCGGGAGCCCTCCTGGCGGAGCGCCTCAGGGTGAGTCCCCGGACCGTCCGGAACGACGTCGCCCGTCTGCGCGAGCTCGGTTATCCCGTGCAGGCCGCCCGCGGCGTCGCCGGGGGTTACCGGCTTGGGTCGGGCGCGGCCATGCCCCCGCTCCTCCTCGAGGACGACGAGGCCGTCGCGGTCGCCGTCGCGCTGAGGTCGTCGGCCGGAGGCGGCATCTCGGGCATCGAGGAAACCTCAGTCAGCGCGCTGGTGAAGCTGGAGCAGGTGCTGCCCACCCGGCTGCGCCGGCGCGTGAACGCGCTGCAGGCATTCACGGTGACTGCTCCGACCAAGGGGCCGACCGTCGATCCGAACGCCCTCGCCGCTATTGCAGCCGCCTGCCGGGACTGCGCGCTGCTCAGCATCGAATATCGCAAACACGACGGCACAGAATCCACGCGCTCGGTTGAGCCATATCGCGTGGTCCACCTCGGGCGCAGGTGGTACCTGGTGGCATGGGATCGCGACCGCCACGCATGGCGCACATTCCGCCTCGACCGCATGACTCTCCGACATTCAACCGGTCCGCATTTCACGCCGCGCGAACTGCCTGCGGAGGATATCGCCGCCTACGTCACGCGCAGCGTCCGCTCAGCACCTGTGAAATACGAAGCCCGCGTGAAGGTGCACGCGCCTGCTGCCGTGATCGCCGAACGAGTGCCTCACGAGATCGTCATCGAGCCGGTCGGCGACAACGCGTGTTTCGTTTACGCACGCTCCAACTCTCTCGAGATGCTTGCCCTCTATCTCGGCATGCTCGATGCGGACTTCACGGTTTCGGAGCCGCCCGAGCTGGTGGAACAGCTGGCGAAGGTGGGCCGGCGATTCGCGGCGGCGTCGATCAGCGCGGCCTGAGAACCCTGGGCACCGGCTGTCGGGCCGGATCACGCCGCCGGACCGGATCGGCCGAACGGGCGACCACATAAATCACCAGGCCCATCACCGCCAGAATCGCAACCAAAGGGCCGAAGTCCGTCACGAACGACAGCCACGGTGGCGGAATTGCGGGCGCGCGGAAGCTTGCGATCCCAGCTCTGCCGGCCCGGCCGTCGGGGGTGTAAATAACATGATTGGTTTCGTCGTAGGCCGCCGATTTGCCTCGCGCATCGGTCACAACTGTTGAGAGGTACGCGATCGGAGTCCCGCCAAAAATGCCGATGACACTATGACCCGTCCCTAGCGGCGAAGCCACCAGGAATCGATCCGCGCCGCTGTAGTAACTGACGACGTCGCCGCCGGCAACCTGACCGAACACCTCGGACTTGCCGCTAGCCAGGTCCCAGCTCATGACAAAGCTCTTGCAAGCGATCAACGCATGGTTCGATTTCGGATTGATCGCCATGCCTGTGGGCACGCACCCTCCGAGGGCGCTGCTCTTGATGGAGCCGTCGTTGGGGTCGATGCGGAATAGGGCGTCGGCGTCTGGGCTCGTCACGTAAACCATCCCGTCCGCCGGGTCGTACCGAGGTTGCTCCAGCGGGTGGCCCACATCGAAATGCGCCCGGATCTCGTGCGTCTCCGAATCGATGCTGGTGATCGTTCCGTCCGCTCCGTTGCTGGCGTAAACGCGGTGTCGCGCGGCTGAATAATCGAGCAGGTCGGCTTGACGCCCGCCCGTGTGCACTTCGTCGATCACGCCGTTGGTGGTGGGTGAGTTGGTGCTGATGTCCGCAACCGCGACCGACCCGGACGAGGTGCCGACGAATATGCGCTCCAGGTCGGGGGCGATTGCCAGCCCGTTAGGGCTCGACGGCATGGGAATCGTCTTCACGTAGCGCGCAGTCGCGGTGGAAATGTCGAAGACGTCGACCCCCTGGTCGGATCGGTCGGCGACGAACAGGCGATGGGTTCCTTGGTCGATCGCCATATCGTCGAATGAGCCGGTAGTGCGGGTGAGGGTCGGGATTGCCGTGGTGGCGATCCGGATGCCAGACGGGCCACAGGCCGCGACACCCAGGGCGCCGGCAACGACAAGCGCCAACCCCCAATCCCTGCGGCCGCTCATACAACTGACTCCCGACGACTCAACGCCTGAGCGTCGTCGGGTATTCGAAAGGTCGGGGCTTGCCCTTAGCCGAGGGCGGCCACGACGTTCGAGAACACGTTGGCGATCTGGTTTCCCATGGTCAGAAGAATCACGATCACCACGATCGAAACCAGAACCAGGATCAGGGCGTACTCGACCATTCCCTGGCCGCTCTCACGTCTCTTGAAACGACGAGAAACCATACCTCTACAACGCTCGAACCTCACTGGTTTGGTGCTCCATGTCAGAAGATTCTAAAACGTCGGACTAGGCTTCTTATCGATGGTTAGGGTGCGGGCCGAAGCCAAAGACGATCACTGGCTGACCGAGGTCACCGTCGAACACGCCGGCCAGCACTCACAGCACGCCGTCACGGTCAGGCGAGCCGACCTCGAGCGCTGGGCCGGCGGCATCGAGCGCCGCGATGTGGAAGACCTGGTCGAGCGGAGCTTCGACTTCCTTCTCGAACGAGAGCCGCCGAGCTCGATCCTCGCCACCTTCGAGCTCTCGGTGATCCAGCGCTACTTCCCGGACTACGACCGCATGTTCAGGCGGCGATGAACGATTGAGCGAAGTTCGTGCCCTCACCTTCGACATCTTCGGAACCACGGTTGACTGGCGCATGGGGGTGGCGGCCGAGGCCGGGCGCCTGGGCGCGCTCAACGGGGTGCACGCCGATTGGGAGCAGCTGGCTGACGGGTGGCGAGCGCTGTACATCCCTTCCATGGACCTGGTGCGGCGCGGCGAGCTCCCGTGGACCAACTTCGATCGGCTCCACCGCATGTCACTGGATCAAGTCCTTCGTGATGTTGGCGCGGAAGGGTTCGATGGGGCCGCGCGAGAGGAGCTGACCCGCTCATGGGAGCGCCTGCCGGCCTGGCCCGACGCAGCCCCGGGACTGACGCGGCTGAGCCGGCGCTTCACGGTCGCGACACTTTCCAACGGCAACCGATCCCAGCAGACTGCGCTGATCCGGTTTGCCGATTTACCTTTCCAGCGTGTGCTGTCCGCGGAGGACTTTCGCCATTACAAGCCCGACCGGGAGGTGTACCGTGGCGCGGCTTCTGCGCTGGGACTGGAGCCAGGGCAGGTGATGATGGTGGCTGCGCACAAGGCGGACCTGCGTGCCGCGCAGGCCGCGGGCATGCGCGCGGCGTTCGTCGAGCGACCCTTGGAGAAGGGTCTCGGTGGAGGTGCTGATCTGCTGCCTGATCCAGACGCCGATGTGCAGGCAACCGACTTCATGGACCTGGCCGGCAAACTGGCCTGTTAGTCGGCGCCTACTATGGGGACGCCCATGGAGCGCAAGCTCGTCACCGTCCTCTTTGCGGACGCGATCGGCTCCACGTCTCTCGCCGACCGGCTCGACCCCGAGCGGCTGCGCACCGTCCTCGACTCATATTTCGACACGATGGCGGCAGCCGTCGACGCATGGGGCGGGACGGTGGAGAAATTCATAGGAGACGCGGTCATGGCCGTGTTCGGCGTGCCGGCAGTTCGCGAAGACGATGCCGAACGCGCGCTCAACGCAGCCATGGAGATGATGAGGCGGCTGAAAACCCTCAATCAGGAGCTGGAGTCGCGTCACGGCGTCAGCCTGAGGATGCGGGTGGGCGTCAACACCGGAGAGGTCGTGGCGGTGGCGCCGGCCGGCGCCGGCCAGCGCCTCGTGTCGGGCGAGCCGGTCAACGTTGCGGCGCGGCTCCAGGGCGAGGCCGAGCCCGACACCATCCTGGCCGGGGAGCGCACCTACCTCGCCGCCCGCCACGCGTTCGTCTTCTCTGCACCGATCGAGCTCACCTTGAAAGGCAAACAGGAGCGGGTGATCGCGCGGCAGGTGCTGAGCCCTGCGCCCGAACGCGCTCGGGGTATACCCGGACTTGCGACTCCGCTGGTCGGGCGAAGCGCCGAGCTGCAGTCGCTCTCGAGCCAGCTCGACGATGTCATCGACGCGCGCCGGCCGAGGCTGGTCACGATTCTTGGTCCTGCCGGCGTCGGCAAAAGCCGCCTGGTTCGAGAGTTCATCGAAAGCATCAAGACGCGCCACCCGCACGCGCGCGTACTGAGAGGACGCTGCCTGGCTGCCGGCCAGGGGATCACCTACTGGGCGCTGGGCGAAATCCTGCGCGAGGCATGCGACATCCGCCTGGACGATTCCAGCGTGGCGGCTGTCGAAAAACTGAGGGCGGCTGTGCCCGACGAGCGCACGTTCGAGGCGCTCGCGGCAACCGCGGGCATCGCTGTTCCCGAAAGCCGGCTCGCACAGATGGACCCGCAATCCGTGGCTGACGAGCTGGCCTGGGCGTGGCCCCGCTTCGCGAGCGCAGACACTGAAGAACCGTCGCTCTGGGTGGTCGAGGACCTGCATTGGGCGGGCAAGCCCCTGCTGGACATGCTGGAGCACCTGATCGGCCGCTCGACCGGGCCTTTGCTCGTGGTGGGGACGGCGCGGCGCGAGCTGGCGGAGGCCCATTCCGGCTTCGGAGGCGGCAGTGAGAACTTCTCCACGCTCTCATTGCGTCCCCTTTCCGAAAAGCACAGTCAGGAGCTGCTCCAGGCAATCCTGAGCGTCGCTGACATTCCAACCCCGATGGCGACCGAGATCCTCGGCAAGGCGGAGGGCAATCCGTTCTTTCTCGAGGAGATAGTTCGTCGTCTGATAGAAGAAGGCGCCCTTGTGAACGAGGGTGGCCGCTGGCGAAGCACGGTCCTGGTCAACTCCACACCCCTGCCGGATTCCCTCCTTGCGCTGCTGTCGGCGCGAATCGACGCCATTCCTGAAGAAGAGAAACGGGTGCTCCAGGAGGCGGCTGTGATCGGACGCGTCTTCTGGGCCGAACCGCTCCGCCGCAGCGTCGGCGGCGACGTCTCGGCGGAGCTTCGGTCGCTGGAGAGGCGCGGGCTCGTCAGCGCCCGAACCACTTCGAGTCTGGCGAGCCAGATGGAGTACATCTTCAAGCACGCCCTGGTTCGTGACGTGGCCTACGCCTCGCTGCCAAAGGCGCGTCGCGCCCGCGCTCACGCCGAGCTGGGTGCCTGGATCGAGCAGCTTGCGGGCGACCGCGCGGACGAGTTTGGAGAGCTGCTCGCGTATCACTTCAGGACGGCGGTCGCGGGCGAGGACGCCGATCTCGCGTGGAGCGAAGCAGAGAGGGAGCCGGTCCGTGTCAGGGCTTTTGAGCACCTGCTTCGCGCCGGTGCGCAGGCACGCCGGCGCTTTGCGGTCGCCAAGGCAATCGAGCTGCACGAACAAGCCGTCGCCCTCGCCGCTAGTCCCGACGAGAAACTGCGCTCGCTCGAAGAGCTGGGCGATGATCACGAGTCCGCGTACCACGGTGACGATGCATTCACCGCATACACGCGCGCGCTCGAGATCGCTCGAGTGGCCGGCGGCCGGGATGATAGAGCAAGGCTGTGCACGAAGCTGACGGGCATGATGACCGGCAGTCCTGGCGCATTCAGGCGAAGTCCCGCACCGGAGCCCGTTCAGGCGCTCGTCACGGAGGGACTTGCATACGCAACCGACCCGGCGGTGACGGGCGAGCTGCTGGTTGCCTTCGGAACCCTCTCGCGCCTGTATCGGGGAAGCGAGCCGTTCGGTCAAGGGAGCGAGACGGATCCGCTACCACTTGACGAACGCATTGCCGCGGCCGAAAAGGGGCGCGCGATTGGAGAGTCGCTGAACCAGCCGAAACTGCTCTTGTACGCAGACGAGGCGCTCGGCATCCTCTACGGAATGGCGGGCCGGTACAGCGAGATGCTCGAGCTCGCCGAGCGCGGCCTCGCCACTGTCGACAGGCTTGGGTCGCGTCTTCGGCAAGGCGATGCGGTCCGGCGCGCGGCCGTCATCACCATGCGGGTTGCGGGAAAGTACGAGGAAGGTCTCCAGCTGGCGCGTCGATCTCTCGAGCTGTCGCGAGACACCAACCCGCACCAGATCATGCACGGCACGGCTCCTGTGATCGAGGCACTGTACGAGCTGGGGCGCTGGGAGGACATCCCTCCCGTCCTCGACGAGCATCTCCAGGCATTTCGGCAGGACCCTGCGGTCGAATGTGAATTCGTCCGCAACGGTCCCGTCCTCGGCGCATTGGTGGCGGCGAAAAGCGGCAACTTGAAGCGCGCAAACGAGCTCGCGGCCCTCCTGGACGACCCGATGAACGACATCGCGGGCGCAAGCCCAGGACAGGCCAGGCTGGAGGTGGCCTTGGGTGAGCCGGAGAAGGCCCGCCTCATCTCCGCCGGAAAGGCCCTCGAGAACAGACCATATGGGCCCGCGCACGCGCGGTCTCTGCTCGAGGCGCTCGCCGCCCTCGAGGACTGGGAGGCGTTGGAGGAGTTCGTGCCTCACGCTCGGAACCAGGTATCGGGGCTGGCATTGCTGGGCCCATGCTGCGACCGGGCCGAGGGGCAGCTGGCCCGTGCTCGCGGGGACCGCGCCGGCGCGGTGGCGGCGTTCGAGCGCGCTCTGGCGGGCTTCGAAGCGCTCCATGCCGCTGCCGAAGCCGCGGACACACGAAGCGCGCTGACTCTCGAATCCTCGGATGGCGCGCGCTCAACCAGCCGGTGACCATGCACAGGGTGGCGTTGATGACTCGCGAGTACCCGCCGGACGTCTATGGTGGCGCGGGCATTCACGTCGAATACCTCGCTCGTGAGCTGCGCCGCCTCGCCGAGGTCTCAGTGCATTGCTGGGGATCACCGCGGGACGAGCCTGGCGTAACGGCTTACCAGCCCTGGTCGGCACTGTCGGAACCGAAACCGGAGTCGACCGTGCTCCAGGCGATGTCGATCAACCTGGCCATGGTGGCGGGTGTCAAAGGGGTCGATCTCGTTCACAGCCACACGTGGTACGCAAACCTTGGGGGTCATCTGGCGAAGCTCACATGGTCGGTACCACATGTCGTGACCACCCACAGCCTCGAGCCGCTCCGACCCTGGAAAGCCGAACAGCTCGGTGGCGGTTATTCGTTGTCGGGTTTCTGCGAGCAGACTGGTCTCGAAGCGGCAGACGCCGTGATCGCGGTCTCACAGGGAATGCGGCAGGACGTGCTGAGCTGCTATCCGAACGTAAACCCAGACCGCGTCCACGTGATCCATAACGGCGTCGATCCCGAGGTCTACCAGCCGCAGCCCTCGGACTCGGCGCTTGCCAACCTGGGCGTCGACCCCAGCCGCCCGTTTGCGCTTTTCGCGGGCAGGGTCACACGGCAGAAAGGCCTCCATCTGCTCTTGGCCGCGGCCCACAAAATCAATCCGCGGTATCAGCTGGTGATTGTGGCCAGCTCTCCAGACACACCCGAGATCGGCGCCGAGGTGGCCGCACTGGCGGAACGTGTCCGGTCGGAGCGTGGAAACCTGGTCTGGATCGGGCGTTTCATACCTCTGGAGGATCTGATCCACCTCTATACAGGGGCGGCTGTCTTCGTCTGCCCTTCGATTTATGAGCCGTTCGGCTTGGTGAATCTCGAGGCGATGGCGTGCGAGACGGCGGTGGTGGCGTCGCGGGTGGGCGGAATTCCCGAGATCGTGGTGGAGGGAGAGACGGGTTACCTGGTCGACTACGACCCCGAACGCCCTGAGTCGTTCACCGAGGTACTAGCAGCAAGAGTCGACGAGCTCCTGTCGGACTCCGCGCTCGCCACCCGGATGGGGAAGGCCGGCCGCGAGCGGGTGTTGCACCATTTCGGGTGGCCGGCGATCGCCGCGCGGACGGTCGCGCTCTACGACTCGCTTCTGTGACCTCTTCGTTTCGGGATTGAATTAACACCCGAATACAGCAAAGGCAAATCGCCGGAATTCACTTAACGGTCCGCGTCTCAATGATTCTTTCGATCAAACCGCTGCGTACATATTTGTAGATCCGGAATGCCGCAGCAAGCGTTAGAGGAATGCCATGCCCGCAGCAATTAATACATCGCGCGACACCGCATCTCGCTCGCCCAAATAGTCTTTGTAAAAAATCCGTCAATGATGGATCCGGGCAAGGGAGTCGCAACGCATAATCAGGGGCTCTTGCCGATCGAGCCCGGAACCAGGTTGGGTCCCTATGAGGTCCAAGAAGTCATAGGTCAGGGCGCGATGGGGGTCGTCTATCGTGCCTACCACGCCGAGCTGGAGCGTGTCGGCGCGGTCAAGGTGCTTCAGGCGATCGGACCCGATTCAGACTCGAAGGCTCGGTTCCAGCGTGAAGCCCAGGCGATCGCTCACATGCGCCACCCGAACATCCTCAACGTCTACGACTTCGGCGAGTACGGCGGAACGCCCTACATGATCGTCGAGTTCGTTCCGGGCGGCAGTCTCGCCGACCGTCTACGGAGCGGGCCCGTCGATCGACAGGCCGCGCTGGCATTTCTCCGCGGAATCGCCGAGGCGCTCGACTACGCGCATTCGCTCGGGATCGTCCACCGCGATGTGAAGCCGGCAAACGTGCTGCTCGGACCCGACGACACACCGATCCTGGCCGACTTCGGCCTGGCCAAGCTGCTGGAATCGACCTCGATCAGGTCGATCACGGGGATCACCACCGGCACCCCGGCCTACATGTCCCCGGAGCAGGTGACCGGCAGCGAAGTCGGCCCTGCCGCAGACCGCTACTCGCTGGCCACCATCGCATACGAGCTGTTCACTGGCGCCTATCCATTCGACGGAGAAGGCGTGCTGGAGATGCTGTACGCCCATGTTCACCGCGAGCCGCCTCCACCGAGCTCCCGCAACCCCGAGCTTGGACCCGGCGTCGACGGGGTCATCCTGCGCGGGCTGGCAAAAAATCCAGACGAGCGCTGGCACACCTGCGAAGCGTTTGTGGAAGCGCTGGCCATAGCAGTCGAGGCGGGACCGGCGGCCGTGGCGCGGACGGCGACGGCTCCGCTCATACGATCGGTTGCGCCTTCAAGCCCTCAGACGCCCCAGGCCCCTCAGAGGGCGGGCGCCACGGCGGTCCTCGAGCCGCCACTTCCCGCGACGCAGCGCGTGCCGCCGCCAGGTCTCGAGCGCACAGTGGCGATCGCCCCTCCAGTCGCTGAAAAGAGGAAGACTCGGCGCTCACGATACCTGGCCGGCGCGGCTGCACTGATGCTCTTGCTGCTGGTGGCGGGGTACTGCGGCCTCAGTGCTCTGAATGGACCGACGCTGACACTGTCTCCGACGACCGCACGCGCCGGCGACAGGGTGGTCGTCACCGCCGGCCGCGTGCCCGCCAATCAAGTAGGCGAGATTCAGCTGCACAGCGCGGTGTTCATCGTCCCGTTTCGCTCGGACAAGAATGGAAAGGTGAGCACGATACTGACTGTCCCGAGCGACACCCCGATCGGCGATCACACGGCGCGGATCTGTTGGGGCGGCAGCTGCCATGCCCAGGCGACCCTGCGGGTGGTCGGTGCGGTCGCGCTCGTTGGACCGAGTGCAACTCCATCCGCGCCGGCTCAAAGTCAGAGCCCGAGCCCCACCGCGAGTGCGCCTCCGACCACGGCGCCCGCCGGGGGATCGAGTCCGTCTCCAACCCAGGCGCCTGCTCCGAAGCCAAGCTCGCAACCGAATCCGCTGCCGAGCCCCAGCCCGGCCCCGCGGCCATCGCCCTCACCGACACCGCCGCCCCCGCCCCCGGCGCCTTCGATCTCGGTAAACCCGAGTCACATCACCTTGCTCAGCCGCACCATCACCGTCAGCGGGCTTCACTTTGGTGTCAACCAGTCGATAACGATTTCCGTCGTCCAGGGTGGCTCTACCAAGCAGCAGGTCACAACGACGGCGGCCTCAAACGGCAGCTTCTCGAAATCCATGACGGTAAGCACCACGGTGCTGACCGGGTCGGCGACGATCACGGCGTGCGATGCCGGCAATGCCTGCGCCTCGCAGACCATCACCGTGACCCTGACGTAGGGTCCGAGCTCGGCAAACTCACAAGGATCACCCAGGGCCCTCCCAGCCGCAGGACCGACTCTGACCGGCATGAAACCTGCCGCCCCGCTCTCAATCGAGGCCGCGTGGGTTTGAGCCATGGGCCGACGCTTCGCCGCGATGATCACGCTGGCGATCGCCGCCATGTCCGTTTCGCCGCTGATCGCGGACGCTCGTGCCCCGGAAACGAGCACATCGAATAGCGAGAGTGCGATCGGAGCCTTACCGAGCACGACGGCCGCCGCCGCTGCACTCGGGTCGAGCGCGCGGGTTGCCGCATTGCGGCAGATGGTGGCGGACAGCGGGGCCAGCGTGGGCATTACCGTGGTCGAGCTGGGTGGCGCGAGCCCTGCGACGTGGACTGTGGATGGAAACATGGTCTTCACCGCCGCGAGCACCTACAAGCTGGTCGCGCTGATGATGGAAGCGCAGAACATCGCGTCGGGCACGATCGACCCCACCGGCGCGGTCTGCTACCTGCCCTCTGACTACGAAGCCGGCTGGTTTGACGACTACCAGTCGGGCGTCTGCTTCACCCGAAACGAGCTTGCGGCTCGGGCCGCGCAGGAGTCCGACAACACGGCCGGCCACATGCTCGTTCGGGATGTCGGTGGCGCCGACGCGCTCAACGCGTGGGCTGCCTTTGCAGGCGCGTCCAACTCGGAATTCTTCATTGGCAACACGACCACCGCCGAAGACCTGGCGGTGCTTTGGGTGGCTGAGGCGAAAGGCGAGCTGGGCGGAGCCGCCGCTCAGGCGTGGCTCTACCCGCTGTTGACCGGCACGACCACCGAGCAAGGCGTTCCGGCCGGAGTTCCAGCCGGGTCGACGGTGGTTCACAAAACCGGAACCATCGATGCAGTCGTGAACGACGCGGCGTTGGTGGCATCCGGACCTGACGGTCCCTACGTGCTCGTCGTCACGACGGACGGCCTGGGCGGCGCATCTGCCTGGGAGCTGATCGCGAGCGTCTCTGCGTTGGTCTGGCAGGCGGAGGAGTCTCGGCTATGATCTGCCCTTCACTGAATAATGGGAACGGCAGCGATCGTTTTCGGGTCCTTTCTGCTCTCGCTTTATACCGTGGTGCGATGCCCTAAACCGGCCGGCTGGAAGGCAAACTGGCCTGTCGGTCCAGCCAATTGGGACTTCGCGAAGAGCTGGGGAACAAACGTCGCCATCTTCGGATCGTTGATCGGGACGTTTTTTCAAAACCAGATCGTTGCCAACCCGGTGTTCGTGCCGGTTCCCGGCTATCCGTTGTTGAGCGTGCTATTCGCGTTGCTTGCGCTGGTCGCACCCGCTGCTTTTCTGGCGCTGTCTCAGGTGAATCCAGTAAAGAACAAAGGCGCTCTCGAAATTCAGTCTCAAGGAAGTGCGAGAGGATTCCTCGTCGCGATGCTGCTCACTTTATGGGCCGCGCTCGGACAGCTCGCCACACTCGGCGCGCTCACGTTCGAAGTCATGAACTCGGGCAAGAGCTCGGTCGCGACCGTGGTGCTGGCGATCATTCTGACTGCGGCTGCCGTGACAGTGGTCGCATACGCATGGCGCACCGCGAAGCCACTGCTGATGCACCAAAAGGCAGCCTCGGATCTCGTTGCAGTGGCTGGGGCTACGGACGACACCGCTTTGCCCGCCTGGTCGCTGCTCTGATTTCCGCCCATACTGGCGCCAAATTCGATGGGGCAGAGGCTGACTCGTCGCCAGGCGCAAGCGCCGCGGATTTTCATCAGCTATCGGCGAGATGACGCAGCAGGAGACGCCGGCCGGCTCTATGACGCGCTGATCGCACGCTTCGGCAAGGGCTCTGTCTTCATGGACGTCGACACCATCCAGCCCGGAGCGGATTACCGCGACGTGATCAACCAGGCCGTCGAGTCGTGCGAAGTGCTGGTGACAGTCATCGGGAAGGGCTGGCTCAGCCTGGCCGACGGTGCAGGCGGGCGTCGACTCGACGACCCTGGCGACCTTGTTCGACAGGAGATTCAGACCGCTTTGGACCGCAAGATCCTGTTGGTTCCCGCGCTCGTTCAGGGCGCGCACATGCCGCGCGCGGATCAACTGCCGACGTCCCTCGGCAGGCTCGCACGGAGAAATGCTTTTGAGATCAGCTATGCGCGGTGGCAGTACGACGTCGAGAGGCTGATCGCATCACTCGAACAACCCACCGAAAAGAAGAGAGTTCTCCGCCACACCCCAGCCCTTCAGCTGACGAGCTTCGTTGATCGTGAGTCGGATGTCGATGAGGTCAAGAAGCTTCTCCGGAGCCAGAGGCTCGTGACGCTCGTGGGCCCCTCTGGGGTCGGCAAGACAAGGCTGGCGATGCACATAGCCGGCGAGATTCCCCGACCCATCTCCACAACCGTCGTCGAGCTCAGCGCCCTTGGCGACCCCGCACTCTTGTCGTCGACTGTCGGCAATGCGCTCGGCCTGCGCGACGAATCGCGAGACATCGACGCGCGCGCGATCGCCGACTGGATCGCGGGCAGTCGTGTCCTGCTGGTGCTGGACAACTGTGAGCACCTCATCGACGCGGTCGCGGGTCTGTGCGAAGACCTGCTGGCCGCGAGTCCAAGTCTGACTATCCTGGCGACCAGCGGAGAGTCGCTCAGGGTTCGAGGAGAAGCGATCTGGAGGGTGGAGCCCCTGCCCACTCGGACCGCCGCCGTCCGTCTGTTCAACGATCGCGCCCGACTGCGGCGGCACGCGGCCGGCAACGAGGCTGACACCGCGGCCGTCCTGGAGATCTGCGAGCGGCTCGACGGTCTTCCGCTCGCGATCGAGCTGGCGGCCGCGCGCGCGGAAGTGATGTCGCCGCGCGAGATGGTTGCCCGATTGACCGACCGGTTCGCCCTCTTGGGGTCGGCCAGTCGAAGCCGAGAAGCGCGCCATCGAACGTTGCGCTCGGCAATCGACTGGAGCCACGAGCTGCTGAGTCCCGCCGAGCGTCTGGTGTTTGCGAGGCTGTCCGTCTTTGCCGGAGGCTTCGATCTCGAAGCCGCGGAAGCGGTCTGCGCGGCCGATGGGGTGGACCGAGCAGACATTGCGGAAACGGTTTGGAGGCTCGTGGACAAGTCACTTGTGACGGTCAGGCAGGGGCATGAAGGCCGAACCCGCCACGCACTTCTCGAGACATTGCGCGAGTACGGGCTGGAGCGCCTTGTCGCGATTGCTGGCGATGAAACAGCGCGGCAGCGTCACGCCGCTCATTTCCTGGCTCTCGCGGAAACCGCAACGGCGAGGATGCGCGGCCCGGATGTCATGAGCTGGCTGACGCGGATGGAGGAAGACAGCGACAACTTTCGCACTGCACTTACGGGTGGCGGCCTCGAGCCCGCAGCTCGCTTGCGGATGGCCTCCACCCTGACCGAGTTCTGGGACAAGCGGAGTCGCTACACCGAAGCAAGGCTGTATCTGGGCGAAGCGCTCGCGGCCTCGAACGAACCTTCCGTCATGCGTGCGACCGCGCTGCGCGGACTCGCGCTCATGGCCTGGTCGCAAAGCGATTTTGATGAGGCTGAGGCGCGCTGCCGTGAAAGCCTGGAAATGTGTCGCGACATCGGAGACGCGAAAGGCGAGGTCTTGTCGCTGGAGCAGCTGGCCCAGATCAGCCACAAAACCGGGGGGGACTTCGCTCAGGCGAGGGCGTTCGCGAACGAGGCCCTGGGCCTCGCTCGACACCTGGATGACCAGGGGCTGCTCGCGCGCTGCCTCTTCCGCCTCGGCGTGATCGATTGGTTCGAGGAGAAGCAAGCCGACGCCGCAGGGAACCTCGAGACAGCGGCCGCCCTGGCCGAGCAAATTGGGAACGACGATCTGGTGGCAGCGTCGATGCTCGTTCTCGGCCACCTTGCCGCGACGAAAGGCGAACTTCGAGTCGCCGGTGCGAGGCTCTCTCGCGCTCTTTCTCGCTGGCGCGAGCAGGTGAGTCCCCGCCAGGTGGCACTGATCCTCGATGGACTCGCACTGGCTGCGGCCGACGCCGGCGAAGGTGAGCGCGCAACGTGCCTCGCCGCCGCTTCTCGGGCGATCAGGCGGCGCATCGGCACGCCTACGGGCTCACGCCTGCAGCGTCTCCTCGAGGAGCGTCTGGGCCCTCCGCGAAAGAGCTCCGCAAGCCGTGCGGCTTCCGCTCGTGGCGCGCATATGACCCTGCCGGCCGCTGTCGCGTACGCCCTTCGGGAGGATGCCGACGACTAGGATCGCGGGTTTCTGGACCTAGGGGTTGATGCAGCCGGCCATCATAAAGCGCGGAACTGAGCCGAACAGCTCGTAGGCCTCCCCGATGGTTTCCTCGATGGATTCCTCATCAGCTTTCGTGAGCTTGCGAAGAATCGGCCGGTGATTCAGGTAGCCGCCGAAAATCGTTTTGCAATCCTTCTGGTAGCGCTCGGTGTTAAGGATGTGGTTGTGCCAGACCAGGTCCGCGTCACGTCCGAGGGCTGCCACCGGACGCTTGCGGTTCAGGTAGCACATCCACAGGAAGTTCTTGTACCAGTGCTCGGCGTCCTTGGCGCGCTTCGCCGACCACCGCTGGTTCTTCCGGACGCGCTGCATGATCTGTCTCAGGTTGAGTCCGTAGATCTTTTTCTGCGCGGCCAGTTCTGACCGGCTCAACTCAGCCATCTCGCTTCCCTCCCACTCTGGACGAACTGCGGCGCCCAGCTTATCCCCTTATGGGCTGATCAGCACACCCGAATAAACGGCCGGCGGCCATATGCTTGTCGTCCATGAGCGACGCCGTCCTGGCACCGGCTGCCCATGACGCGGTTCAGCTCCCGGCGGTATATCTCGCGGCCGACCACGCGTCCGGTTCCGGACAGCGTCTGGCTCTCGGCTTCCGGGCATCTCAGCTGATCGCCCTCGTGCTGGCGGCGGTTCTCGGCGCGATTCCCGCGACCGGGGGCAAGGTGCAATGGCCGGCGCTACTGGCCGGCGTGCTGTTCGGCATGGTCGGGCTGGTGGAAGCCACGATCCTGACGTTGCAGCCAGAGAGAACGTGGTTTCAGGGCCGGGCCGTTGCCGAGTCGGTGAAGTCGCTCGCCTGGCGCTATGCCGTTGCGGGTCTACCTTTCAGGAAGTTGGATTCGGGCGCCGGCAATCCAGATCTGCGGCTGGCCCAGCGCCTGAGGGAGATCCTGAGCGACTTCCAGGATGTGCACGTCGTGCCGCTCGAGACACCGGCTGACGAGATCACACATTGGATGCGCTCGATGCGATCCTCGTCGCTCGCGACGCGCAAGCGGATCTATCAGAAGCATCGAATTGAAAACCAGAGATCCTGGTATGCAACCAACGCGCTCCGGAACCAACGCCGGTCCGTGTTCTGGAGCATCTCCATGCTGGTCATCCAGACACTCGGCATCATCGGCGCCATTCTCAAGGGAATCGGGACGATCGACTTCGAGGCGCTCGGCATTCTTGCGGCGGTTGCGGCCTCAGCCCTGGCATGGCTGCAGATCAAACAGCACGCAACGCTGACGCAGAGTTATTCGCATGCCGCGCACGAGCTGTCGGCCATCGAGGCGTCGATCGGCCCGATGCACGAGGAGGCCGATTGGGCCGCATTCGTGGACGATGCCGAAAGCGCGATCTCACGCGAGCACACGGCCTGGCAGGCGAAGCGGTCCTGAGCGGCTGATCGCGGATCAAGCGTCGGTCTCAGTCATCGACAGAACCCCGCTGCCGCGCATCCGGCCGCTGCGGAGCTCTTCGAGCGCCTCACTGGCCTGCTCGAGCCGGTAGACCTGAACCTGCGAATGGATCGGGATGGTCGGCGCCAGGCGTAGAAATTCCGCGCCGTCGGCGCGTGTGAGGTTGGCCACGGAACGAACGACTCGCTCGCCCCACAGGATCGAATACGGAAAGCTCGGGATGTCCGACATGTGGATTCCGCCGCAGACCACGGTGCCGCCTTTGGCGACGACGCGCAGCGCCGCGGGTACCAGCTCGCCGGCGGGCGCGAAGATGATCGCGGCGTCCAGCGGCTCGGGCGGGGCGGTGTCCGAATCGCCGACCCAATCGGCGCCGAGCTCAGCGGCGAAGCTCTGAGCGGCCACGTCGCCGGGCCGGGTGAACGCGTACACGCGCTGGCCTCGATACCGCGCGACCTGGATCAGGATGTGCGCGGCCGAGCCGAAGCCATAGAAGCCGAGCCTGGGAGCATCGCCCGCCATGCGCAGGCACCGAAAGCCGATCAGCCCGGCGCACAGGAGTGGGGCTGCCTGGAGGTCCGGATAGCCCTCCGGGATCGGAAGGCAGAACCGGCTGTCGGCGACCACGTAATCCGCGTAGCCGCCGTCAATCTGATAGCCGGTGAACCTTGCGTGGTCGCACAGGTTCTCGCGCCCGGACCGGCAGTACCTGCAGTCGCCATCGGTCCACCCAAGCCAGGGCACGCCAACTCGATCGCCGACGCGAGGATGGTCCACGCCGATGCCGGCCTCGACCACCACACCCACGATCTGGTGGCCTGGGACGATCGGGAGCTTTGCCTCCGTGAGCTCGCCATCGACGATGTGCAGGTCGGTGCGGCAGATCCCGCAAGCGTGGACTTTGAGGAGAACCTGGCCCGGGCCTGGTACCTTCACGGGCACCTCTTCGAGGCGCAAGGGCGTGCCTGGACGTTCGAGGATCATTGCCCGCACCGCAGGATGAGTTTGCGCCACGGTCGAGCCTGTAACAATCGGCGAGGACCGGTCGTTGTGAGCAATGACGGTGGTTAGACCGGCGGCGTCGGCGGGGTTGGTCATCGTGCTCGCAGTGCTTACAGCGGCCTGCGGCGCGACCTCGCATGGCGGCCCATTGACGGTGTCTTCTCCAGCAGCGAACCCTTCCGTCGCGCCGGCGTCGAACCTGGCCGACATCCGCAGCCGCCCTCTTCACCTTCCGGCGGTGGGAGCGAACCACGCCTGCCCGATCACCCCCTTTCACGACCTGGCTCCGGTTGTCAACGGTGGGAAGGGCAAGGGCCCCAGTTTTGGTTTTGGTCCAGGGCCCGCTTACCTCAGCGGCATCGTCCAGATCTATCCAGGTGGCTTCGACAACGAGGTCTGGCTGATCGAACCCGCGTACGAGGGGGCAGTCCTCGTCCGGGGCCACCAGATAAACGGAAATGGCCTGGTTGAGTTTCAAGAACCGATCACGTTCCGCGCTGGCGACGGCTTTTCGAGTGCCGGCAGTCCGCCGCCCGGCCCGCCGGTCAGGACGGTGACGATTGACGGAGTGCCGGTTACCTTCTACGAGGAGCTGGATCTGCCGGCGATGTCGCCGACCGATGCGAAGGGCTTCTGGAGGCAGTTCTTCGCTCGGACACACATTGAGTCCCCTGGCTGCTATGCGTTCCAGCTCGACGGAGTCGATTTCAGCCTGGTGACCGTCTTCCAGGTGCCGGACGCCGCGCGCCCGCCCGCCTAAAGACGTTCAGCGCAACGTTTCGAGGCATGCGGACGTTGTGGGGTCGGCATGGAAAACCGACGTTGCGATGAACGACGACCGAGCCCTGTTCGAACAGATGGTGCGAAGCCTGGGGCGTCCCGCCATGAAGTTCGCCAATGTGCTCGTCCATGACACCGAGCTTGCGGAGGAGATCGTGCAAGAGGCCTTTGCGAGGTGCTGGGCGTCGCCAAACACGCCATCGCCTGAGGTCGAGTTCCGCCGCTACCTCTATCGAGTCATCACAAATCTGGCGCATGACTACTACCGCAGTCAATCGCGTCGCGTCGCGATGCAAGGCCCGGCCCAAGCCGCAAGCAATCCAGTTGAAATCGTGGAACGACGGGCGGGCGATGAGGCCATGAGGCGCGCGATCCGCGGCCTTGGCCTTCGCGAACGGCAGGCCGTTTACCTGCGCTACTTCGAGGATCTGTCATTCGCGGAAGCGGCGCGGATCATGGGCGCACGTCAGGGTACTGTGCGAGTCCTGGTCTTTCGGGCGCTCGGAAAATTGCGGCGCGAGCTGACATCGAGCCGCGGATCGGACCAGGTGGCGATCTGATGGCTTCTAGGACGGAAGTCGAAGCGCGGTTGCGCGGATACGCGCATGAATACGATCACGAGTTCCCATCGACCACTCGAGTGGAAAGCCGGATCATCGCTCGGATCGCGATCACCCCGCGAGCGCTCGAGCCCAATGCCACGAAGCAAAGGACGTGGGCGTTCGCGACATCCTTGGTTCGCGAGCTGGCGATCGCGTGCGTTGTGCTCCTCTTGGTGGGCCTGCTGGTCGTCGGAGTGTCGAAACTCCGAGCGGTGCAGCAGCACAACGTTCCCACCATCGGGGTCCCTGGAAAGTCGGACGTGTACTTCTCCGCGCTGCAGTTCGTTTCGGCTGACGAAGGTTGGATTGCGTTAACGAAAGCGTCGGTGTCTTTGGCCGGTCCGACCGTTCTTTATCAGACCGCCGACGGCGGCCGCACCTGGCAGCGGCAGCTCACGTGGGATGGGCCGGGACCGGAGCAGGTCCGCTTCAGTCCTGACGGGAGGAATGGCCTCGTCGTCGGTAGAGGAGGTGTTCCGCTCTTCCGAACGGCCGACGGCGGCGCGAACTGGGAGAGGTTGAGCCTCCCGCCGGAGGCGAGCCAGGTCGCGCAGCTTTACTTCGTCGATGCGCGAGAGGGCTGGGTCATCTCGTACCTGAACGAGGCGACGCCAGGATTCGCGGGCGTCTTTCACACGACGGACGGCGGCCTGACCTGGATCCAGACGGCTCGGCTCGACGTCAATCAGGTGTTCAGCTACGGGCAGCGGGGCGGCAGCCTGCAGGGTTCGTTGATGTTCCGCGACTCATCAACCGGGTGGTTTGACGGCGCTACCTACAGCGGCACCGACATTCCGATCGTCGAGCCCCATCTGTACGCCACCCGCGATGGAGGGAGGTCTTGGTCAGTGCAGATACTCCCGACCACACCCGCGATCTCTTTGAATTCGAGCAACGCTTCGATCTCGTTGCCGCAGTTCTACAACCCGCTGCAAGGGATCCTGGTCGTGACGAAGTTTGGGGGCTCGGGGGGCTCGGGGGGCTCCGGCGGACCAGTCTTACAAGGGCTGTATTTCTACTCCACCGTCGATGGCGGGGCGCATTGGACCAGCCCGCAGGCGCTCGTCCTTCCCGGTGGTGTCACATTCCTCCGCACCCTGAAGGTCATCGACGCGGGCCACTGGTTCATCCTGTCCGACTCCGCTGGAATCGCGAGCACTACCGATGGTGCCAAGCATTGGACGACAATCGGCGATTGGCCGCGCGCAGATGAGCACGTCTTCGCTATCGATTTTCAGGATGCCGAGACCGGATGGGCAGAGGTCATCGGCGCGGGTACTCATCCCACGCTCGCGATTTACCGAACCACGGACGGCGGCGCGCATTGGACTCGGTTGAGCGCACCCGACATCGCCCGATAGGCGCGGTTCGCGCGCGTCCTCTTATATGTGCAGGTTATATACGCAGGCCTAGACCCCTAAGTACCGCTTCTGTGCGGCCGGGTCGCCTCGGAACGCGGCGGCGGAGCTTTGGTGGACCACCTCGCCCCTCTCGATGACGTAGACGTGGTCGGCTATCGCGAGAGCAAGGGCGAGGTTCTGCTCCGCAATCAGCACCGCCAGGCCCAACTCCCGCCGTAGGCGGCCGACAAGCGCGCCGATGTCACGTACGACCTGCGGCGCCAGACCTTCCGACGGCTCATCCATGAGCAGCAGCCGTGGGCGCGTCATCAGCGCGCGACCGATCGCAAGCATCTGCTGCTCGCCGCCGGATAGAGCCGTCCCCGACACGGCGGCGCGCTTGGCGAGGACTGGGAACAACGAGTGCACCTCGTCAAGGTTGCCGCCGCGGGAACCCAGAGTCAGGTTCTCGCGGACGGTCAGGGTCGAGAAGATCCGCCGGCCTTGCGGGACGAGGGAGACTCCGAGCCGGGCGATCCGGTAAGCAGGGAGGCCGGCCACCGGCCTGCCGTCGATTGCGACCGTTCCGGCCATCGGGCGAAGCGCGCCCGCGATCGCCATCAGCGCCGTGGTTTTCCCGGCGCCGTTGCGGCCCAGGAGCGCAACCGCTTCACCATGCCCGACATCAATCGAAACGTCGCGGACGACGGCGCCGCCGCCGTAGCCGGCGGTCAGGTGGGCCACTGCGAGCCCCTCGTCAGCGCCGTCAGAACGCGCCAATGTATGCCTCCTGAACGCGAGGGTCTGCCCTGACGGCGGCTGGACCCCCGTCGGCGATCTTGACTCCATGGTCGAGCACCGAGACCCGTTCGGCGATGGCGAACACGGCGTCGAGATCGTGCTCGACGATCACGATCGTCACCTGGCGAGGCAAGGTCAGCAACCGATTCAAGACACTCTGCCGTTCGGCGCCGGAAAGGCCGGCCATCGGCTCGTCGAGGAGGAGCACCGACGGTGAGGCCGCCAATGCGAGCTCGAGCTCGAGCATGCGCTGCTCTCCATGGCCGATGTTTGCCGCCCTCCGGTTGGCCAGGTGGGCGAGAGCCGCCGCTTCGAGTCTCTTTCCCACCTCCTCTCGGACGGGGTGTTGACCACCCGGCCAGAAGCGCCAGCTCCCCCGGATGCGCGCGCGCACCGCCAGGGCCACGTTCTCGGCGACGGTGAGCTGGCCGAACAGGGTCGAGCGCTGGAAGGTGCGCCCGAGCCCGAGGCGCGCCCTCTTCCAGGGGGGAAGCGTGGTCGCGTCGCGTGTGCCGAGTCGAACCGAACCCTGCGCCGGACGGAGCTCGCCCGCAATCACATTGAGGAGAGTTGTCTTGCCGGCTCCGTTGGGGCCGATCAGCGCGCGCCGCTCGCCTGACGCGATCTCGAGGTCGACGTCGTCCAGCACGGCGACTGCGCCGAAGCGAACGGTCAGGTCGGTGACGGTAACCTCCACTTCAGGCCCGCCGCACCAGCCCGACCAGGCCTCGGGGTAGGAACAGGACGAAGGCGATGAATAGAGCGCCGAGCGCGAGCTCCCAGCGATCGATGTACGTGGAGAGCCCAAGCTGCGCGAACAGCACAAGGAACGCCCCGAGCGCGGGGCCGATGAAAGAGCGCGTGCCGCCCACCACGACCGCGATCAGCGCCAGCCCGGATACCGTCCAGTACAGGAGGTCGGGAGTGGCAAAGCCGTTGGACATCGCTGCCAGTGAGCCCGCGATTCCGGCCACCATGCCGGCCAGCACGAACGCCGCAAGTCGGTAGCGAAATGTCGGGAACCCGAGGGCCCGCATCCGTCGGTCGTTTTCCCGGATGCCCTCCAGAGTCTTGCCGAATGGCGAGCGGACCAGCGATTCGAGGACGACAAAGACGGCGATGGCGACGAGCAGGCAGAGAAAGAAGAACGGTCCCCGGTCGTACAGGGAGACGTTCAAGGTGTCGAGACCGGGGAGCGCCGGCCGCGGAATCCCGATGAGCCCATCTGTGCCCCGCGTCAGCGAGGTCCAGTTGACGGCGAGTCCCCACAGCATCTGGGCGAAGGCAAGGGTCAGCATCAGGAAGTAGATCCCGCTCGTGCGCAGCGACAGTGCGCCGATCGGCAGCGCCGCGGCGCCGGCGCCGAGCATGCCGGCCAGCAGCAGCGGCACAAGGCCGTCCACGTGCCCAAGCGCGAGCAAAGCGCAGGCATACGCGCCGACGCCATAAAAGGCTGCGTGCCCGAAGGAAGGGAGGCCTGCATATCCGACCAGAAGATCGAGCGACATGGCGAAGATGGCGAAGATCAGCGCCTGGGTGGCGATGTAGATCCAGAAGCGAGGCGCCCAGAGCGGGATCGACGCCAGGGCCAGCGCGAGGAGCATGAGAAAGGCCGGCCTGGATACGCCGCGGAGCCGCGCAGCAATCACGACCGCCGGCCGAGCAGGCCGCTGGGCCGAATGATCAGCACGGCCGCCATCAAGGCGAAGATCAGGCCGATTGCGAACTGCGGGAACAGCGTGCTGCCGATCACATACCCGAGCCCGATCACGGCAGCGCCGAGCAGCGCGCCTTCGATCGAGCCAAGTCCCCCGATCACCACGACGACCAGCGCCAGGATGAGCACGTTGGCGTCCATGCCGGGATAGATGGCGAACTCCGGAGCCGCGATGACGCCGGCAAGGCCCGCGAGCGCGGCGCCGAACGCAAAGGTGAAGGTGAACGTTCGAGGGAGATCGATGCCCAGCAATCCTGCCATCTCCTTATCCGAGACTCCGGCGCGGAGCACCACGCCGAGACGCGTGAGGCGCCATCCGATCACAAGCAGGGCGCCGATCACGATCGCAATCCCAAGCACGAACAGGCTGTACGAGCTGAAGGTCGCAGTCGCCAGGTGAACCGCGCCCCCGAGGCCAGGCGGGGGCGGGATCGCTCGCGTCGTCGGCCCGAAGCGGGAGCGAATCAGGTCGACGAAGACGAGGGTGAAGCCGAATGTCATCAGTACCTGGGGCAGGTGGCCGTGCCGGTAGAGGCGCCGAAAAAACACCATCTCGAGGGCCGCGCCGATTACCGCGAGCAACACAGGCGCCACCAAGAGGGCGAGCCAGAAGTTCTGCGTGGCCATCACCACCGTGTACGCGGTGTAAGCGCCGATCATGTAGAAGGACCCGTGGGCGAGGTTGAGCACGTCCATGAGCCCGAAGATGATCGAAAGCCCCGCGGCCAGCAGAAAGACCAGGCCACCAAATGAGAGGCCGTTGACGATCAGCTGAATGGCGTTGCCGATGGCGACGTGAAGGTTACTTGCCCGGGTCGGCGACTCCGGGATATTGGTCGATGACCTGGTTCGTCCAGCCCAGCTTGGGGTCTTTCACCGTCTTGCGCACGTAGATCGTCTGGACGACATTGTTGGTCGTGGCATCAAATTTGAAGTCGCCGCGCGGGCTCTTGAAGGAAACGCCGGCGATCGCCGTCATGAAAGCGTCCTTATTCGTCGTATTTCCCTTCACGGCGTTGAGCGCCTCGACGATCACGCGCGCGGTGTCGAAGCCTTGCACTGCGAAAACATCAGCCTGCCGGCCGCTGAACTTCTTCGAGTACTTGGACACGAAGTCCTGGTTCTCCTTGTTGGCCAGCGGCAGCGCCCAATGCAGTCCGGTGATGGCGCCGTCCGGCGCCGCGTCGGTGATCGCCGCCAACACGTCCTGCTCCACAAAGAATCCAGCGCCCGAAACAAGGCCGAGCTTCTTCAGCGTTCCCAGCTCGGCCGCTTTCTTCAGGAACGTGACCGCGTCGGTGCCTGACATGAAGCAGTAGATGCCGTCGATCTTGTCGGTTTGGATCGCCTGGACGAAGGGTGTCTGGTCGCCGTTGTTGGGGAATGGGGTCGCCACGTCCGGCCCCACGATCGTCCCGCCGCTGCCCGTGAAAGTCTCTTTGAAAGCGGCGACGGCCTCCAGCCCGGCGCCGTATTTCGCGTAGACGAGCTGGATCTTCTTCTTGCCGAGCTTTTCAGCGACGTACGTCCCCATCGGGTGGCTCGGCTGCCAGTTGCTGAACGAGGTGCGATAGATAAAAGGCGACTTGGCTGCCCGCGACAGCGAATTCACGCCTGCATTCGCGATGAGGGTCGGCATCTTCAACCCGTCGAGGTAGTTCCGGTTGCCAGCCGCGTTGGGGCTGGAAACGTAGCCCGCCACCATGTCGACCCCGTCCTGCTCGACCACCTTCTTGGTCGCGGCCACCGCGTCGGCGAGTGCGACCTGCTCGTCAGCAGTGACCACGGTGATCTTCCGGTTGCCCGCCTGGTTGCCGACAGAGTCGAAGTACATGCGCATCCCGTTGGTGATGCTGTTGCCGAGCTCCGCATAAACCCCCGAATAAGGCAGGACCACGCCGAGCTTGAATTCAGGACCGGTGGGGCCAGTGGGGCCGACGGTGTTGCTTCCTCCGCATGCCGCCACCAGCGCGATGCCGGCGGCCGAGACGCCCAGCTTCAGGAAATCGCGCCGGTCGATCCTGCCGGCCAGCTTCCAGTTGAGGTAGTCCTCGATCTCGTCCGACATGTCGCGCCCCCCTTACCGAACTGGTACGCAGCGAAACATACTCCGGCGCGAATTTGCGAGTCGGCCGAGCTAGAGTGGCACCGTGGTCCGGGTTGCGGTCAGGCTTCCGTCTGTGATCGCGGATGTCGGGGAGTACCTCGCCGACGTTACCGCGCTCGAAGCGGCGGCGGCGGACACGATCTGGGTAGACGACAGAGGGCTCGATCCGTGGGTCGTGCTCGGAGCGTTGGCCGCGGTGACCCATCGCGTTGGACTGGGATGTCTTCTGACCACGATGAGCGAGGTATCCAATTCGGGGCTCCGCGCCTGCGCCGCGGCGGTGCAAACGCTGAGTCGTGGCCGGATGGTGGTCGGTCTGCCAGAGCGAGGTGTGCCGACGGACCACGTGGCCGCGCTTCGAGCGTCCGGAGCGAGGATTTTCGTCCTCGACGCTGAGCGGGCCCGTGAGATGGACGGCGACCCGAACGCGGGCAACGAGGTGTGGGACATCGTCACGATTCCGCCCGATCGGGATGCCTGGACCAGCACTCTCAGCTCCTGCGAGTCGGCCGGCGCGACGGGGGTGATCGTCCCCTGGGACGCCCGGCTGATCGATCTTCTCCGCAACACCGAGCCCGACGATCGCACCGATCTCCTGATCTCAACAGGCTGAAACTTGACTTCAACCGAGGCCTGAGCTAGCTTCAGACTGCTCCGCCATCTGTGGTTTGGAGGCAAAGGCTGCATTGCCCGCCATCACGCGTCGGGATCTTCTCAAAGCCGGAATGGCCGGTGCGGGTGCCCTGGCGGCCGCCGGGCTTGGCTTCGACGTTGCCGTCGCGGAATCCACCAAGGTCAAGCAAAACCTCCGGATCGCGGGCGCGAAGGAGTCGCACTCGATCTGCCCGTACTGCGCGGTCGGGTGTTCGCTGGTCGCCTACACCCGACAGAACGCCGACGGCAGCGTGCAGCTGCTTCAGATCGAGGGCGACCCGGATAGCCCCGTCAACGAAGGTCGGCTGTGCCCGAAGGGCGCGACGGCGATGCAGCTTGCGACCTCGCCCCGCCGCGTGGAGTCGCCACAGTACCGCGCTGCCGGGGCGACCAGCTGGAAGAGCGTGACGTGGGAATTCGCGCTGGGCAAGATCGCGCAGAACATCAAGGCGTCTCGCGACGCCAGCTTCGTCACCACGGACGGAAACGGCAACACCGTCAATCGCACCGAAGGCATCGCCTTCGCCGGAGGCGCCGCATTCAGCTCGGAGGAAGGCTACTTCGCCACCAAGCTGATGCGGGGCCTGGGACTGGTACACCTAGAACAGCAGGCCAGGGTTTGACACGGCCCCACGGTGGTCAGTTTGGCCGCCACATTCGGAAGGGGAGCAATGACAAACCACTGGCGCGACATCAAGAACGCTGACCTGATCCTCATCAACGGCGCCAACCCTGCCGAGGCGCACCCGGTCGGCTTTCAGTGGTTCATGCGGGCAAAGCTCGACCGCGGGGCCAAGATCATTCACGCGGATCCCCGCTTCACCCGCACCTCGGCCGTCGCCGACTTGTACCTGCGGATCCGCACGGGGAGCGATGTGGCTTACTTCGGCGGGCTCATCAACCACGTCCTGCAGAACAATCTCTTCCAGGACGTGTACGTGCGCAACTACACCAACGCGTCGTTCATCGTCAAGCAGGGATTCGGTTTCACGGACGGGCTCTTCTCCGGATACAGCTCGACCAAACGCGCTTACGACATCAGCAGCTGGAGCTACGAGGCGGGCAGCGATGGGTTCGCCAGGCGCGACATGACGTTGCAGGACCCTCGTTCGGTCTTCCAGCTCATGAAGACGCATTACGCGCGCTACACCCCAGACGTCGTGTCGAGCATCACAGGCATTCCGGTCGACGAGTTCAAGAAGGTGGCAGACCTGGTCGGCCAGATGGGCAAGCCCGACAAGGTCATGACCATCGTCTACGCGGTCGGTCTCACGCACCACACCACAGGGGGCCAGCTGATCCGCTCCGGTGCGGTGCTCCAGCTGTTGCTGGGCAACATGGGCCGGCCTGGTGGAGGCATGAACGCGGAGCGCGGTCACGCCAACATCCAGGGCAACACCGACCACGCGATCTCGTGGGAGATCCTGCCCGGCTACCTCAGGATTCCGGCGCCCGGCCAGAAGAACCTCGACGACTATGTGGCGCAGAGCGCTCCCAAGAAATCCGACCCCAACTCGTGGAACTTCTTCGGCACCAACTACCGCAAGTTCATGGTCAGCACCCTCAAGGGCTGGTATGGCGACACCGCGACAAAAGACAACGAATTCGCTTTCGACTACATCCCCAAGCCAGGCCAGAACTCTTCGTGGATGTCGATCTACGACCAGGCGCTGAAGGGAAAGATGGAAGGCGTGATGCTGTCCGGCATGACGGCCGCCAGCATCGGCCCCGATTCGAACCAGGTGCAGCAGGCGCTGTCGAATCTCAAGTGGCTGGTGGTGATGGATGCCCTGCCGACGACGAGCTCAGAGTTCTGGCACGCCCCTGGCGTCGACGCCAGCCAGGTCAAGACCGAGGTCTTCATGCTGCCGGCCACCCACTGGATCGAAAAGGACGGCTCGTTCGTCAACAGCGGTCGCTGGTCGCAGTGGAAGGACCAGGTGGTTCCACCGCAGGGCCAGGCTCGACACGACCATTGGATCCTGGCCGACATCTTCAGCCGCGTGAAGGCTCTGTACAACCAGCAGGGTGGAAAGTTCCCCGACCCGATCATGCACCTGACGTTCAACTACAAGGACCCCCTGAAACCTGAGCTGGACGAGATCGCCAAGGAGATCAACGGCAAGGACCTGGCGACGGGCAAACAGATGACGACGTTCGCCAATCTCAAGGACGACGGGACGACCACCGCGGGCGATTGGATCTACACCGGGAGCTACCTTGACAGCGGCAACCTGATGAAGCGCCGCGACGGCATCCAGGATCCCAAGACGAACGACCCCACCGGGATGGGCTTTTATCCGAACTGGGCCTGGAGCTGGCCGCTGAATCGCCGAGTGATGTACAACCGCGCCTCCGCGGATCTCGACGGCAAGCCATGGGATCCCAAACGGCCTGGGATCACATGGAACGGGACCAGGTGGGTCGGCGACGTGCCCGACTACCCGGCAACGATGAACCCGCACGATCCGAATGCCTATCTGCCTTTCATCATGAACGGCGAAGGCGTAGGCCGGTTGTTCAGCAACGGCATGATCGACGGCCCGTTCCCCGAGCACTACGAGCCCGTCGAGTCCCCCGTGGCCAACCCGCTGCACGCCTCCGTGTCGGCTTCGCCCGTGGCGTTCCTTTATGACCAGGCCGCAGGAAGGCCGAACCGGTTCGGCACCGCGGCCGAGTTTCCGTACATCGCCACCAGCTACCGGCTGACGGAGCACGAGCACTATGTCACCCAGCACGTTCCCCACCTGGTTCAGCTGCAGCCAGAGCCCTTCGTCGAGATCCCATGGGAGCTGGCTCAGACGAAGGGCATCAAGACCGGCGACAAGGTCCGGGTTTCGTCAAAGCGAGGCAAGCTTGAAGTCCTCGCGGTCGTGACCAAGCGTCTGGGCTCGATGACGGTGGCGGGCCAGAAGGTGTTCCAGATCGGTATCCCCATCCATTGGGGATATGTCGGCATTGCCGCCGACAGCGATCCGAGCCACGGGCGGTATTGGCTGGCCAACGCGCTGACCCCATTCGTCGGCGACGCCAACGCGCGAACGCCCGAGTTCAAAGCGTTCCTGGTCAACCTGGAGAAGATGTGATGACGCAGGCACCCGTCGCCGCTGAACTATGGGCGGATAGGCGCCTGCGGACCGTTGAGCTGCGCGCCCGTCAACCATTTGCCCGCGAGGTGCTGGACTTCTACGGCGCCCTGTTGGGGGTCCAGGAGCAGGCATACGAGGAGGCGCGCTCGGCAAGACCTCGCTCCGGCGAACTGGTCGCCTACGTAGCCGAGATGGTGGTGCCGGCGGTGGTGAACGTGAGCATCGCCGCCGGTCCCCAGCAGCTGCGCGCCGCTATGGCCGGCCAAATCGAGACCATGGATGCGCGGGACCTGGTTGACGCTTGGGTCAAGAGCGAAGAGCAGCCTGCGGTTGACAGGTATCTGGCGCGCGCGTCTGCAGGCCCGGTGCTCGAGGCGCTGGGCCCCGAGGCGGCGGCATCGTGCGTGGGGCCCCGTGACCAGCGTCATTGCGAGAGCTGCGGAGGATCCCCCCAGCTCAGCTACTTCGCGCTCGCCGGCGAAGACCTCGCAGCCGGCGGCCGCTTTCTCCTCTGCGGGCGATGTCACGCCAGCTGGGGGTATGCCCGCATGACGTGCCCCGGCTGCGGCGAGGACTCGAGCTCGCGCCTTCCGATATTCAGCGAGGAGGGAACGGCCTCGGGTGAGCGCGGAAGCGTGGTGCGCGGGCTCCTGGGAAAGCTGGGCGACGATCGGATCCCCGAGCACATGCCGCTATTCGGTCACATTCGAATCGAAGCGTGCGACACGTGCCATCAGTATTTGCTCAACGTCGATCTCGCGGCCGATCCGGCGGCCGTGCCCATCGTTGATGAGCTCGCCGCGCTGCCCCTCGACCTTTATGCCAGGGAGCGAGGCTATTCGAAAATCACTCCCAATCTCATGGGGTTCTGAGCAATGGCGGTGACCATCAAGCCCGGCGAGTCGTACGGCTTCTTCACCGACACCAGCATCTGCATCGGGTGCAAAGCGTGTGAGGTCGCCTGCAAGGAATGGAACCAGCTCCAGGGTGACTCACCGAAATTCCTGGCCGACAGCTACGACAACACCGGCCAGCTCGACGACCAGAACTGGCGGCATGTGAAGTTCATCGACGACGTGCCGGCCCAGTCCGCAGATGCCGGCAACGGCAAGGCCTTCCTGATGATGTCCGACGTCTGCAAGCACTGCAAGCACGCAAGCTGCATGGAGGTCTGTCCGACGGGGGCGATCATCCGCACCGAGTTCGACACGGTCTTCATACAGCAGGATGTCTGCAACGGCTGCAGGAACTGTATCGCCGCCTGCCCCTACAGCGTCATCGCCCTCAATCCCGCAACCGGCACGGCGCACAAGTGCACGCTCTGCTACGACCGACTTCAGGGCGGCCTCCAACCTGCGTGCGCGAAAGCGTGCCCCACCCAGTCCATCCAGTTCGGGCCGCTCGCGGAGCTCCAACAAGCGGCCGACGTCCGGCTTGCGGCTCTGCATTCGCAAGGCGTCACGCAGGCTCAGCTGTATGGCCGCGACGACAAGATTTACGGAGGTTTGAACGCCTTCTTCCTTCTCATGGACAAGCCGGAGACCTACGGGCTGCCAAACGCCGAAAACGCAAAGCTGCCCAGCCGCAACGACGTCGGTGGGTACGTCGGCGCCCTGGTGACAGCGGTGCTCGGCGTCATCGCCGGCATCGTGGCGTTCAGGCGGCGAGGAACTTCGTGATCTATCTCGCCGCGGAACACTTCGTGCGGGCGCCGCAGTGGACGTGGTACATCCTGGGCTACTTTTTCTTCGCCGGGCTTACGGGCGGCTGCTATGCGCTGGCGACACTCCTGCGGTTGGTGGGTGACGCACGCGATGAACCCGCGGCCCGCCTCGGCTTTTACGCAAGCTTCGTCACGCTGCTGGTCTGTCCTGTGCTTCTGACGGCTGACCTTGGTGCGAGCTGGTGGAAGTTCTGGCACATGCTCGTCGATGTCACGCCCGGGGACCAGGGCCTCAACTTCAAGTACTGGTCGCCGATGTCGGTCGGTGTCTGGGCGCTGCTAGTGTTCGGCCTGTTCGCCGCAGTTTCCGCCCTGGAGTCTTTTGTGCTCGACAGGCGCGCGGGCGCCCGCCCGCTCGGCGGGATAGCCGGCCTCGTGTTCAATGTCATTGGTGGCGTGTTCGCCCTGTTCATCGCGTCGTACACGGGTGTGCTCCTAAGCGTCAGCAACCAGCCGATCTGGAGCGACACATGGATGCTCGGCGGCCTCTTCCTTGCGTCGGGTCTGAGCGGCTCAGCCGCACTGTTAGCGCTGCTGACCCGATACCGTCCCGACGCTGCATTCAGTCTTGGCCGTCTTCACGAGGCGGATGGGTATTTCTCGATCCTGGAACTCGTCCTGCTGGTGGCTTTCTTTCTGACGATCATCGCGGCCGGAACGGCCGGACCGACCGTGCCACTCCTCCCGTTGTGGCTCCTTGCGCTCGTCGGCATCGGCTCATCCCTGGTTGTGGCGAGGGGTCACATGCGCATCCGTCCCGCAGGCGGCTCGGCGGCCATCGCTCGAGCGGGCACCGACACGCTGGTGGTTTCAGCCCTCGTTTTGCTTGGCGTTTTGGCCCTAAGGGCGGCGGTGATCTTCAGTGCCCAATAACGGAGTACCGAGCCCGGACCAGGTTCTGGCCGTCCTATCCGCGATCCAGGATCCCGACCTCGGCCGTGACGTGGTCAGCCTCGGCATGATCAAAGACCTCGTAATCGGTGGCGACGGCCGCGTGTCCTTCACCTTTGAGCTGACGACACCGGCCTGCCCGGTTCGCGATCGCTTCCAGACCATGGCGACCAAGCTGGTCGGCGACCTTCCCGGCGTGACGTCCGTGGATCTGAAGATGAGCGCCAACGTGCGGTCGGCCTTCAACAGGCGGGAGCCGAACCAGGTTCTTCCAGGCGTCAAGCAGGTGATCGCGGTCGCGTCAGGGAAGGGCGGCGTGGGCAAGTCCACCGTGGCGATCAACCTCGCCTGCGCCCTCGCTGTCAGCGGGGCCAGGGTCGGACTCCTGGACGCGGACATCTACGGTCCGTCAATTCCCGGCATGTTGGGCGTCCAGGACCAGCCTAAGGTCGTGGACCAGAAGCTCGTTCCGCTCGAAGCATTCGGCGTCAAGCTGATGTCGATCGGCTTCCTCGCGGGCGCCGACAAGGCGATGGTCTGGCGAGGGCCGATGGTCTCGCGGGCGATCGAGCAGATGATCAGCGACGTTGATTGGGGTGAGCTCGACTACCTGGTCATCGATCTCCCGCCGGGCACGGGTGACGCGTCGCTGACCCTCGCGCAGGCGGTGCCGCTGACCGGGGTCGCGATCGTCTGCACACCGCAGACAGCTGCTCTGAACATCGCGGTCAAGGCGCTGCAGATGTTCCGCGGTCTCAACGTGACGCCGCTGGGCTTGGTCGAGAATATGAGCTGGTTCATCTGCGGCCGGTGCAGCGAGGAGCACTACATCTTCGACCACGGCGGAGCTGAGCGCGCCGCCCGCCGCCTGGGCGTTCCTTACCTCGGCGGCATACCCCTGGAGAAAGCGATTCGCGAGGAGGCGGATGCGGGCGCGCCGGTGGTCGTGTCGCGCCCAGACACGGCCGGCGCGAAAGCATTTCGCGACGTCGCGTCAGCGGTCGCCGCGCGCATCTCGGTTCAGAGCTTCCGCCAGCTGCCCGTCATCAGCATCCGATAGTCCCGGGGGGCGGATACTCCTTCTCGAGCTCCTGCCTGACCTCGAGGATGAACTCTGCGGTTCCAGCTTCATCCAGGCCGCCCTTGGCCGCGCGGAGACGCTCGGATGCGACGCCGGCCATGAAACATGACAAGGGCGCGAAGCGTCGTTCCTGGGTGTGGGCGGCAACGCGTGCCAGGTCCAGCAGCTCCAGCGCCACCTTGGCATCGAGGGACGGCGCGTCAATTCGAGCCGAGCGACGGCCTGCCGCCGCCACCCAGCGTTCGCCGAGGTCATCGAAGAAGCGATTCATACGCCACCTATAACACGGAGTCGGGCGGGGGGACGCGATTACAGTGGAGCTGTGCGACGCCTGATCGAGAGCGTGGCCCAGGGCGTGATCCTGTTCCTCTGCTTTGTGTTCGGCCGCCGCATCGATCGGAGCAGCGTTCCATGGCTGGACGGTCCGACCGGCCCGCCGCGCATAGGCACCAGCTTCCATCGCTCGGTGGCCGCCGAGGCGGGACTGGAGGTGCGCACTGGCCGCGACCTTGGCCTGTTGCCGGACTGCGCCGCTCTTGATGGCGGCGGATTCGACTCGCGAAGCCTGCATCCCTCCGTCCGCGACTTCTACGAGCACACCAGCCGATACCACCTCGACGTCTGGTCGCAATGGTCTCCGCTCTTCTGGCCCTTCGGCTGGGCGCTGATCCACTTCGTCAGCCGCCGGATGGAGCAGCTCAACTTTCCGATGTATCCGCTCGAGACCGCCCACGGCATGACAAGCGACGTGGAGCAGCTGGTGGAACCGTCGGGACGCGTCGTTTTCACGAGCTGGCTGCGCCGGAACCTGGGCAGCGGCCTGGTCATCTACTCGGGCTTCTACTCGACAGCGTCACCACCCGGTCACGGCCCCTGCGTGAAGACCGTGTTCCCAGTGGTGCGCGGCAACGCCACAGTCCTGCTGCGGCCCGAAGCGCAGCCGGACGGCTCGCTGAGGCTGATCTCGTCCGGCCGCCGGTTTGGGGACCCGGGCTTCTATCGAATCACCGAAGCTGGACCAGGTCGCCTGCGGGTCTGGTACGTGCGCGGATTCCACGAGATCTTCCATGTCTATCCCGACAGCGACGGCTCGGTTCGCACCGACCACTTCTTGCGCTGGTGGGGCCTGTCGGTGCTGAATCTGCATTACCACATCACGCTCGCCGGCCAGGCCTCGCAAGCGGCGGGCTCGGCGGCGGCGTCTTCGCCGATCCGTTGATCTGCCGATAGGTCGAGGCCTTGGCGCCACTGGACTTCCTCGCCGCGACAGAGCCGGCGGCCTTGCTGCCGAGCAGGATCCAGATGGCGTTCACGTTGGCCTACCACATCATCCTGGTGCCGCTGGGGGTGGCATTCCCGCTGCTGACGGTCGTGATGGAGGGAATCGGCCTGCGGCGTAACGATCCAGTGGCCCTGCGGCTGGCGCGCCGCTGGTCCGTGGTGATGGCTGTTCAGTTCGCGGTCGGGGCGGTGACCGGCACGATCCTCTCGTTCGAGTTCGGGATCCTCTGGCCGCGGATGATGGGCCGCTTCGGCGATGTCTTCGGGATCGGCTTCGGCATCGAGGGTTGGGCGTTCTTCCTCGAGGCGATCTTCATCGGGATCTACCTGTATGGCTGGAAGCGGCTGCCGCCGAAAGTGCACTACCGGCTGGGCTGGGTCCTCCCGCCCAGCGGCGTCCTCGGCGCATTCGGAGTGATCATCGCCAACTCCTGGATGAACACGCCGCGAGGTTTCCAGCTTGGACCGGACGGAAGACCCATGAACGTCGACGTGATGGGCGCGATCTTCACGCCCGCATTCGGATACGAGTTCTGGCATTTGATCGTGGCGCTGTACATGACCGCCGGATTCATGGTCGCCTCGATCTACGCGGTGGGCTGGCTTCGCGGCCGCCGCGATCGCTACCACCGCCTCGGCTTCACCGTTCCATTCACGCTGGGTGCCGCCCTCGCCCCGATCCAGGTCGTGATCGGCGACATCGCCGCGCGCGGCGTCTTTCTGGATCAGCCGGCCAAGTTCGCGGCGATGGAGATCACATGGCAGACGCAGAGCCACAATCCCGAGGTGCTGGGCGGCCTGCTGCGGGACGACGGCACGGTGTGGCTCGGGCTGTCAGTCCCGTCGCTCGATTCGCTGCTCGCCGGCTTCTCGGCGAGCACGGTGGTTCGCGGCTTGGCCAGCTTCAGCCCCAGCGATCGTCCCAGCGTGGTCGACGCCAACTTCGCGCACCTGGCTTTCGACGTCATGGTCGGACTCGGCTCGATCGCGTGCGTGCTCACGCTGTGGTACGCGGTGGCATGGATCCGGTATCGAGACCTGCCGCGCTCGAGGTGGTTCTTCCGTGGTGCGGCGCTGGCCGGAATCGGGTCTTACATCGGTATCGAGGCCGGCTGGATCACCACCGAGGTCGGCCGCCAGCCGTGGATCGTCCACGACCTGATGCGTGTGTCGGACGCGGTGAACCCGGTCAACCCTCTGTACATCTGGATCATGTTCAGCGCGCTGCTGGTCGTGTATGCGGTCATCGCGTACTTCTTCGTCACCGTCCTAATACGGCTGTCGGCGCGCTGGCGCCTCGATGACGAGGGCCGCAGCGGGGAAGAGGAATCAGCCCCTGAGGAAGCCGCGCCCTATGGGCCTCGGCCGGCATGAACGCGCTAGTAGACGACGGGGTCGCGGGCGCGCTCCTGCTGGCTGTGTCCGCGTACAGCACTGCCGGAGGAACCGACTACGGCGCCGGGATCTGGGACCTGCTTGCCGGGCGCTTCCGGAACGCAGACCAGGTGCACGCGCTCATCGACCACGCAATGGCGCCGGTGTGGGAAGCGAACAATGTGTGGCTCGTGTTCGCCGCCGTGATCTGCTGGACTGGCTTTCCGCTCCTCTTCGAGTCGGTGTTCCTCAGCCTCTATCCGCTCTTCGCGCTGGCGCTGCTGGGGCTGATCCTGCGCGGCGCGTTCTTCGCGTTTCGCAAGGTGGCGACCACCTCGCGCAGCAGGCTGGCGGCCACGCGCGTGTTCGGCCTCTCGTCGCTGCTTGCGCCCTTCAGCTTTGCGGCAGCCCTGGGGGCGATCGCGTCGGGGAAGGTCGGGGCTGGTGGTCCAGTGGTGCCGGTGTGGCAGGCATGTCTGGATCCGCTGGCGATCGCGTTCGGCGTCGTCGCGCTGGCCGCCACGGCGTTCAGCGGCGCCTCGTTCCTGGTCGGAGACGCGCGCCGCTACCAGGACCGGTCCGAGCGAGGCGCCGACCTGGTGGAATACTTCCGCATGCGAACCGTGACCGCCGCGATCGCGTTGCTGCTGGTTTCCCTGATCGCGCTGCTGCTGATCGCGGCTGAGAGCCCCGATGTTTTTCGGGGCATGGTCGCGGGGTTGGGCTTGCCATTTGCGCTGACCGCCGTGCTGGCGGTGCTCGCGGTGGGTGTTCTGATGTGGCGTCGCACTTATCTCTGGTACCGGGTGCTCACGGTAATGGGCGTCGGGTCGTTCGTGTTCGCCTGGGGCTTCGGCCAGGCCCCCTATGTTCTGCCGGGTCATTTGACGATTCAGCAGGCTGCGGGCGCACCGCAGATCGAGGCGCTCCTGCTTGTCATCACCGCGATCGCGCTGATCCTGGTCATCCCTTCGCTACTCCTGCTGTACACGCTGGACCAGCGGAGCGCGCTGGAGTCCTGACACTTCGCGTTTGTCAGCGCCACCATGGTGCGCGCGCGGCGGCGACGGCGACAGCGACCGGGCCGTCCAGGCCATCTTCCAGCCGCGCAAGGTTCTGGACCCACTCTGCGGCGATGACCACCGCCGGCGCGCCGCGCCCTGCCTGGTCGTCGGTTCGCCAGTGACCGAGGCACTGTAGCGCGGCGCCTCGTAATGCTTGCGGCGAGACGCGCGCGGAATCTTGCTTCAGCTCGCCGAAGGCAAGCTGGTCGGCGAGTCGAAGAAACGCCGCGAGCAGAGTGCCGACCTGTTCGTGCACAGTTCGCGCGCCGTCCGGACAACCAGTGGCCTCATACCCCATCCGGCCGGAGACGACATCGAGCAGATCGGCGGCGAGCAGCACCTGATTGCCGGCCGACAGCAGGGAGCCCGCCGTTTGCGGGTCGAGCGGCGACGGGGCCTTTTCGTTGAGAAAGGCGTCGAAGGCTTCGGCGGCGCGGTCGCGCGCCTGGATGGTTAGCCCCCGTGCCGCATCGGCGCCACCCGCTTCCTCGATCCCGAGCACCCGGTCGAAGGCATGGTCCAGGTACGTCCCCACAGCGCGATAGAAACCGGCAATGCCCCGAGCGAGCTCGCGGCGCGCGCCCCGCGGCCAGAACAGCAGACCCACCACGACGCTGATCGCCGCCCCAATCGCCACGTCCTCGATACGGACGAGCCCGATCTGCCAGCCTGCGGGCGAGATCAGGTTGAAGACAACAATCAGGTTGATCGTGAAGGCGCCTTCCGTGACTCAAACGAAGTCCCGCTGGCC
This sequence comes from Chloroflexi bacterium 13_1_40CM_65_17, assembly GCA_001917815.1. Classification (GTDB taxonomy): domain Bacteria; phylum Chloroflexota; class Dormibacteria; order Dormibacterales; family Dormibacteraceae; genus UBA10449. Next base: position 23,497 of record MNES01000033.1, on the reverse strand, counting down.
GAGCCCGGGGAAGCAGCTGTACCGGAAATCAAATCGATCCTTGACACGCCACCGGGCGTGGATATAATCCGGTAAGCGCTTACCGGTAAGCGCTTACAGCAGACACTCGCCGACTGCCGCGAGGAGGCACCAACCCGGATGCCAGAGCCGAAGAGGCCCAAGGGGACCCTGACGATCTATGACGTCGCCGGCCGTGCCGGTGTGTCGATCGCATCCGTGTCCCGAGTCCTCAACGGCCAGGGCAGCCCGCGCGCCGACACCCGCGAGAAGGTGATGCGCGCTGTGCGCGAGCTCAGCTTTGTCCCAGATGGGGCGGCGCGGGCGCTGTCCAACGGGCTCAAAGAGGTGATCGGTGTCGTTTTCCGACGAGGCGGTGAGGCGCTCTTCGAGGGCGAAGACGAGAGCCTCCTCTTCATGGACGTCATCAATCGCGGCATCGAAGTCGAGGCACAGCGCCGCGGATTCGATGTGCTGATGAGCTCCGTCGGGTTCGACGACGAGGACGTGCTGCCGCGAATAGCGGCGATCGCGGGCAAAACCGATGGACTCATCCTCCATGACCGGATGCTGTCCGCGGTCGGGATTGCCCGGCTGGCCGACATCGTGCCGATCGTGACCCTCGCCGGCAGCCCAACCCGGGCTTCGATGAACGTCCGTTGCGACAACGAGTCCGGGATGCGTGCGCTGGTTCAACACCTTGTGATCGATCACGCGTATCGAAGCATCGCCTACCTTTCCGGCCGAGCCGACAGCCCCGACAACCGCGCGCGCGCCAAGGTGTTCGAGGCCGAGGCGGCCGCTGCGGACGCCGACTTCCAGGTCGGAGCTCCGTGGCTGGGCAACTACAGTGCCGCGGGCGGGGCCAACGTGATCGCATCACTCCTGGACGCGGGCACGAAGCTGCCGCGGGCCATCGTGTGCGCCAACGACCAGACCGCGCTTGGAGTGATGCATGCGCTCGGCCGCCGGGGGATCAAGGTGCCGGAGGAGGTCGCGGTCACCGGCTTCGACGACGTGCCTGTGGCCCGCCATCTACATCCGCCACTGACAACGGTGCGCCAGCCCATGCAGGAGCTCGGCGCCAGGGCGTTCGACATGCTCTACTCGCGAATCAGCGCCGCCGCCGGTACACCAGACGTCGTGCTTCCGGTCCAGCTCATCGTGCGCGAGAGCTGCGGTTGTGCAACCAACCCGGCGTCGCGCGCAGGCAATGCGTCTATCGCGCGGAGCGGGACCTAAGCCATGCGCGCCCTCTTGCGGAGGCTGGGCGTCTACCTCCTTGCCGCCTGGGTGGCGCTCACCGTCAGCTTTCTCCTACCTCGCGTGGTGCCAGGCAACCCGGTCGCGGGCGCCGTCGCCAGGGCGTCGCAATCGGGGAACTGCAACTCGCAGTGCGTCCAGGCAATCGAGGAGCAGCTCGGCTACAACGTCCATACGAGCCTGTGGGACCAGTACCTCCAGTACATCGGAAACCTCGCTCGCGGCGACCTCGGGCATTCGTGGTCTGAGAACGCCCCCGTGAGCAGCCTGATCGCCTCCTACCTGCCATGGACCCTGGGCCTCCTTGGCCTCGCGACCATCTTGAGCTTTGTCGGCGGCACCACGATCGGTACTTTGATGGCCTGGCGCCGCGGCTCTTCGGTCGAGTGGGTGCTGCCGGCCGCCACCTTCTTCCAGGCGATGCCGTACTTCTTCCTCGCCCTGGTGCTCGTCCTGATCTTCGGGCAGACCGGGACGATGCTCAAGTTGTTTCCGAGCCTGTTCGGGTACGACATCTACACGACCACCCCGGGGTTCAACTGGCCGTACCTCCAGAGCGTCGTCGCCCATGCCGTCCTGCCGGTGGCCACCGTGATCCTGGCTTCGATCGCCGGGTTCATGCTGGCGATGCGCAACCAGATGGTCACCACGATGGACGAGGATTTCGTTCTGGTGGCCCAGGCCAAGGGCCTGCCCACACGAACGGTGGTGTGGTACGCGGCGCGGAACGCGCTCCTGCCTGTCGTCTCCAACTTCACGATCGCCATCAGCCTGGTGGTCGCCGGACAGATCCTGGTCGAGATCGTTTTCAACTATCCCGGGATCGGCTACCACCTCTACGACGCGCTCGGGAAGCTCGATTACACGCTGGTGCAGGGGATTTTCGTCGTCATCACCCTGGTCGTGCTCGTCGCCAACCTGCTCGCCGACGTGGTCTACGTGCTGATCGATCCTCGGGCAAGGCAGATGGCGTGACGCGATGACGATCAACAGCACGTCCCTGACCCAGGTGCCGCCGCTGGCAGGGCCGACGCCCGAACCAGTGCTCGCGCAGTCGCGGATGTTGGGCTTGCCGCGCTCCCCCAAGGTGATCGCAGGGCTCGTGATCATGGCCCCTTTTGTGGTGGTGTCCATCATCGGTCGCTGGATAGCCCCTTACTCTCCCAATGCGACCGACCTACAGAACTGGGTGCAGCATGTCCTGGTTCCCGGCACAGGTCCTGGGACCGATGTACCCGCGCAGTACTACCCGCTCCCGCTGGCGCCATCGGCCGCGCACTGGCTCGGCACCACGGTATTCGCCCAGGATGTGTTGTCCCAGGTCCTGGTCTCAACGCAGGCCACCCTTTTCGTCGGCTTGCTCGCCGCGGCCATCGCCACGGTCCTCTCCGTGCTCATCGGCGTGAGCTCCGGCTATCTCGGCGGCGGCGCCGATGAGGGCCTTTCCCTCATCGCGAACGTCTTTCTCGCCATTCCGGGACTCCCGCTCCTCATCGTCCTCGCCAGCTACGCACCGTCCGCGGGCTCGAGCATCGTGCTGGTGGCCGTCATCATCGCCGTCACCGCTTGGGCTTACAGCGCGCGCGTCCTTCGGGCGCAAACCCTCTCGCTGCGCAATCGTGATTTCGTCGAGGCGGCCAGGGTCTCCGGCGAGGGACGCCTTCGGATCATCCTCGCCGAGGTACTTCCCAACCTTCTCCCGATCGTTGCCGCGTCCTTTCTCTTCACCACTCTCTACGCGATCTATGCGTACGTGGCCATCGCCTTTCTCGGCCTGGCCGGTTCGCCCACTTCGTCTCCGCCAGGGCTCTGGAACTGGGGCGACATGCTGCGCGAGGGATTCGCCAACAACGCCATTCGCGGGGGGTGGTGGTGGTGGTGGGCGCCGCCCGGCTTCTGCGTCGCGCTGCTGGGCACCGGCCTCGCGCTTCTCAATTTCGGCATCGACGAGTACGTCAACCCCAGGCTGCGCGTAGCCGGCCTCTCCCGGCGTGTGGCCGACAAGGCCGGCGTCAGTGTCCGGTCGACCCTGGGGATGACCCCGGTCGTGCGCGATGTGCGGCGCGCTGAGCGCCCCCACCCGGCGTCGCTTCCCCACCCGGACTCGCTGCGCGAGTCCGACCTCCCCACAAGTGGGGTGGGGACGGATCCGGTGCTCGAGATCCGCGGGCTCAGCGTCGATTACGGCTACGGCGACGAGGCGGTCCATGCCGTCGTGGACTGCGACCTGACGCTTCGACGTGGCCAAGTGTTGGGCCTTGCGGGAGAGAGCGGCAGCGGCAAGACCACGCTGGCCCTCGCCGCGATCCGCCTCCTGCGGGCTCCCGCGCTCATCACCGCCGGACAAGTGCTGTTCCACTCGAAACCGGTCAGCGGAGGTAGCGTGACGGGGAGCGTCGACCTGCTGGCCGCGGATGAAGATGAGCTGCGCACGGTGCGGTGGTCCGAGATCTCCGTCGTGTTGCAGAGCTCGCTGAACGCTCTGAACCCGGTGATCACAGTGGGCGCACAGTTCGACGACCTCCTACGCGTGCATCGCCCACGCCTGTCCAGGTCCTCGCGACATGAAAGGTCTGGCGAGCTGCTCGACATGGTCGGGATCAACGCCGACAGGCTGCGCAGCTATCCACATGAGCTCTCGGGCGGCATGCGCCAACGAGCGATGATCGCGATGGCGCTGGCGCTCGAGCCCCAGGTCATGATCCTGGACGAGCCGACCACCGCCCTGGATGTCGTCACCCAGCGCGAAATCCTCGAAGAGCTGATCGCCCTCCGAGACCGGCTTGGTTTCGCCGCCCTCTTCATCACCCACGACCTCTCGCTGCTGGTCGAGCTCGCAGACGAGATCGCGGTGATGTACGCGGGAAGGCTGATGGAGAAGGCGCCGGCGGCTTCTCTGTTTCACGCTCCCCGACTTCCTTACACCCACGGCCTCATCCATTGCTTCCCCCCGATGCACGGCAAGCGCGCTCGGATGGATGGGATCGCCGGGTCGCCACCCGATCTCAGGAACCTGCCGTCGGGATGCGCGTTCCATCCGCGCTGTAAATGGGCGTTGGAGCAGTGCCGGCATGAGGTGCCTCAGCTGGCGCCGATTGACGGGCCCGCGCATGAGGTCGCCTGCTGGCTCCACAGGGGAGATGCGAAAGTTCCCGCGGAGCTGGCGCGACCCGAGCCGGTCGACGTGGAGGCTCGCGCGCGGTGAGCTCAGCGACACCCGTTCTGGAAGGTCGCGACCTCACCAAGCACTTCTGGGTCAAGAAGGGTCGCGGGCTGCTGGCGCGGCGGGTCCCGGTCAACGCCGTCGACCGCGTGTCCGTGCGCCTCGACGCCGGCAAGGTCACTGCCCTGGTGGGGGAGAGTGGAGCCGGGAAGACGACCGTCGCTCGCCTGCTTGCCAGGATCATCAAACCCGACGCCGGGCAAGTCCTGCTGGACGGGCGGCCGGCGCCTTCCGGACGGCCGCGCTCTTACGCGGCCCAGGTCCAGATGATCTTCCAGGACCCGTTTGCGTCCCTGAACCCGGTGCACCGAGTCCGGCATCATCTGATACGGCCACTGCAGATCCACCACATGGCCAATGGCGGCGGGGATGCGGCGGTGGCGGACCTGCTGCGCCGCGTCGCTCTGAAGCCCCCGGACAGCTTCACCGGGAAATTTCCCCACGAGCTCTCTGGCGGCCAGCGCCAGCGCGTGGCCATCGCCCGGGCGCTCGCGGTGCGCCCCCGCGTGCTGATCGCCGACGAGCCCGTGTCGATGCTCGATGTGTCGATTCGCCTGGGTGTTCTCAACCTGCTCGCCGACCTTCGCGACAAGGAGCAGCTGGCCATCCTCTACGTCACCCACGACATTGCCTCGGCACGCTATCTCGCCGACACGATCGTCGTGATGTACGCCGGCCAGCTCGTTGAGTCGGCGCCCAGCGCGAGCCTGACCGACAGCCCCGCCCACCCGTACACACAGCTGCTGCTCTCGGCCGCGCCCGACCCGGACCGCTCGAAACCGCCGCATATCGAAGACCGTGGAGCGCCACCAAGCTTGAGCGCCCCGCCAAGCGGCTGTCGCTTTCACCCGCGATGCCCGTTCGCGATGGAGGTCTGCAAACGGCAGGTGCCGCCGAGCATCGCCGTAGCACCGGGCCACGTCGCGGCGTGCTGGCTTCACGTCGACCCAGCCCAGCGGCAGGCGAGCGAAAACGGCTTGCTCGTGGCCGCAAGCGAACCACTCGACAAGGAATCGAAAAAGAGGTGAGGAAGGATGGATCTGTGTCTGGCGTTTCGGTCCCCCCCAGTGGGTTGGGGAGAGGGTGTCCCGCGCGAGTTCCCGTCAGCAAAATTCACGGCGTCATGGAGGTGACAGGTAGATGAATCGGCGAGCATTGGCAAGCCTGGTCGGGATTGGGGCCCTTCTCATTGCAGTCGGCTGCAACTCGACCTCGACGTCGACGTCCTCGGCTGGTAAACCCCTGATCGCGGAACCGACCACAGGGGTCACGTTCTCCGAAGACTTCAACCCCTATGACAACAATTCCGTCACGTCCCAGATGGGCACGCGCAGTCTGGTCAACGAGCCATTGGTCGAGTTCAACCAGCTTGATGCCACGGCGGCCGGCACCCACCCTTGGCTGGCGACCTCATATACGTTTCAGAACGGCGGCAAAGACCTGCAGGTGACGATCCGTCAGAACGTCAAGTTCAGCGACGGCTCGGCCTTCGGTCCAGCCGACGTCGCCGCCACTTTCAAGATGCTGGAGAATCCGAAGGCGAACGCGCGGGGCGTACCGACGCAGGCCTCGGACCCGACGGTCAGCGGCAACACCGTGACCCTCCACTTCGGATCAGCACAGTACACCGGACTGTTCAACATCCTCAGCAACACCTTCATGCTCAAGGCGTCGGTCGCGAACCAGATCGCGCAGGACCCGACGATGACGATCAAGGTCCCGCTGGGCACCGGCCCGTTCATGCTGGACAGCTATTCGAGCTCGGTGATCAAGTGGAAGCCAAACCCGAACTATTGGGGCGGAACCCCACCTGAATCAGCGATCTGGACGCCCGCCATCGCCACCAACGCCGCAGCGAGCGACGCGCTCGTCAGCGGGCAGCTGGACTGGGCCGGAAACGACATCCCGAACGTCTATGCCAACTTTGTCGACCTCAACCCCCAGACCAACCACGCCTGGTTCGCCTCGGGCAGCACCGTCACACTCTGGTTCAACCTGAACCCCGGCAACGGCGGCGCCACGGGAATCGGCGAAGCAGCGGTGCGCAAGGCGGTGAGCTATGGCGTCGACCGCAACGCCCTGGCCCTACTTGGCGAGTCGGGCTACGAGCGCGCCGCCAGCTCATCGAGCGGACTCATCCTGCCCAACCAGGCCGCCTTCCTCCCGACCGACGGCACGCTCAAGGGCGACCTTTCCACCGGCGGCAGCGTGCCGGACGCGGCCGCAGCCAAGGCTGCCAATCTGCCGGCGGGTATGGACGTGTACGACATACTCAAGAGCGCCGGCTGGGCCCCTCCTGCCAGCTCGCGCTACGACAGCAGCACCGGGACTTTCAAGTCGGGTGGGAACTGCGATGGCACCAACACGGCCAACTGCTGGACAAAGGGCGGCCAGATCATCAAGTTCTCGGTCTACGACCCGGTTCCCTTCTCCGACTACTGGGAGAACGCCGCTCTCATGTCACAGGAGCTCCAGCCACTCGGCATGGACGTGACGACGAAGCCGGCGCAGGGCTACTCCGACTGGAACACCAACATCACGTCCAACCCCTCCGCGTGGCAGACAGCCATCCACTGGGGCAACGGCGGCAGCATCCCATACATCCAGTTCCAGAACTGGTTCGACAGCAAGGACGTGAACTCGGTTGCGCACTACCAAGGCTGGTCCAACGCAGAAGCTGACGCCGCTCTCCGGAAGTACGAGAGCACTGATCCCAACGACACCGCAAACCTGTACCCAGTGGTGCAGCAGCTCGAGAAGATCATGTCGGCCGAAGTTCCTGACGCCCCCCTGCTGTACGGCGCCGACTGGAATGTCTTCAGCAGCGCCAAGTACACAGGCTGGCCCAACCAATCGCATCCCTACATGAACCCTTCACCAAGCGATCCGCAGATGGCTTACATCCTGATGCAGCTCAAGCCAGTGTCCTGAGCTGAGGTAATGGACGCCCATCGCATTGATGGGCGGGCCGCGGCCGGCGCAGTGCCGGCCGCGCCCGTCCTTGTCGGAAAGTGTCCCTCGTGATCAGCGCCGTCAGCAATGCGCGTGGCGATGATTCCGGCCTGGTCGCTTTGCTGACCCTCGAGCAAAAAGTCCGCCTGCTGACCGGGGCGGACTCGTGGCGGCTGCACGGCGAGAGCGTGGTCGGACTGCGCCCGATCGTCATGTCCGACGGACCGGCCGGCGTTCGCGGCACTCGTTTCGATTCGCGGAATCCATCCTCATCGCTGCCATGTCCAGTCGCGCTCGGCGCGACCTGGGACGAACAGCTCGTGCACGACCTCGCTTTCGCGCTTGGACAGGAGGCGCGCGCCAGAGGCGTCGACGTGCTTCTGGCGCCGACGATCAACCTCGTCCGGACTCCGCTCAGTGGCCGCGGCTTCGAGTGCTTCTCCGAAGATCCGCTGCTAACCACCCGCCTCGCTGTGGCCTATGTGCGAGGCGTGCAGGAAACCGGCGTGGGCGCGACCGCCAAGCACTATGTCGCCAACGACTCCGAGACAGAGCGCCGCACCTACGACGCGAGAGTCTCAGACACGGTTCTTCGGGAGCTCTACCTCCCGCCTTTCGAGGCGTGCGTCGCCGAGGCGGATGTCGCCCTGGTCATGGCTGCCTACAACTCGGTCAACGGCTCCGCCATGACGGCGAATTCGATCCTGCTCCGCGATGTGCTCAAGGCAGAATGGGCGTTCCCAGGGGTCGTAGTCTCGGACTGGTCGGCCACCCGGACCACTGTGACAAGTGCCACCGGCGGTCTCGACCTGGTAATGCCGGGACCGGATGGCCCCTGGGGTGACCACCTGCTCGCGGCCGTGGGGGCGGGCAGGGTACAAGAGGCCGACATCGATGACAAAGTGTTGAGGCTGCTGGCGCTCGCGCGTCGGGTCGGCGCGCTCAACGGCGGTGCATCGCTTGAGATGGCAGGCGCGCAGAGAGCCCTGGTGGACCCTGAGCTCATCCGTGAGGTGACCGCCCGATCCTTCGTGCTGCTCAGCAACCCGCGACGGGTGCTCCCGGTCGCGGGGATACGACTCGCGGAGGCGCTCGGCGACGCCTTCGACGCATTGGTCACCGTGAACATGGGCTGCCTGACGAGCGCCACGACCGCCGCGCCAACCGACGGCAGCCTCGACGACCCTGTGAGCGGAGATCCGGGCGTGCGTCTGCAGGTGCGGGTCGCTGGCGGTGCGATCGTGCATGACACGCCGTTCCCCGGTAGCACCGTGACGTGGTGGGACGGCCTGCCGGAAGCGGTGCACCTGCCTGGTTCGGAAGTCGTCATGCGGGCTCGCTATCGCGCCAGTAGCAGCGGGCCGTACATCGTCGGAGCCGCGGGCGTCGGCCAGCTCCGCGTGTTTCTCGACGGCATTCTGCTCGCCGAGGCCACGACCCTCACCCCGCGTGATGTGGTCGAGGCACTTTCACGACCACCTGAAGTGCGCATTCCGATACAGCTCGAGGCCGGCCGCGAGGTCGACATCCGCGTCGAGCATCGACCCAATGCGGGAGGACATCAGGGCGGTTTCGCCAACATGCGGTTGGGCATCACCCCGCAGCTGAATGACGAGGCGCTCATTGAAGACGCGGTCCAGGCCGCCGCCGCTGCGGACCTGGCCATCGTCGTTGTGGGTTCCGCGGATGGGACCGAGAGCGAGGGTTACGACAAGGACACCATGGCGCTGTCCGGCCGGCAGGACGAGCTCGTGAGGCGCGTCGCCGCGGCCCGCGCAAACACGGTGGTAGTGGTCAACTCCGGGATGCCCGTATTGATGCCGTGGGCAGCCGACGTCGCGGCAGTCATCCAGGTGTGGTTCCCAGGACAGGCATTTGGAAAGGCGCTGGCCGAGGTGCTGACCGGGGTGGTCGAGCCAGGCGGACGGCTGCCGGTGTCCGTGCCTCGCGCCGAGGCCGACTCGCCAGTGCTGAGCGCTTACCCGGTGGCCGGCGAGCTCGCTTACGCGGAAGGTCTGCTCGTCGGCTACCGCGGCTACGACAGAGCGGGTCCAGAGCCCCACTTCTCCTTCGGCCACGGCCTGGGCTACACGGACTGGAGGTACGAGTCACTTGCGCCTGCCGCTCACGCGATCAGCGCGGGTCAAGACCTGACCCTGGTGGCGGCCGTGCGAAACACAGGCGATCGCGCCGGCAGGGAGGTGGTCCAGCTCTACCTCGAGGGCCCCGATGACGACCCCAGCCGCCCGCTCCGCGTCCTTGCCGCATTCTCCAGCGTAGGCGCCGAGCCGGGTGAGCTGGCCGAGGCTCAATTGAACGTGCCGGCACGCTCGTTCGCGCGCTTCGATGGCGGGCGGCACGAGTGGGTGTGGGAGCCCGGAACATACAAGGTTCGCGCGGGCCGGTCCTCGCGTGACCTGCGCCTGAGCGCCGAGGTGGTGCTGCGGTGAAGTAGGGAGCGTGGGGGAAAACGTGGCTGCGGCGGAACAGGTAGTTGGGGAGATGAGGAGATGAGCATGCGCAAAGTGCTTGCACGATGGTCGCTGGTTGCTCTCGCGTTTGCCGTGATGAGCAGCGGTTTCGCTACCACGGCGCTGGCGGAGCGGGCGGAGTCGCCAGGCCAACCGGACTTCGGCCCGAATGTTCACATCTTCAATTCGAGCATGCCGCAGAGCGACATCCAGGCGACGGTTGACGCCATTGCGGCCCAGCAGGTCTCCAACCAGTTCGGCACGCAGCGTTATGCGCTGTTGTTCGAGCCCGGCACGTACGGATCCGCCACGAAACCGCTGAATTTTCAGATCGGCTACTACACGACGGTTGCCGGCCTTGGACTCTCGCCTGACGACGTCGTCATCAACGGTTCGATCTACGTTCGCAACCAGTGCTTCGGGGCTAACAACTGCACGGCGCTGGTGAACTTCTGGCGATCGATGTCGAACCTCACCATCAACGTGACCACTCCGGGCTTCGGCTGCTACAGCGGTGAATTCTGGGCGGTCTCACAGGCCGCGCCCATGCGCCGCGTCCACGTCAACGGGTTCATGACCCTGATGGACTACTGCACCCCTCCGTCGTTCGCGAGCGGTGGCTTCATCGCCGACTCGGAGTTCGATGGCAGCGTGGTCGTGAACGGATCGCAGCAGCAGTGGATCACGAGGAACAGCAAGGTCGACCAGTGGACGAACGGAGTCTGGAACCAGGTGTTCTCTGGAGTTGTGGGAGCGCCAGCTCAGTGCTTCCCCAGCCAGGCGTCGTGTGGCGGACCGTACACGACGCTGGCCGCGAGCCCGGTGACCCGTGAGGCGCCGTTCCTTTACTCAGACCCTGAGGATCACTTCAAGGTCTTTGTGCCATCGCTTCAGCACAACACCGTGGGCACATCCTGGGGCGCCGGCGCGACGCCAGGATCATCGATCTCAATCGACGAGTTCTTCGTCGCCCGGCCGAGCGATTCTGTGGGCACCATCAACAAAGCCCTGCGCCGTGGCAAGAACCTCATCCTCACCCCGGGCATCTACCAGCTCGACCGCACGATCGAGGTCACGAGGCCCGACACGGTCGTGCTCGGGCTCGGCATTCCGACCCTGATCCCGCGGCACGGAGGTGTCGCGATGAACGTCGCCGGTGCGCGCGGCGTGCTGCTCTCGGGCCTCTTGTTCGACGCGGGCGCCGCCAGATCTCCGGTGCTTCTACAGATTGGCAGCCGCGACGGCCAGAACGAAAGCGATGACGGCGACCCGTCAGCTCTTCAGGATGTTTTCTTCCGCATCGGTGGCGCAGCGCCGGGTAAGGCAACGGCGAGCCTGGTCGTCAACAGCGACAACGTCATCCTCGACGACATCTGGGCCTGGCGGGCCGACCACGGCAACGGTGTCGGATGGACGGTCAACACAGCGGACACGGGCGTCGTCGTCAATGGCGACAACGTAACCGCGTACGGGCTCTTCGTCGAGCACTATCAGAAGTACGAAGTGATCTGGAACGGTGATGGAGGCAATGTCGTCTTCTTCCAGAACGAGATGCCCTACGACCCGCCCAGCCAGGCGGCGTGGATGGAGGCGCCCGGTGTCGACGGCTGGGCGGCCTTCAAGGTCAGCAGTGAGGTCGAACGATTCACGGGTTATGGCATGGGCAGCTACAGCTTCTTCAACCAGCACGTGAACATCTACGCAGCGCATGCGTTCGAGGTGCCCGACATACTTCCGCCCTCGAGCCTCCACGACCTGCTGACCATCTTTCTCGACGCGAAGAACGGATCCGGTGGAATCCTGCACGTGGTCAACGACACCGGCGGGTCATCGACGATCGCCAACCCGGATGTCGTGGTCCCCGTGGTGAGCTACCCGTGAAAGCGTTAGTCTGACCGCCGTCATGCGATGGACGAGCGTATTGACCTATGGGTCCGCTGTCGCGCTGCTGGTCGCGTTCGCCAGCCAGCTCTTGGGTTGGCCGGCCGCGCGCAGCTGGTTCCTACTGATCTGGGCGGTCCTGTTGCTGCCCGTGGTGATCGGCCTGTTCAGGCATCCGATGCGCTGGCCGGCGTGGGGCGTCTTCGTGGGTTTCTGGGGCGGCGTCGGCGTCGTCTTCCTGATCGTCGTGCAGATCCTCGCCCTGTGGGACGTTCTGCGCGGACCGGCATACGGCGGCTGGTCAGCGTGGCCGTTGGCGCTGGTGGGTCTCTGGATACTCGTCGCATCGAGCCTGGGCTTCGGCGGCGAGGGATTTCCGCGAGTGGTGGATGGACTTGGCATCCTGACCGGGATAGGACTCCTGGCGATCAGCACCGGTACCTGGGCCGGTGGCGCCGACGTGGCCCGCGTGGCCGCCGTGGTGACAGTGCCTGCGTACTGCCTGTGGGCGTTCGGGTTGGGCTTCGTTTTCTGGCGCCTCGCTGCCGGCAACCGCGGTCGCGAGGCCATCAGTGGAACCCGAGCTGCAGCACTTCCCTAACACTGACGAGCCGAGGCACATTCACCGTCGGCTCCTCGACACTCGACGTGCACGCGGCTCGAACACTGATCGTGCCGGCGACCGTGGCCCACGCGTTCGTCAACTCAGGCGAGACGCGCCTGAAGCAGGTGGACATCCACCTGAGCCCGAAATTCATAACGGAGTGGCTTTAGTCCGGGCCGCCTGAGATCTAACTGTGGGCCACGGCCGGAGCGTGGATCGGAGTCAGCGTGCCCTCGAGGCGCTCGCGCAGGTGCTCGAACTTCGGCGGCAGCACGAGCCTTTCACCTAGATGAGCGGGATCCTCGTCCACGGCGAAGCCAGGGCCCATCGTTGCGATCTCGAACAGCACACCGCTCGGCTCGCGGAAATACACCGACTTGAACCAGTAGCGGTCGATGACCGGCGTCGGGCTGGCGCCGCCGGCGATCACGCGATCGCGCCACGGCACCTGCTCTTCATCGAGCGAGGCCCAGGCGACGTGATGCACCGTACCCGCGCCCGGCACGCCGCGCTCGCCCGGTGCCGTGTCGAACACGTATCGACCGCCGCGCTTCTCGCCTCGCGCCTGCCACGAGGCGGCGCCGGCTCGCTCGAATCCGAGCGCATTCTCCAGCAGATTGCGGCTCGTATCGGGGTCGGCGGTGTATGCGCGGACCTCCTCGAACCCCTGGATCGCATGCTCGGTCGGAATCTCAGGATGCGATGCCGTGAGTGACGCGTCGGACGTGCTCACGACTCGAAGCTCCAACCCAAGGCCCTCCGGGTCTGAGAACAGGATCGACCCGCGTGTCCGCTCGCCGGCGCCCAGGCGCCGCTCCCAGAAGTCGAGCGCCTGCACAGAGCCGACCCTGAGCACGATCCGGTGGATCATCCCCCGGCCTGCGCGGCCGCGGCTCGCTCCCGGATATTCGAAGAAGGTCAGGTCCAGGCCTGGACTGCCCTTGTCGTCGCCGTAGAAGAGATGGTAGACGGTCGGGTCGTCCTGGTTGACCGTCTTCTTGACCATGCGCAGCCCGAGCACACCGGCATAGAAATCGACGTTCGCCTGTGCGTCGCCTGTGATCGAGCTGACGTGATGGATGCCTTCGAGTTTCATTCGCGTTCCTCCAGGGATTCCTACCCAGACAACGGGGTTCCAATCACGATCCATTCCCGCCGACCCGGGAGAGATGGCGCCGGGAGGGGTTCATCCGCCTTGCCTCGAGGGCTGCTGCTGC
>MNES01000033.1:0-9817 GCA_001917815.1 Chloroflexi bacterium 13_1_40CM_65_17 | reverse complement strand
AGCCCAATTTCACAGTCCGGATGCTTCCGACCGGTCATGGCCTTCTCCTAGCGGTTCGTTTCCCGGCGGACGAATAGCGTGGTGCCCGCGATCATGAACACGGCAAACATCAACACCAGCACCCCCACGTTCGTCAACGGCGCCGCGAGCACAACCCGGCTGTACTCAGCCGAGCCGGCGAAGACGACGCCACGCGTGAGGTCGATCACGTACCGCATCGGCGATATGAGCGACAGCGCTGCCAGGTACCACGGCAGATGGGTGATAGGTGCGATGAGCCCAGCCAGGAAGTATTGGGGCAAGAACACAAAGTTGAAAATCTGATTCGACGCCCGCGAGTCGCTCATCGTATTGAGCAGCAGCAGCCCGAAGGCGCCGCCCATGAAGCACGACAGCAGGGCGACTGGCACCAGCAGCGCGATGTGGGTAGGGGTAAGTGGAACGCGCAGTATCACGGCGAAGACGACAAACGGGAGCACCTGCGCGACAGCGACAGCGGTCTCACCGAGGATCTTCCCGAACACGATCGAGTACCGCGACACCGGGGACACGAAGAGCTCCTGGGCGAAATCGTTGTGGCGGTCATCCATGAGCGAGGTCAGGCCCTGCGCGGTGGACTGGAAGAGCGTCATGCCAAGGAATCCGGTGAACGTGAAGCCGATGAAGTTGAAGCCGGCGGCATTGCCGAGGTTCAGCTGAAGGGTCCCTCCCAGCAGGAAGATCATCGCGAACGGGAAGACCACCGCAGCCACCAGCCGTCCGGGGTCGCGGATGAACTTCAGCAGGTCGCGCCCGGCGATGGCCGCGACAGCGTTCATATCACGCATCGCCGGCCGCCAGGATTCGGAGGTAAGCATCCTCCAGGGTCGGTGACTCAGTCCTGAGCATCGTCAACGGCTCGTCGATGGCCCGGATGACCTGATGCGCGGTGAGGCCGTCGAGATCGACCACAAAGGCGCCCTCCTCATTGAATGAGACCTTCATCTCGAGCAACCGGCGCCGCAGCGCAGCGCGGTCATCGGCGTCGAGGTAGAGCCGGTCGTGGACGAGCTGCCCTTTGACGTCGCGCGGCGTCCCCAACGCGACAACGTGCCCGTGGTCGAGGATGCACACCCGGTCGGCCTCCTCGGCCTCGTTCAACTGATGCGTGGTCAGACAGATGGTGATGTCGTGTCGCCGCCGCAGCTCGCCGATGTACTGCCACAGGTTGCGGCGGCTGACGGTATCCAGTCCGCTGGTCGGCTCGTCGAGGAACAGGACCCGCGGATGGTGCATCAATCCGCGAATGATCTCCAGCTTGCGCTGCATGCCGCCCGACAGGCGCTTGACCGGCTTGAAGACGTCGGCGCCAAGACCCACCACATCGGCCAGCTCGCGGAGCTGATGTCGGTAAGCGCCAGGCATGAGGCGGTAGAGCGGGCGGTACGGATACAGGTGGTAGAGGATCGCGTGGATGCGAACGTTCTCTTCGCCTGTGAGGTTCATGTCGAGCGAAGGGTTCTGGAAGATGATCCCGACCTGGTTGCGGACCATGCTCGCCTCGCGAACCACATCGTGACCGCTGATTCGCACCGTGCCCGATGTCGGCGTCAGGGTGGTGGTGAGTATCGCGATGGTCGTGGTCTTGCCCGCGCCGTTCGGGCCGAGCAGGGCGAAGAACTGGCCAGGCTCGACGTCGAATGTCACCCCGTCGACGGCGTTCGTCGTCCCTTTCCGATAGCGCTTGACGAGATCGCGGACCTCGATCGCGGGCGTCACGAGTGAGACACTATCTAATGACACATTCCACAGGAGGAGATTGAGAGATGGGGCAGGAGCTGACAGGCAAGAAGATCGCGATTCTGGCTGAAGACCTGTACGAGGACACCGAGCTCTGGTACCCGTATTACCGCCTTCTGGAGGCGGGCGCGGAAGTCAAGATCGTCGGCAGCGGCCGGGCCGAGTCCTTCAAGAGCAAGCACGACTTGCCGGTGGTTCCCGATTTGTCGATCGACAGGACCAGCGCCGCGGAGTTCGACGCCGTCGTCATCCCGGGTGGCTACTCGCCCGACCTGATGCGCCGCAAGCCGGCCATGGTGGAGTTCGTTCGTGAGATGGACAAGGCGGGCAAGCCGGTTGCGGCAATCTGCCACGCAGGCTGGATGCTCATCTCGGCGGGCATCGTCAAAGGGCGGCGCGCCACGTCTTTCTTCTCGATCAAGGACGACATGGTGGCAGCCGGAGCTCGCTACGAAGACGAGGCTGTCGTCGTCGATGGGAACCTGATCACGTCACGCCGTCCGGCTGACCTTCCCAAATTCGTCCCTGCCATCATCGAGGCGCTTGCGAGAACGCGATCGCGATCGGGGGCCGCAGTCTAGGCGGGCGACGGGCTCAGAGCGGGCGGGCGTTCGACGAACCTCGCGATCAGCTCGAGGAGCTGTCGAGCCGTGTGATCCGCGTTGTGACGAAGTGAGCTGGTTCTCACCGCCGCTGCGATGTGCCCCGTGAAGCTCAACCTCATGTCGGGAGCGGTCGGGTGAGCGACGAAGCGAAGCTGGCCCGCGAGCAGGGTGGCGCCGGCGTCGATGTCCTCGACCAGGAGGAGTGTGCACAGGATCGCGCGCGGACCGGTCACGGGAAGCGCCAGCCTCAGCCTGGCGTCCTGCCCGAGCGCCGGCAGATCCTCGACATCCAGGTGTACAGGGTTGCCCTGGCTTTCGGTCAGCCAGCGGCACACAGCATCCAGATCGGCGGACGCTGACGTTTCGGCTGAGACGCGACCGGCGGTGATGGCTGTGGCGGTCTTCATGGCAGCTCGAACGGTAGGCGGGCGTCGATCGGACGGATACGTGCCGCTCACACAAAGGATGGCCAGGTGACTTCGGTGGGGCGTTCGAGAAAGCGACCGAATCGCCGGGCGGCGTCCTCGACCGATGCGCGTTCCGCTGGCGTGTATTGGTCCATTGCGCGAACCTCTAGTCGCACGCCGGAGCCAGCCGGTGTCCGGCGCCACATACCGCGGACCTTGCCTCCGATGGTGACGACGTTGGAAAGGATGCCGGCGAGAGCGTCGTCGGCGTGCACCATCTCCGCCCGATCGCGGTAGGCCACGGTGTACTCGTCGAAATTGGGCAAGAGATGGGCGACCCCGGCAGCGTCGGGTACGCGACCTGCTTTGGCGTCGAACCAGTATTCCTTGCCCTCGATCGTTTCGTGACCGAGCGCCGCACCCGCCAGCCGCGCGCCAGCACGGGCGTCAGCCATCGTCAGGCCGGACCACCACGCGAAGTCCTGCAGCTGTGCCGGGCCGTGGCTCTGGAAATACCTTGCGCTCAGCTCAACGATGGCTTCCGATCGTTCGACGGCGCGTGACTTCGGCGCCCGCTCCTCGAGCAGCGCGTACGTGAAGAGCTTCCCGCGGCGAGGTCCACTCACGATCAGCCCATCGAGCTCCGCGTGCATCAGGAGATGGGGAAGGCGCTGGCCTTCCGTGGAGATTCGGGCTTTACGCAGCGCCTCCCCGAGCTCAGCCCGAGTGAGGTGGCGGCCGCCGGCGAGCGCCACGATGAATGCCTTGTGTGCGCGCTCGAAGGTCTTGTCGTCGAGCTCCAGTTCTCGATACCGCGCCGCCAGGCCGCGGCGGATCTTCGGGCCGGTCAGGTCAAGCAGCCAGCGAACGTCGTCGGGAAGAACGAAGTGCCATGTCGGCCGGAGGACGTGCGTTCGCAGGATGATCCCGTCGTCGAAGAGCTGATCGAGCTCCGCACTGGTCGCTCGCCGGCTCCGCTGTGCAAGCCCCCACTTCGCCCCGGTGTAGTCCTGCGACTGCACCGCTGTCAGCCATCGCAGCGCCTCGATCGGCGACGCGAACGGCCTGCCGGTCAGGCGCTGCGCGTGGAGGCGCCGGGCGGCTAAGCCGAAGTGCCGCCCGATGTGTCCACCGGTCGCACGGCAACCGGCCTGCGGTGTGACGCTGATTCGACCATGGCGTTCATCAGCGCCAGCGTGCCCAGATTCTCGCGACCGGAGCTGTGCGGCTCGCGGCCACTTCTCACGGCATCCGCGAACTCCGACAGGGTTCCCCAGCGGTCGACGTACTTCATCGCGGGCACCGCCAGCGCCTCGGCCGCGCCACCGCGCCGCTGCACGACTACCAGCTCGGCGGGAGTGCTGTCCTCACCGCGGCTCGTCCACAAGACCTCACCGCCCTCGAACGCCATACGCCATTCACCAGCCCACGGCGTGCTCTGACCGGGGCTGATCCAGCTGCCTCGATAGCTCACGATCAGGCCGCCGTCGAACACAATCGATGCCACCGCGGCCGGCGGTCCGCTGAACCCGCTCCAGCGAGGATTCCACGAATAGCACGAGACGCCTGTCGCTTCTTTACCCAGGATGTGGCGCAGCAGGTCGAGATGGTGGATTGACATGTCGATGAGCAGCGGCTGCTCATCCCGGTGGTGGGCATGCGGGCCGTCGGGGCCGATCGGCGAATAGCGGCGGAACTCGATCCATATCTGGCCGACCTCACCGAGGGTCGCCTCCTTGACCAGGCGCGCCACGGCGCGGGGGGCGGGGAAGAATCGGTAGTTCTGACTCACCATCAAAACCATGCCGCGCCTGGCGGCGAGCTCGACCAGGCTGCGCGCGTCGACCACGCGCCGGGCAAACGGCTTCTCGACCAGCACGTGCTTTCCCGCCTCGAGTGCAGCCCGAGCGATCGGAACGTGTCCCGGGAGCACCGTCGTCACGAGTACCGCCTCCGGCTTGGTCGCCTCCAGGGCTGCGTCAAGGGACGTGAAGCAGCGATCAGGAGGTATGCCGGCCTGCGCGGTCGCCAGCGCGAGGGCCTGTGGGTTGACGTCCACGCATCCAACGTGCTTCACCGCTTTGACGCCGGGGATGATGCGCCAGGCCCAGTCGCGGCCCCAGGCGCCCATGCCGACCTGGAGGAGTCGCAGCGGGCGCCGGCTGGGCCGAGCTTCGGTCATCGAGCCCGATTAGTAACACGTCGGCCGGCGAACGTGTGCCGGTTCGCCAGCCCCAGTGCTTGAATGGGTCGGGTGAGCGCGGGTCATTCCCACTCCTCGGCGCACTACGGCAACAAGGACGCGGTCAGGGCCGTCATCGTCAGCGCCGTTGCGCTCGGCCTCGCCGCCCTGGCGGAGATCACTGCCTCGGTGGTGAGCGGATCGGCGAGCGTGCTGGCCGACGGGCTCCACAACGCGGGGGATGTGCTGACCAGCTTCATCCTGCTATTCACTTTCGCCCTCGTCCGGCGGCCGGCAACCAGGCGATTCTCGTCGGGCTATGGCCGCTTCGAGGATGTGGCGACGCTGCTCATCATCGTGGTGATCATCGTCACAGCCGCGGTCGCAGCGGCGGAATCGGTGAGCAAGCTGATCCATCCCGTCACGTACTCGAACATCCCACTCAGCCTCGGTGCCGCCCTCATCGGCGTGATCGCCAACCTCGGCGTGTCCGAGTACAAGCTGAGGGTTGGCCGCGGCATCGGGTCGGAGTCCCTGGCGGCTGACGGAGTTCACTCCCGCATCGATGCGCTAGTCTCAGCTGCCGCCTTTGTGGGCATCGGGCTCGCCGGCGCCGGTCTCGCAATCGCAGACCCGATCGCCGGCATCGTCATCACTCTCGCCATCGTGTTCGTGCTGGCGGGAACGGTGAAGCAGCTCTTCTACCGGATGATGGACGCGGTCGACCCCACGATCGTCGACGAGATCGCCAATGCCGCGTCGTCCGTCAGCGGCGTTCTCCAAGTGCATGACGTGCGCGTGCGCTGGGTCGGCAGGGAGCTGGTCGCAGTGATGCACGTCGCGATGAACCCCAAATGCACGCTCGAGGACGCCCATGCCCTCGCGATGCGCGTCGAAAGCGCCGTATGCCAGCAGGTCCCAGCGGCCCGGCTCGAGATCCACATGGACCCCGGGACCGCCAAGCACAAGCATGCCCTCGTCGGCACGCCCGAACCGAATGAGGAGCACGACCCTTCGAGTTAGTCGACCGCACTACGCCGGCGGCCGACCAGCCAGTAGAGCGATACGTCGTAGGCGATCTTGAGTCCGCCGCCCGCGAAGAACGGAAGCCCGAACGAGGCTGCCTGAATTGCGTAGCCGGCCAGCACTGGGCCGGCCGCCTGGGCAACGCCGCGCACCGACCCCGTGAGCGCCAGCGCGCCGGCGCGCTCACCGGGCGGAACGATCGAAACCACATAAGCCTGGCGGGTCGGAACGTCCATCTGCGATATGGAGTACCTGGCGACCAGGAGGCCTGTGGCTATCGGGAGGGACGGGCTGAAGGGCACGAGCAGCAGCAAGAGGTTGCTCGGGAGATGCGTGAATACCATCGTCCTCACCAGGCCGATCCGATTCGCTATCACCGGTGCGAGCTCGAATGAGACTGCCTGCGCGACGGCAATCGTGGCAAACGAAGGACCGAGAACGTTAGACCCCGCGCCAAACCGCACGTGAAGCCAGTACGCAATCACCGGCTGGACCACGAATCCGCCGCCGAGGGCGTCCAGCGCGAACAGAGCCGAGAGCGTTGCCAGCGGTTTGAGGCTGCCCCGGCTGAGCACCGGCCCGATCACAGCGCTTTCGGATCGAGTCGAGATCAAAAGGGGCAGCGCCGCGGTGGCCAGGCCGATCGCCCCGAACAGCACGAAGAAGCCCTGCAGTCGTTCGGGCGACGTGGCGAGGGCAGCCACGAGGGCGCCCACCGCCGCAGCGAGCCCACCGGTCAGCGAGTAGTGACCGAATGCACGGGGCTGTCGCTCGAGGGCCGCCGTCTCGGCGAGCATCGCCTGCTCGATTGGAAGGAATGGCCCCAGGTCGACGCCGGCCCCGAGCATCCCCGAAGCTCCCGCCAACATCAGAAGGTTCCGGTCTGTGGCGAACGCCAGATCTAGCCCCGTGAGGGCCATCAAAAGGCCACAGACGGCGAGGATCGGACGGCGGCCGAACCGGGTTGCGGCAGCCGCTGCCGGCAACCCTAGCAGCGACGCCGCCAGCAGTCCGACCGCCAGGGCGATACCGATCTGTTCGGGCCGTAGGTGGCGATTCTCCAGATGTATGCCGAGCAGGACCGCGGCAAAGCCGAATGCGAATGCCCTCAGGAGCCTCGTGGCGAGCAGGAGCCGAAAGTCGCGCCGCTGCGTCGCGTTATCTCGATATTCGGGTAGGTGAAACCCTCGCGATGAGCGTGCCTGGCATTACCTCTGCGGCCGCGGGCAGGGCTTGGGACCACAGCTCTGCACGGTTTGCGCCGCCGCCGGACCCACGACATCTGGCCCGGCATCCGCGAATCGCTGTATCCCGTTAGCTGAGCCGGCACCGCCTGCGGGCGCCTCTGATCCAGACGGCTTCTGAACGGTGTCCGCGGACGATTGCGAAGACTGCGATGACCGTGACGATTGCGCCGGGTCCGAGCCGTTGGCTGAACTCCCACGCGTTTCGGTTTGGGTCTGCTGATGGAGAGTGATCGAAGGTAGCGATGGGGCCAACACGACCCTTGTCGACAGGGCTGCATACACGACCAGTGCGACCACGATGAGGAGCCCCACGATTAGAGGTCTTGAGGTCGGTTTGGCGATGGTCATACGCCCACATTACCCCTTTGAGGCCACTGAAGCCAAGCCTGCAGACCCGGCCGCGGGGATGGCCCTGAACTCGACTGTTGACAGTGGGAGCCGACACTGCCGATGATCTGCGGTTAGGGAAGCAGGTCGGTCGGTTCTGGGGAGGGTGCTATGAGACGGCGAATTCTGTCCGGTCTTGCGTTGGTGGCCTTGGCCATCGGCCTGGTCGTGAGCACGCCAATCGCGAGCTCGGCGAACGAAAACCACATCAAGAAGGCGGCGACCGGACAGGAACGAGCGCCTGTCATCAGAACGGGCGCGACCGTCAAGACCGCTCCTTCGCTATCGGCGGGTCTGCTGCAAGCAGCGAATGAGGCTCTCGACCGCGCCGACGCCGACAGCGGCGGCGGATCGCTCTCGGTCAGCAAGAGTTCGCTGGGCTGCGCGCAGCGGAACTCGGACAGCAACGTTCGCGTCAACCAGGACTGCACCTTCCGGCGCCAGGCCGAGGAGGGGATCGCGGTCAACCCAGTCGACCCGCAGAACCTTATCGCCGGCCAGAACGACAGCCGGATCGGCTTCAACCACTGCGGCATCGACTACTCCTTCAACGGCGGGCGCACCTGGGGTGACCAGCTGCCTCCCTTCTGGCAGCGCCTCAACCAGAATCCGCCGGCTCACACAGTGATGGGAGGCGATCCCGCCTTCCGCACGTATGACGCCGGGAGCGATCCCGCGCTGGCCTTTGACTCCCAAGGCCGGGCGTTCTTCAGCTGCGTGGTGTTCGACATCGCGGACAACGCCAACGGCATCCTCGTTGCGAGCTCACCAGCGGGCGCAGGGGGCTCCTTCTACAACAACGTGCCGGCCGGAGGCTCCAGGTACGTCGTCGTCGAGGACAACAACAACGCGATCGTCCACGACAAAGAGTTCATCACGGCCGACAGCTACGCCTCTAGCCCCTTCCGCGACTACGTCTACACCACATGGACGGTCTTCAACTTCTCATGCGGATCGAACGGGGCTTCGTACTGCTCTAGCAAGATCTACTTCTCGCGCTCGACCGACCACGCGGTAACCTGGTCGAAGCCCAAAGAGATCAGCGGCGTCGCACCGGGTCTCTGCTTCTTTGGCAACTTCTTCGACAAGACGCAATCGGCGAGCGCTTGCGACTTCGACCAGGGTTCGGACCCGGTCGTGCGCCCCAACGGCGACATCGTGGTCGTCTTCAACAACGGCAACACGGCGGCCGACAACCCGAACGCCCAGCAGCTGGCCGTGGTCTCCAAAGATGGAGGCTCCACCTGGTCGAAGCCGGTGAAGGCCGGCAACGACGTCGTCGTTGGCCAGCCGCAATGCAACTTTGGCCGTGGACCTGAGGAGTGCATCCCAGGCGCCTTCATCCGCACCAACGACTTTCCGCGCATCGCAGTCAATCGAGGCAACGGCAACCTGTACGCCACCTGGCAGGACTACCGGGCAGGAGAGTTCGACATCCAGATCTCGCGCTCAACCGACGGCGGCAAGACGTGGACCGAGGCCAACTCCCCTGTGAACCCGGACACCGGCAAGGACCATTACTTCGCGGCCATCGGCGTGGTGACGAGCGGGTCGGACGAGGGTGACAACCATGACCGCGTCGGCAATAGCTATTACCGGACCGACCGGGTTCCAAACGAGAACTCCGCGCCGGGCACTTTTGCGCCGCATCCCGGCAACGGCGTTCAGGCCGAACCTTCCGACTTCTCGCTGGCCGGTGGGAGCGGCCTGAATACGCCATACGCTGCGAAGCGGATCTCGCCGGTCTTCTCGCCGCCTGATGGCATCCAGGCCGGCTTCAACGGCGACTACAGCGGCCTGGTGATGGTTGGCAGCAAGGCGCACCCGATCTGGTCCGACACGCGCAACGCAGCTCCCGCGGATGGGGGCCAGCTTGTCAGCCGGGACGAGGACGTCTTCACAGACAGTGTCGAACTGCCGGGAGGCGGTGACTAGAGCGTAGGCGGCAAATCATGAAAGGGGGGCGCTCATGGGGGCGCCCCCTCGAGAGAGCGGGTTTCAGTTCATGGCGAGGGGGTGATAGCGGGGAAAGCTTCCACACGCGCTAGCGGTACTTCCATTTCCTGTGATCAGCCAGGGAGGTGCGAATTGAAATTTCCGAGTCTCAGGGCTGCCGTTGTCTCAGCGGGGGCGCTGGCGGCAGCCTTGCTTCCAACCACTCCGGTCCATTCGAGTGCCCACGCC
>MNES01000059.1:3753-9478 GCA_001917815.1 Chloroflexi bacterium 13_1_40CM_65_17 | reverse complement strand
CCGGAGTGCTGGCCGAGGCCAACCGCAACATCCTCTACGTCGACGAGGTGAACCTGCTCGACGACCACATCGTCGACGTGCTGCTCGACGCGGCGGCGATGGGTGTGAACACCGTCGAGCGCGAGGGCGTGTCGGTTTCGCACCCATCCCGATTCATCCTCGTGGGCACGATGAACCCCGAGGAGGGCGAGCTGCGGCCGCAGCTGCTCGACCGCTTCGGGCTTTGCGTGGATGTCGAGGGAATTCGCGACCTGGACCAGCGCGTCGCCATCGTCGAGAAGCGATCGGTATGGGAGGACGATCCCCACAAGTTCGTCAAGGACCACGCCGAATCGGAGCAGGACGTCCGGTCACATATCGCGGAGGCCATCGCGACCTTTCCCGAGGTGGAGCTGCCGCGCGAGATCCTGCGTCTCATCGCGCAGATCTCCATCGCGCTGGAAGTCGACGGTCACCGCTCGGACCTCGTCTGCGCCCGCGCCGCTCAGGCGAAGGCGGCCTACGACAGCGCGGAGCAGGTGAAGACGACCCACGTCGGCTCGGTCGCCGAGATGGTGTTCGCGCACCGCGTGCATGCGGTTCCGTTCGGCAAGGGCGGACCGAACCTCTCCGAGGTGATCGCGCGGATGATGGGCCAAGGCTGATGGCAGCGGGAACGGCCGAGACTGTCAACGCGTTTAACGAGGCTTTCGGCCGGCACGACGTCGACGCCGTGATGGCGTTGATGACCGACGACTGCATCTTCGAGAACACGCTGCCGGTTCCGGATGGGGAGAGGGTGGTCGGCCAGCCGGCAATGCGCGCGTTCTGGGAAAGGTTCTTCAACGACTCGCCCAACGCTCGTTTCGAGACCGAGGAGATGGTCGTCGCCGGCGATCGCGCCACCGTGCGGTGGCGTTTCGACTGGGGCTTGGGACACGTCCGAGGCATCGACCTGTTCAAGGTCCGAGACGGCAAGGTGGCCGAGAAGCTGAGCTACGTAAAGGGATAGGTCGTCTCCCCACCCGGCGCTGCGCGCCGACCTCCCCGCGAAGCGGGGAGGTGAGTTAAAGAGGGGCTGTGCCGAGGATCGCCAACTAGACTTGGCCTGTGTCGTCGGCCTCGCAACGTGAGCTGCAGCCCCAACGCGCTCAAGAGCTTCTAGCTCGAATCGAGCAGAACATCCATCGCGTGATCGTCGGCAAAGATCACGTCGTGCGCCTGGCCGCGGCCGGGCTGGTCGCCGGCGGCCACGTTTTGCTCCAGGATCTCCCCGGCACTGGCAAGACCATGCTGGCGCGAGCGCTCGCGACATCCGTGGGCGGCACGTTCAGGCGCATCCAGTGCACCCCCGACCTTCTCCCGTCTGACATCACCGGATCGAGCGTCTTCAACCAGAAGGACCTGACCTTCGAGTTCGTGGCGGGTCCGATCTTCGCCAACTTCGTGCTCGCCGACGAGGTCAACCGCGCCACGCCGCGCACGCAGTCCGCGCTGCTCGAGGCGATGGGGGAGGGACAGGTGACCATCGAGGGCGTCACCCGCATGCTGGGGCGCCCATTCTTCGTCATCGCGACCCAGAACCCGGCCGAGTTCCATGGCACATATCCGCTCCCCGAATCGCAGCTGGACCGTTTCATCCTGGCTGCCGAGATGGGGCCTCCTACCAACGCCGAAGCCATGGAGGTCCTTGCCCGACGCGAGCACGGCGATCCCATCGCCGAGCTGCGCTCGGTCGTGAGCCTCCCGGACGTGATCGAGCTGCAGGAAGGATGCCTCCGCGTGGTGGCCGCACCGGCCATCCGCACCTACATCGTTTCGTTGATGGAAGCTGTTCGGTCGCGGCCTGAAATCGCGCTGCCGGCCAGCATGCGCTCTGGGGTTTACCTCCAGAGAGCCGCACAAGCCTGGGCCCTGTTCCAGGGGCGCGACTTCGTGCTGCCGGATGATGTCAAGCTGCTGGCCGTGCCAGTGCTCGCACACCGGCTCGGGATGCGCGGGCGCGCAAAAGCGTCCGATGTTCTCCAGGAGGTCGTTTCCGCGCTTCCATTACCGCCGCTGAGGCAGCACTGAGACCCACTCCAAGGCTTTTCGGCGCGCTGATACTGGCCGCCGCGGTCTTCTACTACGGCGGCAGCTCCAACGTGGCCTGGCTCTACCTCCTCGCGTACTGGATCGTCGCCCTCATCGCCGTCGCGTTCGTTTACGCGCTCTGGAACCGCGGACTGCAGGGCGGCTTGCGTGTCCAAAGCACCGAGAGCGGTCCTGGCTCGCCGATGGAGGACCTGCCGGAGCGTGTCCTGGCGGGCGGGCCGTCCGTGCCGGTGTTCGAGGGCGACCGAATGCAGGTAGAGCTCCGAATCGATTCCGGCCACGGCACGCGCGGGCCGGCTCGTATCTCGGGTGCCATCGCGGCGACCCCACTGGCGGCGGCAGCCGGCGTGATCCCCAAACAGGGTTGGGCGGAGGTTCGCGCCATGGGACCGCTGCGCCGCGGCCCCGTCGGGGCGAAGGACTGGGTCCTCGAGAGCGGGGACCCTCTGGGACTCTTCAGGCACCGAGGACCCAGTTTCGACTCTGAGCTGGCCCTGGTGCTGCCGCGGTTCAAGTCGCTGGCGGAGCGGACGCAGACGCGGGAGCTGGAAGCCAGCCTGGCGGCGCCGCGCGCCGGGTCCGGCACCGAGATGTTCGGCGTGCGGGAGTACCGGCCCGGAGATCCGCTGCGCCGCATCCACTGGCGCTCGAGCGCGCGCCACGGTGAGCTCATCGTGCGCGAGTTCGAACCACCTGGCGTCCAGATACTTGGCATCTTCTGCGACCCTTCGCCGGCCACGCCCGAGGTCGCTGACCAGATCGCGCGTGTGGCCGCCTCTGAGGCTTGGGACTGCCTGCGGGGCGGCGGCCGCGTAGTCCTATGGGCGCCTGGCGCCGAAGCTTCCCGGCCGGACGAGGCGCGTTCTTTGTGGGCGCTGCTGGAATGGCTGGCGCGCTACCCGTACCACCCCGATGTGGTGCGCCCGCTGCCGCCTAGAGTCGGCGACGCGATCGCCGTCATGTCGACTCCGAGCATAGATATAGATGACGCGCTTCAAGGCATCAGGCAGCGTGGCGGCTCGGTGCGTGCCTGGGTGGTCGGCGAGACGGAGCTGGACTCGGACATGCCCACCCACCACGCCGGTCTCGAGTGGCCCCTGTGAGGCTCCGCCTACCGGCATCTCCAGTCGAGAGCTCGCTCGAGGGACGCGCCTTCGTCTTCTCGGCCTTCTCGGTCGCGGTGCTGGCGGTGGTGCTGTACGGCGAGGACTATGTGGTCCCGATCATTGCGCTGGCCGCGACCGCGATCGGCCACGTCGTGAGCTATCGCGAACGCGCTCAGAAGCGCGGGATCCGCCGCCAGGTGCTGCTCGCGGGTCTCGTCTTCGCGGCCCTCGCCTATTTCCTCGCCGACTCCGTCGGCGCGATCTTCGGCGGTGTCCTCCCGCAGGCAAACTTCGCCATCCTCCTGGTGGCGGTTACGAGCTTCGACCTCAAGACGCGACGCAACTGCTACTCGAGCATGTGGATCAGCCTCGCGATCCTCTATCTGGCGGCGGTCTACGCGTGGGACTACCCCTTCGGCGTCCTTCTCGCTTTGTGGGCGATCTGTCTGGCCGGTTTCTGGGCCGCGTCGCATTTGCGGCGAATGGAAGCGCGTGTCACATTGCCGACGAAAGCAGTTGCCACCGCGCTCGGCGGCGCGCTCGCCCTGGGCATCGTCGCTTTCTTCCTAATCCCTCAGGCCAACCTCGAGCCTTCGGGCCCGGTGCTGGTATCGCTGCCCAACTTCGTCGGCTTCAGGGGCGAGATGGAGAACCCGGCGTTGCCGCTGATCCAGCTGAGCGGAGATCCGTCCGGAGCGACCAGCAGCGTCGACCTGCACTACCGCGGCCGGCTCGGAAACGCGCCGGTGATGTACGTCCGTACGGGCGCGCCGGCCTACTGGCGCGGGCTCGTGTTCGACAAGTATGAAAACGGAGTGTGGACCGCTTCCAAGCACAGCTACACGGTCCTCCAGCCGTACGTCCCACCCCGCTTCCTTCCGCCGGCGCCGCCCAACAACAACGGCACGTTCGTGCAGGTCTTTCGCGTCATGCGGCCATTGCCGGGCGTCATCAGCGCGGCCTATCCCATCCAGAGCCTGTACGCGCCGGTGTCGGCACTTCGAGAGGATGCCTACGGAACATTCAGGACTCCAGATGTCTTGCGCCCGGGGCAGACATACTCGGTGGTCTCGTATCTCCCCAACATCACGGCCACCGAGCTCAGCCGGGATCCCTACGTCTTCAATCCCCCCGACGAGAACCAGGCCTACCTGGACAGGGGCACGCTTTCAGCCGAGGCACGGGCGCTCGCGGAGCGCGTTACGCACGACCACAGCTCCAATCAGTACGAGCTCGTGATGGCGCTCACGAACTACCTGCAGCAGAACTTCCAGTACACGCAGCAGCTCGGCCATGTGCCTGCCGGCCGCGACCCAATCGACTGGTTCCTGTTCGATGTCAAGCAGGGATATTGCGAGCAGTTCGCCACCACGGAGGTGATGCTGCTGCGCAGCCTCGGCATCCCGGCCCGCCTGGCGACCGGTTATTCGACCGGCGACTACAACCCAGTGCTCGACCAGGCCGTTGTGCGCGAGCGCGACGCGCACGCGTGGGTCGAAGTCTGGTTCGCGAATCACGGCTGGGTGCCGGTCGATCCTTCGCCGGGATTCCCGGCGCTGGCGGCGACGCAATTTCCCAACCACTGGGCCGCCGCGGGCATCGCTCGCCTGATCCCACATCTGACTGTCGGCGCGCCGATGGCGGTGCTCGGATCGCTGGGCGCGCTGGCGGCGATTCCGGTCGGGGTCGCGATCGCCCTTCTGGTGACGCTGCTGTGGGCGTGGGCTCGGACACGTCGCCGCCGAACCGCCGCTGCGAGGGCGACGCCCGGCGAGTCCGAACTTCTCCGGCTGTATGAACGCGTTCAGCGCAGGCTCGGGCGCCGCCGCGCGCCACCCGAGACGCCGCTCGAGTACTTTCACGGCCGTCTCCCCAGCCCTCTCCCCGAGGGGGAGAGGGAGTTGTTGGGCGAGCTCACAGAAGCCGTCAACGAAGGCGCATATGCCGGCCGGTGGCCCGAACCGTCGCGCGTGCGGGAGCTTTCGAAGCGGTTATCCTGACCGGCCATGGCACAAGCGACAAAAACCACCGGCGCAGAGCAGATTCACTGGGACCTGACCGACCTTTTCAAGTCGCCCACCGACCCCGCCATCGAAGCGACCCTCGCCGACTCGCTCAAGCGCGCGCAGGCTTTCGAGGCCCGCTTCAAAGGCAAAGTCGTATCGCTTCCGCCGAAGGAGTTCGCGGCGATGATGCGCGAGCTGGAGGATGACGAGGAGCTCGCCGCCAAGCCAGACGTCTACGCCTACCTACTCCACAGCCAGAACACCGAGGATGCGGCCGCCGGCCGGCTCCTGGCTCGCGTGCGTGAGGCCGGCGCCGAGCGCGGGCGGCACCTCGTGTTCTTCACCTTGGAGCTGGCGCAGATCAGCGACGAGCAGGCGGCCCGCCTCTATGCCGAGCCGGAGTCCGCCGGCTATCGGCACATGGTCGAGGAGGCGCGAAAGTTCCGTCCGCACCAGCTGTCGGAGCCCGAGGAGCGGGTCCTCACCGACTTCAGCCCCGTCGGCAACGCAGCCTGGAACCGCCTTTTCGAAGAGCTGAGC
>MNES01000059.1:0-3662 GCA_001917815.1 Chloroflexi bacterium 13_1_40CM_65_17 | reverse complement strand
CATTTCCCGACCTGGATCTCGTCGCGCAACCTCGCCAACGAGACCTCGGACGAGGCCGTGCAGGCCCTGGTCGAGGCCGTGACCGGGCGTTACGACGTCTGCGTGCGCTACTACCGCGTCAAGAAGAAGCTGCTCGGTGTCGGCGAGCTGCACGAGTGGGACCGCTATGCCCCCATCGGCGAGGCCGGCCGTGACCTGACGTGGGAGGACGCGAAGGAGCTCGTGCTCGGCGCGTATCGGCGCTTTTCGAAGCGAGCGGGCGATCTGGTCGAGGACTTCTTCAACCGCGGCTGGATCGACGCGCCAGTGATCCCTGGCAAGGCGGGTGGGGCCTACTGCATGCCGGTCACCCCGCGACACCACCCCTACGTGATGCTCAACTTCACCGGCAAGCTTCGCGACGCGCTGGTGATGGCCCATGAGCTGGGCCATGGTCTCCACGACCGGCTGGCCTCGAAGCAGCACATCTTCGATTTCCATCCCCCGCTCACGCTCGCCGAGACCGCTTCGGTGTTCGGCGAGGCGCTCACCTTCGACCGCATCATGTCTGAGGAGAATGACCCGAAGGTTCGCCTTGCGATGCTCTGCACGCAGTGCGAGGACGCGTTCTCAACCGTGTTCCGGCAAGTTGCGTTCAATCGCTATGAAGACGCCTGCCACACAATCCGGCGGAAGGAGGGCGAGCTCGCGGCCGAGCAGCTTGGCGAGGTCTTTCAGGAAAAGCTCCAGGCGATGTTCGGCGACTCATTGATCCTCACCGACGAGCACAAGGTGTGGTGGAGCTACGTCAGCCACTTCCTGCACACGCCCGGCTACGTCTACGCCTACGCGTTCGGCAATCTGCTCGCGCTCTCGATCTACCACCGCTACCTGCAGGTGGGGCCGAGCTTCGTCGACGACTACCTGGAATTTCTCGCCGCGGGCGGTTCCACGCGGCCGGACGAGCTCGTCCGGCAGCTGGGCATGGACATCACCGACCCGGGGTTCTGGGACGCCGGTTTGAAGATCCTGGACGGCATGGTCAGCGAGGTCGAGCGACTCGCCTGATCCGCTAGGGGTCAGCACCCCAGCGTGATAAGCGCCTGGACACGCCGCTGAAAACGACCCTGAGCGGGCGTTCGATGAGAGCTGGACGCAGCAGCCACGCGATCAGGCCGGCCAGCGTCGCGAGGGACAACACCCAAGCTGCTTGCTCGAACGCGGTCGGACCATACGTGAAGACGAGCGTGGATCCCGCCGGCACCGAGTCAAGGCGTGCAAGCATGAAGTCCGCCTCGCCCGGGACGAGCTCGACGTTGCTCGAGCCCCGCGGCGTCACGAGTCGGGCGGACCAGCCCGGCGCGAATGATTCCTTGAACAGCACCCAGGTGGTCCCAGAGGACGACGACAGAGCTAGGCGAGCTTGATCGTCCGCTACCCAAGTCACCACAGCCTCCTGTTGGGCGGGCACGTCGCCCGCACGCAAGAGCCACCTGAATTCCTCGGCCGTGAATTGATCCTCTGTTGGTGAACCCGCTCCGGCGGCGTGGGCGATGAGATTCATGCCGCTCCAGACGACGCGGCCGCGGCCCAGCTGCTGGCGTGCCACCACGACGCGACCCCCAACGCTGACGAGTGTCTCGGCTCCCGGCCTTACCGAGGACAGAGGTGCGCTCGAAGCACCCCAGCCTGATCCATTAGCGCCATACGTCATCGACCCCCACGTTGGCTCTGACTTTCCCGACACCACGACCGGCGCTTTCGGATCGAGGGCGCCCCATCTGAGCTCGCTCACCGGCAGCACAGAGGGAGCCGGTGACCCCAGGTCCCAATCAGGGTCGACGTACTGCCAGCCGGTTTCGATATAGAGAGACCCGCCGGCGCGAACGTAATCGTTGAGTAGCCCAAAAGCCTTGCTTCGATCGTGGTAGCGATAGCCCACGAGTACGAGCGCCGGAAACGTTGCGAGCTGATCGGCGGAGTAATCGTCGACGTATGCCGATTCGTTGCGCACGAGCCAACCCGATCCGAAGGGGATCATGCCGGTCGTGGCGCGCTCAAACAGATCGTTATATGGATGCGATGCCCCGTGCTGGTCGGCACCGATCACAAGCGCGGTGGCTGCTGACGGCCACTCGGTCGCCAGGCTCGACGGGGAGGGATTGACGAACGTCAGCGGCGATTCGCTGATCTGTCTCCAACCAAGCGCGCTGTAGTCGGCGCCTTGCGCGGTCTGAGTCGAACCAAGGACAACAGCGTCGATCCCGAGCGCCGATGCGAGTTCTGCTTTCACAGTCGTTCCGCGCCGGCTGAGCATGCTGTCGAGCATCCAGTTGTCGAGCTCCGGCGACAACGGAAGCTGGAAGTTATACGTGTACGCCTGAGCGCCGCCGGTGAGGTCCGGGAGAGCCATCAGCAGCAGAGGCACATGCGCATCGACCAGGGCGCGTTGCGGGGGTGTGGGGAAGAGGTTCCCATAGGTCGCACCTGGGGTGGCCCCGGACGTGGAACGCGCCCAGATGTTGTTCGTGCTCGGCTCGAAATCCCCATACGCCAGTGCCGTGGGACTCCCCTCCACCCAGTGGGCGAACCGGACGACACCGAAAGACGCCAGCACTAGAGCTACGCCCACGAAACTTGCGGTGGCAACCGCGCGACGTCCGGCGTCCAATCGCGCCGATTTCGCTAGCGCTTCCGCGACATGCGAAGGCGACTCGGTGACGCCGAGCCCTGCCAGGATTGGAACGAAGAACTGGACGAGGGTGACTCCAGACCGCGGATGCACCAGGAACCCCAGCACAGGCAGCCCCCAGGTCACGGCCTCCAGAACGGTCGTGACCATGGCCAGAACGCCGAACGCAACGAGAGCGGTGAAGACCCGCGCGCGACCATTCCACAGCACGGTCACCACGCCCGCGAGTGCGGGAATCCATACGGCAGGGCTGATCGCCGAGCGGTCGAATAGAGCTGTTGGTCGGATCGGGTGCATGCTGAAGACCTGGTCGAGATCCCATGTGGGAAAGAGCCCGGAGTCAAACGCCCGCGGCGGCACGTGACTGCCAATGAAGCGCAGGTACTCCTGCTGCGGTAGCGACCAGAACGCTGTTAGCAGAAAGCTGCCCAGTACGAGCAGCGGTGCAGTAAGAAACAGCCAGCGCGCGCGAGACTGCAGTCCGCGACCCCTGACCGCCAACAGGTAGAGAAAGATCGTGGCCACCTCGGCACCAAGGAGGAACGGCGCCACGAGGCCCGTAAGCGCCACCAGGCCGA
Organism: Chloroflexi bacterium 13_1_40CM_65_17; assembly: GCA_001917815.1. Classification (GTDB taxonomy): domain Bacteria; phylum Chloroflexota; class Dormibacteria; order Dormibacterales; family Dormibacteraceae; genus UBA10449. The sequence goes on along the minus strand of MNES01000059.1, from coordinate 413 downwards.
TCGTGCCGACAGCGGCCAATCGCCACTTCCAGCCTCGGCGTCCAGCGGACCATTCCTCGAAGAAAACGTCGAGCGCAATAACCGAGGGCATGAACAGAACGGTTCCAACCTGGTTCGCGAACAATCCCCAATCAACGAAGAACGTCCACGTCAGCGGGCTCAGAAGATACGCGACGCCGGCCACCAGGCCCGCCAACGGACGGCGCAGACGCCACGCGCAAAAGGCATAGACACCCAGGGCTCCCAATGGGGCGATGGCGAACTGCACGAGCTGCATCGCCTGGGTCAGGTCCACTGTTGCCAAGCGAGAAACCGCGACCACAGTCCAATGAGCGGCAAGCGGATAGCCCTCCCGATAGCCGATACCGTGATCGTCCCAGCGGTACCACCAGTGCAGGCCCGGAAAGCTCGAG
>MNES01000032.1:1323-38301 GCA_001917815.1 Chloroflexi bacterium 13_1_40CM_65_17 | reverse complement strand
TCTCTCGCGGTTGGTGATCACACCGCGCACGAGCTGGCCCGCAAACGCGGCTACATCTGGGGTGGCCGCGCCCTCGCCGGCGTGATAGCTGAGGACCTCCTCGGGGTCGTCGTCCGATGCCTCGAGCTGAAACAGGACCTTGAGCGCCAGCTCCCTGGCCTGGTGCCGCTTCCCCACGCCAGGTTCCTATCTGGCGAAGGCGATGCTGGACACGAAGACGTTGACCTCGCCGACCTCGAGCCCGAGCATCCTCTCGGTCGCTTCGACCACGTTCCCCTGGACCGCGCTCGCCACCTCGGACAGCTTCGCCTCGGAGTCGACGGTTATGAAGACTTCCAGGTGAATGGACCGATCGGCTTCGACCTGCACACGAACACCTCGGTGCGCTGTCTGGCGGCGCACCCAGTCGCCGAAATGACGGGCCGCGGCCTCGTCCATGCCCGAGACGCCCTCCATCTCGCATGCAGCGAGAGCCGCAATGCTGGCGATGACTTCATTGGCCACGCGCACCGCACCCAACGCTCCATTGCTGCCCACAACGCCGCATCGTACGCCCTGGCGCCGGGGCTTCGCTCTGGGTTAGGCCCGCTCCATGTACGTCTGCGAGCGCGTGTCGACGCGAATCAGGTCGCCCGTCTGGATGAAAAGCGGGACCTGGATCACCGCGCCGGTTTCGAGCTTGGCCGGCTTGGTGGCGCCGGAAACCGTATCGCCCTTGAAGCCGGGATCGGTCTCGACGACGCGCAGCTCGACGTTGATCGGCAGCTCGACTCCGATGAGCTTGCCCTGGTATGTCAGCAGATACGCGGGGCTGCCTTCTTTGAGAAGTGGCAGCACTGACTCCAGGAGCTCCTCATCCACGGGCACCTGGTCGTACGTGCGGGTGTCCATGAAGTAGTGATGGGTGCCGTCCGAGTACAGGTAGGTGGCCTCGGTCTTGTCGATGCGGACGGTCCGGTACTTGTCGCCACTCCGGAAGCTCTGCTCGAAGATCGACCCGGTCAGCAGGTTGCGCAGCTTCGCCTTGATGACGGCGCCTGCCCGCGCGAGCTTGATGTGCTCGACGCTGACGACCTCGAGCAGCTGCCCATCCATCTCGAACATGGTCCCGTTGCGGAAGTCATTGGTCGAAATCATTCCTGGGCCAGGTATTCCATCGCGAGCAAATAGCCGGTGAAGCCAAGTCCGGTGATGACGCCGCGCGCGGCGCGAGCGGTGACACTCCTGGAACGAAACTCCTCACGCGCGTGGATGTTCGAGATGTGAACCTCCACCGCCGGCACCGCAACCGCCTGCAAGCAATCGAACAAAGCCAGCGAGTAGTGCGATAGCGCGCCGGGGTTGATGACGATGCCGAGCGAGCCAGGGGCTTCCTTCTGCAAGAAGTCGATCAGCTCGCCCTCATGATTGCTCTGGATAAAGCTCACCTGCACGCCGAGCTCACGCGCCTTTGCGCGCACTACCTTGGTGAGGTCGGCCAGCGACTTCGTCCCGTAGATGTGCGGCTCCCGCTTGCCGAGCAGGTTCAGGTTGGGACCGTTGACGATGAGAATCCGCTTCACGCGAGGGCCTTGCGAACGAACCTGCGGACGACCGCGGATGGCACGGGGTGCCCGGGCTCCGCGTGGCCGAGGCGCCGCGGCATCACCCACGCGACACGTCCGCGGCGTGCCTTCTTGTCACGGGTTATCGCCGCCAGGACGCGGGCCGGGTCGGCGGAAGGCGCACGATCGGGCAGTCCATACTCGGTCAGCAGCGCGTCCTGCGCCTCGACGAGCCGTGGTCCGCACAAGTCGAGCGCCAGCGCGATCCTGGCCGCCACACGCATTCCGAACGCGACCGCTCGACCGTGAGAGACACGGAATCCCGTCGCAGCTTCGAGGGCATGGCCGGCCGTGTGGCCGTAGTTGAGGATTGCTCGCGGACCTCGCTCCCGCTCGTCTCTCGCCACCACGAGTGCCTTGGCCGTGACGCACCGGAAAACCACGCGTTCGAGCGTGCGCCGGTCGCCCGCGAGCAGGCGCGAGCTCTCCTCTTGCAGGAGCTCGAAGATGCCGCGGTCCATCGCGACGCCGTACTTTACAACCTCGGCGAAAGCATCTCGGAAGTGCACCGGCGGCAGCGTTTCGAGGCAGGCCATGTCGGCCACCACCGCAGATGGCGGCCAGAACGTCCCGATGGCGTTCTTCGAGCGCGTTCCATTCACGCCGGTCTTGCCGCCGATGCTGGAGTCGACCATCGCCAGCAACGTGGTCGGTACGGCGACAAGGCGAATCCCGCGCAGCCAGATCGAGGCCGCAAACCCCGCCAGGTCCCCCACCGTGCCGCCGCCGACGGCAATGACGAGCCCACCACGATCGATCTTCTGTCTCTCGAAAAACGCGAGCACGTCGCCCAACGCCGTCATCGATTTCGAGCGCTCGCCCGGAGGCACGACATGAATCGACGGCTTGACGCCAGAAGGCTTGATCGCCTTCCCGACCTTGTGCGCCCACGGCCGCACGTTGGAGTCGGTCACGATCACCGCCGACGAAGGATCCAACCTGCGGACGACGTTGCGCAGCTCGCGTTGGACGTCGGTGCCGATGATCACGGGGTAGCTGCCCCGCGCCGCATCGACTATCAGGCGGACCATAGATGCAGCACCTCCATCGCCACCGCGTCCAGGTCGCGGTTCGCATCGACCGCGTGATCCGCTTCCTCGTACCGAGGCCGGCGCTGCTCGAAGAGCGCCTCGAGCTTCGCGCGCGCCTTGCCCGCGGCGAGAGGTCTCACGGTCAGGCCGCTGATGCGCGTCCAGATCGTGTCGAAAGACGCTTTCAGATACACCGTCATCGCCCGCTCTCTGATCAGATGCCAGTTGCGGTCGTCCACCTGAGTACCTCCACCAAGGGCGACGACCGAACCCGGCTCCAATGCCTGAGGCAGGAGCTCTGACTCTATGGCCCTGAACGCGGCCTCGCTCCGGGTCGCAAAGATGTCGGAGATGGCCATGCCCGCCACGTCTTCGATCATCAGGTCGAGGTCGTGAAAAACGGCACCGGCTCGCTGCGCGACCAACGCGCCGACGAGCGTCTTACCCGAACCCATGAAGCCGATGAGAGCCAATGTACGGGGTCCCCGCGAACTCACGGCAAAGCCTCAGAGTTCGTGGGGATAAGTGTCCGCCGCAGGGCTAGACGCCGCTCGGATTCGCCGGCGCGGCTGAGCTCGGGGCGCCCCCACGACGCCGTTCTGACTGCACGAAGACCTGGTCGCGGAACTCCGCCGGATGGGGCAGGTGGTCGAGCACCTCCGCCCCCTGAACACCGGCCGCGTCGACCTCCACCCGTCCGTACCCGACCATTCGGCCGAAGAGCGTCTGCTTGGTGGTGCAGTCCTGGATGCGGTCGATGGGTATCACCTTTGATGATCGGCCGAACACGCCCGCCTCGATCTTGATGCGCTGGTCGGTCAGCGTGTAGGCGGTCGCCTGCCAGCGAATCCAGACCACGATCAGCCACAGTCCCGCGATTGCGATGGCCGCGAGCGTCACGATCGTGCGGAAGTGGGCGATGCCGGTGCCTGACCGCACCGTGAAGTCGACGATGGCCGCAATCACGAGCAGCACCAGCGGTATCACCAGCGATTTCGCGAGCACGATCCAGTGCTGATGGGTTTTGAGAATCAGGTTCTCGCCGGGGAGGAGTTCAGCAGGCACCGCGGCGCCTACCCTAATGCATTTGGAAGAGCACAATCAGAGTCCCCACGGCAAGGTACGGGCCGTATGCGATCGTGCCTTTCAATGATCGCCGCCAGATGATGATGCCGATCCCGGCCAGGCCGGCGAGGAACACGCCGTAGAACAGAGCCTGGATCGTCGGCAGCGGACCCAGGAGCAGGCCCATGAACGCCGCGAACTTCACGTCCCCGAAGCCGAGAGCGTCCGCTTTGAAAATGAGTGCCCCCACCACCGCAAGCAGGAGAAATAGAAGGCCCGCCGCAAGGCCCGTCGCCAATCCCGCCCACCAAGGCTGATTGAAGAGGCTGGCAATCAGCGCCAGCGCCATCGATGGAAAGATCACGCGGTCAAGGATCAGCCGGTGCTCGAAGTCGAAGAAGATCACCTGCACCAGAACGAGGCCGAAAACACTGTGCAGGAGCAGCAGCCATGAGGCTCCGAGCTCGTAGCCGAAGATTGCGAAGACCAGCGCGGACGCGATGGGCGGTCCCCACACCTGCCAGGGCTTGCTGCCCGGTTCGAGCTCCTCCAGCTTGGCGAGCCGCACCGAGCCCCACCGCACCAGCCAGCCGCCGCCGGCTCCGACCACCGCCCAAACAATCGCCACCAGCACGTGGTTGACGTCCGCGACCTGGTTCATTTCGGGAGAGTTTGCCGCATGGCCTCGAGCGGAGCGGGTTTTCCGGTCCAAATCTCGAAAGAGCGGGCCCCTTGCGCCAGGAGGATTCCCCATCCATCGGCTGTGCGCAGCCCGAGCGAGCGCGCTTTGCGAACCAGCGGCGTACCGCCGGTCACGTAGACGAGGTCGATGACCGCTCCATCCCGTGGGAGGGCGTTGGGCCTGAGCGGCATCTCGTCCCGCCTGCCCAACGGCGTCGCATTCAACAGGAGGTCGGCCGAGCGCGACTTGCGGGACCACTCCGGGTCGTTCCATGCCGCGACGCGCCCGGGCACGTCCGCTTCGTCGGGGTGCCTGGCCACGAACGTCAGGTGTGCGCCTTCGAGCGCGGCCGCGGCGGCGCGCGCCGACCCACCGGCGCCGAGGATGACGACGTCGGCGCCTCGTGGCTCTATGCCGACGTCCGCGACCGCGGACCGGATGCCGGCCACGTCGGTGTTCGACCCGACGAGGCGATGGCCTTCCCGAGAGATCGTGTTGACCGCGCGCGCCCGCAGGGCCTCGGGGTCGATGACGTCGAGGTGATCCATCACGGTCAGCTTGTGCGGGATCGTCACGTTGGCGCCGCCGGCGTCTTCAGCACGAAGTTTGCGAACAGCGGTTGGCAATTCGCTCGGTGGGATGTCGAGCAGCTCGTAGACCCAGTCCAGACCCACGGCGGCGAAGGCGGCGTTTTGCATGGCCGGGCTCGCCGAATAGGAAATGTTATGTCCGAGCAGGTAGACGTGGCGTCCTGCGCCGGAAGCTCCTCGCATCTTCGCGTCCTAGGCGGCCGGGCGCGGCGGCTCACGCCGCGGCGCTGAAGCCAGCGTCGAGGGGCCCGGCGCTGCGCATCCTCCCGCGCTTCGCGCGGGGGCCCCAAAGGTGTGCGCTCCTCCTTGCGCCACCCTCTCCTTGGCTCCGGCCGTCGATGCCGCGAATACGCGTCGGACCTCCGTCGCAGGACGCCTCAGCAGCTCATGCCGTGCTGTTGCAGATCGCGGCAGAAGTCGTCGTGATTGGTCTCGAAGTGCGTGACTCCTTGCGGGTCCGTGAAGTAGTACAGGTAGGGGGTCTGGGGCGGATTGATGCACGCCAGAAGCGCCGCCTTGCCCGGATTGCTTATCGGCCCGGGCGGAAGCCCTGCATGCTGGCGTGTGTTCCACGGATTGTTCGCCTGCAGCTCCGGATAGGTCGGCTCGGGCGTCAGCCTGCCGAGGCCATACAACAGCGTGGCGTCTACGCCGAGCGGCATGCCGATCTTCAGCCGGTTGTAGTACACGCTGCAGACGTTGCGGCGGTCCGATTCATTGTTGGCTTCGCGTTCGACCATCGACGCGAGAATGACAATCGCCTCAACTGACTCGGCTGGACGACCGGCCGCCGGCTGCTTGATCTGGTCGCGCAGCGCCGGCGAGAACACGGTTCCGAACTGCACGAGCTGAGCCTTGACGAGCTCCTTGACGCCTGCCGAGCGGTCGATCAGGTAGGTATCCGGGAACAGGTAGCCCTCCAAGGGTGGTTCGGCATCGGAAGGCCGCGACGCCAAGAAGTCGTATGTCGCGGCAACTGCCGGATCTCTCGCGGCGCTGAGGTAGTCGGCCGCGGTGCCCACGCCGGACTTCTCCACGTACGCGGCCTGGAACTTGAGCGGGAATCCTTCCGGGATCGTGACGACAACCTGGTCCGGCCGGCCATGCTGTAGGGCTTCGACGATCTGCGCCAGGTTCATGTTGCGGTTGAGCAGAAAGGTGCCGGCTTCGAACTTCGCCGCGGCGTTGTTGAGCCTGACATAGAGGTCAAAGGCGTTCCGGTCGCGGATGAGTTTCTGCAGGTAGAGGTCTTCGCTGATCTGGGTGGCCAGCTCACCCCTGTCGATGTGAAAGACAACCTGCTGGCTGGTGGTCGAAACCGGCGTATACACGTTGTAGTTCCACCAGTCGAGCCCGCGCGTCGTCCCGAAGCCAAGGATCGCGATGACCACCAGCAGGGCTGCAAGCCGCCTCACTCGACGTCATCCTCTTCGAGGGCGGCGATGACGCGCTGAAACTCCTCGCCGTCGACCGTCTCGAGTTCGCTGCCCGCCTCGCGCAGCAGCAAGACCTGCGATGGGTCGTCGACGTTCTCGACGAGGTAGTACACGCCGCCTTTGTGGTCGAACGCATCGTGGAGCCGAAACTGCCGCTCGCGGCCCGCCTCGTCGATCAGGGTGATGTGCTTTGGGTGTTCTTCGTCTTCAGCCAGGCTTGTGTCTCCGCCGATTGTCGAGATGGCCTTGTAACAACATCGTAGCCGCGACCCGATCGACACCCCGGCGCCGCTGGTCGCGCTTGACGCCGCCCGCGATGAGTGCGCGCTGGGCGGCGGCCGTCGTCAGTCGCTCGTCGACGAGCTCCACCGGCAGATGTGATTCGCGCCGGATCGCATCGGCGAGCCGCCTCGCGGTGGCTGCCTCCGGACCGTGCGTGCCATCGAGGCGAAGGGGCAGCCCAACGATGATGCGTTGCGCATCGTGACTGATCGCGATCTCAGCCAGCCGCCTCGGGAGGGTGTCCTCAGGCTCGGCAGGCACGGTCGCGAGCGCCTGGGCGATGGTCTCGGTGGGGTCGCTGAGCGCGACGCCAACACGCTTCGAGCCCGGATCGACCGCCAGTATCCGCACTCTAACGACTAAGGCTTTGGGGTCGGAGACGGTCCCGGCGACGGAGTGGCGGTTGGCGTGGTCGTCGTCGGCACCGCACCCGACTCGACCACGTAGTGAATCGCGATTCGCTTCGACAGCACAGGCATGAGCGGCAGTGTCATCGGCGATTCCTTGATGACGACAGACTTCACCCCCAGCGTCTGCAGGTAGATCTTGGCGCTCGTCACCGGCCGGCCCACGATCTGCGCCCGGATCTTGGACTCGTCGAGCTTCTGGGCTATGAAAGCCGTGGCGCTGCCGACGAAGGTCAGGTTTCCACCCTTGTTGGCGCTCAGCAATCGGTAGGTCACCTGCGTGCCGCTCTCCGTGAGCAGCTCCTGGTCGTTCGGCACGCGCTGCGACAGGTAAGCCTGAAACGCCTTTGTGACGTCTGAGTCGAAGTAGTAGTCGCCTTCACCGACGACTGTCATCGTCCCGGTGAAGCTCGGCGCCGTGTCACCGGGCTGATGGTCGGTGTTGAACTGCGGCGCGTCGAAGACTATGGCCTCGCTCAGCTTCTCGCCGTTCTGCGTCGCGGCCTGGAGCTTCTGCGCGATCGCTTGATGGAACTGCTGCTCCATCTGGGCCCGGGCCGCGTCGAAATCGGTCACCGTCATCTGAGGCGTGGACGATGGGTCCGAGCCGCCGCCAGTCGCCTGCGGGTTGGTCACAGTCACCTTGGTCGGGTCGTAAACGCTATCGATGATCGTGGTGATCGTGTTCGAGCCGACGTTTCCAGTCGAGCCGGGAAGGACGGCCTGCACATTCGCCTGGGCAGTTTGCTTCCAAGGTACAAGGACTCCTCCGTAAGGAGCGATGTTCGTCGTCTGCGCAAAGAGAAGGCCGTTGGAGTTCTGCAGACGCTGGCCCACACGCATCACGAGCCCAGGGGATCCACAGTTCGGTCCCGGGCAGCTCGGTGGGGAGAACGCGTTCGAGTATGTGACGGTTCCCGTTGCCGGGGCCAGCTGCACCTGCTTGACTCCGGTGGTCTTGAAGCCCTGCGAGTCCGACTGCGAGATGACGCTTGCCCGCACCCGAATCGGCGCCTTGCCCGGCTGCGCCTGGATCTCCACGTCCCGCTCTGAGAAGGGCTGTGCCTGCGCGATGAGCGTCACTGATGCGGAGGGCACGAGGATGGCCGCCGCGCCCAGTCCGACCAGCAGCACGAGCGCCGCGGCCGTGTAGAGCAGGAAGCGACCGGGCTTGATCTCGGTTGCGCTCTTGGTCAGCAGCTTCGTCGGCGCCGCGACACCGACGTGGGTCACCGGCGCCACCATCCGGCGCTGCCACCAGCGTCGCGGCGGCGGTGCCTCCTCGGGCTCTGAAGCGATGCCCTCGCCCAGCGGACCCACGGCTCCGTACACCGGGAATCCGCTCTCGGATGCCATCTTTTGCACCGCCGGGTCGTCGCATACGACCGTGACGCGCTTGCCCATCCGCGCGGCGTAGTTGCGCAGGAGCTGGAAGTTGAAGCGGCTCTGCCCGATGCGGGAACGCATCGGCAGCACGAGCATGGTGTCGTCGCCGCGATAACGGCGAAGCCGCTCGACGACCTCGGGGATCTCCTCCTCTGTCTCGACGTAGATGGGGTTGGTTGCCATAGCGTTTACATGTCTCCTGGAGAGGCGGAACTCATACCTTTATACCGCTTAGGACCCGGCGCATGACGGTATTCATCCGGGCGCGGTCCTCGGCTTCAGTTCTCAAGGCATGATTGGCGAGACCCATCGGAGCGATGTCCTGTGGGCTCGAAAGCTGACCGGTCGAATCGGTGAGGTTGCGGACGTCAGGCGGCACCAGGTGCCGGATGCGCGGCTCGCGCGGGAATGGCAGGCCGGTCGCCCAATGGTTCTTGACCATCTCCAGGGTGAGCTCGGGCAGCAGGCTGCCTCCCCCACATAGATAGATGTTCGTCGGCAGCCTCTCGCCGCGTGACAGCTCCTTGACGCTCAGCGCCAGCCCCTGCAGCAGGACCTCGGCATCCGCGCTTAGAAGCTCCGAGACCTGCCGGTGCTGCTCGGCGGACAGAAGCCCTTCGGAGTGACGGAGCTTGCGGGCTTCGGCCTCCTCGTAGCTGAGGCCGAAAGCAAGCGCCAGCCGGCGTGTGAAGGCGCGGCCGCCGAGGTTGAACATGCGCGTGCCCTCGACACCGCCGTCGCGTACCAGCGCGACGTCGGTGGTGCCGCCGCCGACGTCGACGAAGATGCCGCCCTCGGCCCATGTCTCTTCGCTCGCGCACGCTCGAGCGAGCGCATACGGCTGCGCGACGGCGGCAGCCAGCTCGAGGTCGAGCTCGCGCACCACGGAGTCGATGGCGTCGATGTGCGTCATCGGCGCGAATGTGTTGAAGACGGTGATCTCGAGATTCTTGCCGGTAAAGCCGACCGGGTTGGTGACCGGGTAGCCGTCAACCCTGATGTTGGTGATGGCCGAGTGGACCAGCCGCGCCTCGAGCTGGCCGTAGCTTCGCTCCAGCTCCAGCAGGTGCTGGGCCTCGCGCAACGCGCGGCGCTGCACCATCTGGAGCATCGCCGACACCTCGCCCGACTTCACGCGGCCTTTGGAGTCCTCGCGCGGGTAGGCGATCGTGGAGGAGAAACCCTTGATCAGCTCGCCGGCGATCCCGACGACGACCTGGCCGGGGACCGTCTTCGCCATGTCCTCCGCCGCTTCCAGGGCCCGGTTGCAGGACTGGATCACCGACTCCAGGTCGGCGATCGCGCCCCCGGACATGGCGGCCGGCGCCTGTGGCTCGCGCCCGACTCCAAGGACCTCACCGTCCAGGCCGTCCCGTCGCACCACCAGCACCTTGATGAGGTCAGTGCCGATGTCGAGCACGGTGAAGTGGCGGTAGTAGTCGCTCCGCTTGCGTAGGAACTTGAACTTGGTCACTTGGCGCCGGCTCCCAACGCCTCTTCGAGGCGCTGGAACGCCTCGGCGGCGGGCATCGTCAGCGTCCCGCGCGCCAGCTGCGGCCGGCCCCCGCCTTTGCCCAGAAGGGCCGCCAGGCGGGCAGCGTCGTATTCAGGCGTCAGGTCCTTCGACACCTTGATCACAAACTTGTCACCGGCCACAACGGTTACGACGCCGGACTTCACCATCTCGAGATAGCGGTCGGCGTAGGCCGCCAGCTCCTCCTCGCTGGAGGCTTCGACGGTCTCCGTCACGAACGGCACTTTGCCGCTCTTGACCGCCAGCCCGTTGCCGCCCTGGCCCTTCACCCTGGCCGTGCGCAGCTGCTCTGCCAGCGTCTTGAGCCGGCGCTCGGCCTCTTTGAGCTGGCTGCGGAGCGATTCGAGCCGTTCCGGCAGCTGGTCCGGGGCGGCGTTGAATGATCGCGCCAGCTCCGCGAGCAGCTTGCGCTCGCGCCAGATGAGCCCGTCGGCGGCCTCACCGACCACCATGTCGATGCGGCGCAGGCCGGAGCCGATGCTCGACTCCGACACGATCACGGCCGGCCCGATGTCGGCGGTGTTCGCCACGTGCGTGCCACCGCACAGCTCGCATGTCCAGTCGCCAAAGCAGACCACACGCACGACATCCCCGTACTTCTCGTCGAACAGGTGCATGGCGCCCTCCGCCACCGCCTCCTTGTAAGGCTTATGGCTCTCGTGGAAGGGCAACGCCTCGCGAATCTTGTCCTCCATTCGCCGGTTGATGCGCTTGAGCTCATCGTCGGTGACTGCCCGGTTCAGCGGGATGTCGAACGTGGTGTGATCAGGTCCGACCCATGAGCCCTTCTGCTGGACGTGATCGCCCAGGGTCTCGCGCAGCGCTTTGTGCAGCAGGTGGGTCGCGGAGTGGTGCCGCGCGATCTGCCTCCGGCGCCCGGCGTCGACCGCTGCCGTCGCCGGCTCGCCGACGCGCAGCTCACCCGTGACCACGGATCCAAGATGGGCGATGACGTCGTCCGCGGGCTTCTGCGTATCCTCGACGCGCATGCGGCCGCTCTCGGTCGAGATCGTGCCGGTGTCGCCAATCTGCCCGCCGGACTCCGCATAGAAAGGAGTGCGCTCGAGGAAAACCTCGACCTCCTCTCCCTCGGCTGCCCGATCGGCGGGTTGCCCGTCCTTGCGGATGGCCAGGATCGACGTTTGCGTCGCGAGCTCCCCGTAACCGGTGAACTCCGATTTCGGAAACTCCTTCACTGTGAGCCAGCCTTTCGGCACTTCGCGGCGCGACCGCTGCTTCTGCGCCGCCATCGCGGCTCTGAAGCCTTCCTCGTCGACCTGGAGGCCGCGCTCTGCCGCCAGCTCGCGCGTGAGGTCGATGGGGAACCCGAACGTGTCGTGCAGGAGAAATGCGTCGGCGCCTGAGATGACCTTCGGGTGCCTGGCGACGATGCGCTCGAATCGCTCCATGCCCGCGTTGAGCGTGCGCTGGAATCGAGCCGCTTCCTGGTTGATCCCGGCCTGGATCCGATCCTTCTGCCCGATCAGCTCGGGATAGGGGACGCTCATCACCGTGACGACATCGTCGACGAGCTGGCCAACGTCCGAGCGCATCGCCAGGCGCTCCGCGTGAAGAGTCGCTCGGCGAATCAACCGGCGCAAGACGTACCCGCGTCCTTCATTGCTTGGCGTGACGCCGTCCAGCATCACGAAGCATGCCGCGCGAACATGGTCGGCCACGATTCGTTCCGAGAACTCCGACTGCTTGCCTGACAGGCCGCGAATCCGATTGATGACCGGCTCGAACAGGTCGGTCTCGAAAACGTTGGTCTTGCCCTGCAGGATGTAGCTGATGCGCTCGAGACCCATGCCCGTGTCGATCGCAGGTCGTTTCAGCGGGACGAGGCTGCCGTCCTCCAAACCCCGCCGCACTGCCTCTCCCGAGGTGCCCGCGATCGGACCGCGCTGGTCGTACTGCGGGAAAACCAGGTTCCAGAACTCGGTGAAGCGGTCGCAGTGGTCGGGGACACAGTCCTCCTGACCGCAGCCTGCATCGCGGCCACGATCCCACCAGATCTCGGAGTCTGGACCGCACGGCCCCTCGCCGAGTCCCCACCAGTTGTCCTCCAGCCGGGTGATGTGCTTCGCGCTCATCCCCGGCTCCCGCATCCAGATTTCGTGAGCCTGGTCGTCGCTCGGGTGGATGGTGACGCGCAGCCTGTCAACGGGCATGCTGAATCGCTGCGTCACAAGCTCCCATGCCAGCGGGATCGCTGTTTCTTTGAAGTAGTCGCCGGTCGGAGCGAAGTTGCCGAGCATCTCGAAGAAGGTGTGGTGACGGTCGGTCTTGCCCACCTCGTCGATGTCGCCTGTGCGCAGGCACTTCTGACAGCTCGCGAGCCTGGGCGCGGGCGGCTGGCTCAAACCCAGGTAGTAGGGCTTGAGCGGCTGCATTCCGGCCGAGATGAAGAGCGTGCTCGGGTCCCCTTGCGGCACCAGCGGCGCGCTGGGAAGGACCAGATGCTCCCGACTCGCGAAATGCTCTAGAAAACGTGTGCGGATCTCGTTCCCGGTCATACGGGGCTGATCAAGTGTAGGGCGACGGGGCCACGCAGCCGGTGGGCGCCATCGGCGGCCGGAGCCAAGGAGACGACGAGCACGCGAGGGAGCGCATCGCGTAGATGCGTGACTGAGCGCGCGCAGGAGACGACGCCGGCTTCAGCGCCGCGGCTTTGCCGCCGCGCCCGGCCGCCTAGGACGATCCCACCGGCGAGTGGCATCCGGCGCACTGCACTCATCTAGGGGGCGAGACGCTCGAGCCGCCAACCGCGTTGACGCCGGCGAACGTACCGAATGCGGTCGTGCAGGCGATCGGGGCGGTTCTCCCAGAACTCGATCCATTCCGGCCGCAGCGCATAGCCACCCCAATCCGGCGGCAGGGGCACCGTTTCGGGGTAGCGCTTATCGAGCTCTGCCACCGCCCTCTCCAGCTCGGCACGCGAGCCGACCACGCGGCTCTGCCGCGAAGCCAGCGCCGAAAGCTGGGCGCCGCGCGGCCGCGAACGAAAGTAGGCGGTCGACGCCGCGCGTGGCAACTTCGCCACCCGACCCGAAACTCTTACCTGGTGCCGTGTGGCCGGCCAGTAGAAGACGAGCGCAGCGCGATTGTTTGCGGCGAGGTCGCGGCCCTTGCGGCTGTCGTAGTTGGTGAAGAAGATGAACCTTCCGTCCAATCCCTTGAAAAGCACCATGCGCACGGAAGGCGCTCCTCGCGCGTCAGCCGTCGCCAGCGCGATCGCGTCCGGCTGGAGCGAACCCTTGTGTTCCGCCTCGCGGTACCAGCGCCGGAACAGCACCAGCGGGTCGGCCGGCATGCGCGACTCGACAAGTGGCACGTCTAGGCCATTTGTTCAGGCGGTTTCTTGCGGGACGTACTTTCGCAACTGCTCCAGAGCCGCCCGCTGCAGTCGCGAGACGTGCATCTGGCTGATGCCCAGCCGTCGCGCGATCTCTGACTGTGACATCTGCTCATAGAATCGCATGGCCATGATCGCGCGCTCGCGCGGCGTCAGGTGCTCCATCGCGCGGTTCAGCAAGTCGCGCATTTCGACGCGGTCGAGCTCAGGGTCCTCGCTGCCGATCTGGTCCGCAACCGCGCGCGCGTCCTGGCCATCGCTCGAGCCGATCGGCTGGTCGAGAGACAGCGGCACGTAGGCCGGCCCGATTTCCATCGCCTCCGTCACGTCGTCCGGCGTCACCCCAAGCCGCTCGGCCAGCTCGGCAACCGTCGGTTCGCGTCCGAGCTCGTTTTTCATCTGCTCGTTGACGCGCACCACGGATTGATGGAGCTCCTGCAGGCGGCGTGGAAACCTGATCGCGGTCCCCTTGTCGCGGAAGTGGCGCTTGATCTCGCCCGCAACGGTCAGGGTCGCGAAGGTCGTGAACTCGTAGCCAAGGTCGGGATCGAAGCGATCGATAGCCTTGATGAGGCCGAGGTAGCCGACCTGCACGATGTCGTCCAGCGGCTCGCCTCGGTTTTGAAACTTTCGCGCCAGGAAGTAGACGAAGTCTCGATAGGCGTCAACAAGCTGCGCGCGAATGCGATCGCGTTCTGCGGGGTCCGTTGTCTCCTTGTAGCGACGGTGGAGGGCCCGCAGCTCCTCACGGGACAGCCGCGGCTTGGCAGCCAATACGTTTAGTTTGGCGCGGTTAGGAAGCCAGGTACTTGACCATGCGGAATCGAACGTGTCCCGTTCGCGGCTCGACCTCCGGCCGGAAGTCGTCCACGAAGCAGCGAATCATTTCGTATGCGAGCCGCTGGAGCTCCGCGTCGACCTCCACGACCGGCACCGCCGGGCCCACCTTGAGGTGCGCTTCGTTGGGAACGAGGTCCACGTCGACGACCAGTGCTCGATCGGTCGCGAAGTAGTTCAGCTTCAGGTCGGCGGGGCCGTCCAGGTTGTTCGCGGCCGCGATGGCGCTGTCACATGCCTGCGTGAGCGCGATGGACAGCTCGTCGAGATCGACGAGGCTGAGCCCGAGCTGGCCACCCAGCGTCGAGGCCACCCGCTTCGCGACGGGTATGAAGGCCGCCGACGCCGGGATCTTCAGCTCCGCGAGATCGCGCTTCGCCATTCCGCTACTTGGCTTCCTCGCCGTTGATCGGCTGCAGCTTCCGCGCGGCAGCCGCCTCGAGCTCCTCGCGCTTCCGCTTCGCGGCTGCGACACCATCCTGGATGGCCTTGCCCACCGGGTGGTCGGGATCGGTCACCATCTGGCGCGCCTTCTGCGCCGCTTCCCTTGCCTTCTGAACCGGTTCGCTGCCGGAGAGCTCGATCGTCTTGTTTCTCAGGTTGTCGACCTGTCCGCGTCCTGGGCCCGATGCGATGTATGCGCCGGCCACGAGGCCGATCAGGCCACCCAGGATGAACCAGCCGAATCCGCCACCACCACCGCTGCCGTTTGTTTCCTCGGCCACAGCTAACCTCCTAATACCTGGCGAAATAAGCTCCTGCCCGCCACCCTCACGCCGTACACGGCAGCCTTGACGCCGCGGCCGACGGCCGCCGCGCCGCTCCCTGCCGTCCGGAGCCCGATGTTCACACCCGAGGTGATGTCATTGACATTGCCAATCGTCTGGCGCACCTCGGGCAGCGTCTCCTTCATCTCTTCGTTGGTGGTCTCCAGCAATTCTTCAACAGCCCCTAGCGTTCGGCGCACTCGCAGCAGCACTGCGGCCAGGGCCAGCGCCACCACGAGGGCGGCGATCCCAAACGCCAACCACATGAAGCTCTGTGATGTCACTGGTGGAATACCCCCCTAGCGCAGCCTGTAAACAACCGAAGGTTATATGAGACGGAACCCGATCGGTTCCGTCTCATCGCCGGGCCCTTCGCGCGCGGCTGCTCTACTTCCGGAAAGGTTCGGATTTTCTTGAATTGCTCACTCCTCGCCGTGCTGGGTACTGCCACGCCACGCAGGGGGACGGCCGGAATAAATCCGGCCTACAGGCCACCTTAAGTGCGCGGCTGCCCGCCGGCGGCTGGGGCGGCCGGTTCCTTGGGCTGGCGCTGCAACCGGGGCACGAAACGCGCGAGCGGCTGCAGCAGGAGCGCGAACAAGATCGCGGGCACGATGTTGGCCTGTCCCATGCGAAGTGAGGGGAGCCCAAGGTAGTCCCAGAGCTGGCCAAGACCGAAGCCGGTCGCGGTCATCACGAGGATTGGGAGATAGGCCCGGCGGCGGTAGCGCAGGAACGCGTAGAAGAGCTGCGACAGGATGAACACCGCGAGCACGGCCACCACCAGGCCTGGCGGCACGACTCTCAGCAGCGACTGCAAAAGGCTCCCTCCGGGACGCAGCGGTGGGTTGTCCTGAGCGAGCTCAGGTGGGTCCCCTGCCTTGGCTTTCCAAGTCCCGTCTTAGGGGGGTCCCCGCGAAATCGAAGATTTCGTGGGGTCCTCTAGCGGGCATTTGGTCGGCTATCCGGACTCCGGGGTCCCTAACGATCGTCTGTTGGGCAACGCGCACGTCAGCTGCGCCCCTTTGGAAGCAAGCCCATGTTACCGGGCTGGTTTGTCAGGCGGGACGACCTGAATGTGCAGCTCTTTCAACAGCTCCGGATCGGCCGGGCTCGGGGCGCCGAGCATGAGGTCCTGGTGGCTCTGGGTCTTGGGGAACGGGACGACGTCGCGGATGTTGTCGGTCCCCGTCATCGCCATCATCAGGCGGTCGATGCCCGACGCGATGCCGCCGTGCGGCGGCACGCCGTACTCGAATGCGTCGAGCAGGTGCCCGAACTGCTCGTGGATCCGCTCGCGGCTCATGCCCAAGATCTCGAAGACTCGCTCTTGGAGGGCGCGATCGTGGATGCGGATGCTGCCACCCGCGATCTCCAGGCCGTTGACGACGCAGTCGTAGGCGCGAGCGCGCACCGCGTAAGGCTGTGTATCGATCAAGTGCATGTCCTGGGGCCACGGCGACGTGAATGGGTGGTGACCGTAGGTGAGCTTGCCCTGGTCATCCTCTTCGAAGAGATACATGGGATAGATCCAGGTGAACTTCCACTCCCCTTCGCGAATGAGCTTGCGGCGCCTCGCAACCTCGCGCCGGAGCAGGCCCATCACCGTTTCTGCCTTTCGCCGGCGGTCGGCCACGAGAAGAACGAGGTCGTCTTCGCCCGCCCGCGCAGCGGATCGGATCGCCGCCAGCTCACCTTCCGCCATGTGCTTGTCCAGAGGACCTGGCAGCCAGGCAAGGCCCTTGGCCCCGGCACCCTTGGCGATCAAGGCCAGCTCGTCCAGCTCGCGGCGCGACATGTCGCGTCCACCTGGGACGGCCAAACAGCGCACGACTCCGCCTTCGGCAAGCGCCGCGCGAAAGATCGTCGCGTTGGTCTCGCGCAAGGCATCGCTGACATCGGCGATGTCCAGCTCGTAGCGGAGGTCGGGCTTGTCCGTCCCGTAGCGCAGCAACGACTGCTGGACGTCCAGGCGCGGCAGCGGCGTGGTGATCTGCGTTCCCAGCACCTCGTTCCACACCTGCACCCACAGTCCCTCGATCAAGGCGAACACGTCCTCCTCGGTACAGAACGACATTTCGACGTCAAGCTGCGTGATCTCCACCACGCGATCCGCGCGAAGATCCTCATCACGCAAGCAGCGGGCGATCTGGTAGTAACGACCCACGCCCGCAACCATCAGCAGCTGCTTCAGCTGCTGCGGCGATTGAGGAAGCGCGAAGAAGTTGCCCGGATGCAATCGCGACGGAACGATGAAATCTCGCGAGCCTTCCGGGGTGCCCTTGAGCAGCATCGGCGTCTCGACCTCGACGAACTCGTTCGCATCCATGTAGCGATGCATCGCGTTGACGACTCGATGACGCATCTCCAGCATCCGCTGCATGCGCGGGCGCCGAAGGTCCAGGTATCGATACTTGAGCCGAGTCGCCTCGTCGGCATCCACCTCGTCCTCGATCTGGAAGGGCGGCGTCTTGGCTACGGAGATGACTTCGAGCTCGGAGGCGGTGACCTCGATCTCGCCGGTCGCCATGCGTGGATTCTCTGAGCCCTGCGGTCTCCGGCCGATCATGCCCCTCACCCGGACCACATACTCGGAACGCAGCTCCGATGCCGTCGCGTGAGCCTCTTGCGCCTGCGCCGGGTTGAACACGACCTGCACGGCGCCCCACCGGTCTCGGAGATCGATGAAGATCAGGCCGCCGTGGTCGCGGCGGCGGGCCACCCAGCCGTACAGCTCGACCTCGCGGCCCACGTCGGCAGCGCGCAGCGAGCCGCAGTGTGGAGCTGTGAACCCGCTCACCTGCTCACTTGCTCAGCAGCTCTGGAAGCGCGTCCCATGCGACCTCGGCCTGGTCGCCACTCGCCATGTCGCGCAGCCGGGCGACCCGGCGCGGTGCTTCGTCGGCGGTGAGCAGGACCACCCAACGGGCGCCAAGCCTGCCCGCCGACCGCATCTTGGCCGCCAGGCTCCTGGCTTCGTAGTCGACCGCTACGGAACGCGCCCGACGGCAGATTCGCGCGACCTCGGCGGCCTCGACCTCGAGGCCCGCATCCCCGAGCACCACGACCTCGGCCGCCGGAGCGGCGATCACCTCCACCCCATTCGCGGTCATCACCTCGACCACGCGGTCGAATCCGCCGGCGAAGCCCACCCCTGGGGTTGAGGGCCAGCCCTCGGCCTCGGCCAGCCCGTCATAGCGGCCGCCTGAAGCCAGCGCGTCCTGCTGACCGCTCGCGCCAGCCGGATAGAACTCGAAGACAGTGCGCGTGTAGTAGTCCAGCCCGCGCACTAGATAAGGATTGTGGACGTACTCGATGCCGGCCGCGTCCAGCAAGCGCCGCACCCGGCTCCATGCTTGCGCGCAAGGCTCGCACAGGTGGTCGGTGATCCTCGGCGCTCCGGCTTTGAACGGCTGGTCCTGCGGCACCTTGCAATCGAGAAGTCGCAGCGGGTTGGTTTCGAGCCGGCGCTGGCAGTCACCATGGAGCTGAGTCTTGAGAGGGCGGTAGTACTCGCGCAGACGATCCAGGTAGGAAGGCCGGCAGACGTGATCGCCGATCGAGTTGAGCTCGAGCCTCAGCTCGCTGATCCCCGACGCGCGCAGCCAGCCCGCCGCGACCTCGATCACCTCGGCGTCGAGCGCCGCGCTCGAGGAACCGATGGCCTCGATGTCGAACTGGAAGAACTGGCGGTACCTGCCTTTCTGTGGGCGGTCGTAGCGGAACATCGGCCCGAAGAGATACAGCCGAACCGGCTGCGGACCCTGGTTGAGGCCGCGCCGCGGTCCTCGAAACGGTAGAGCTCCTTGGCGATCGCGTCCGTGTCTTCACCCACCCGCTCGATGAGCTCGACGTGTTCGATGATCGGGGTCACGATCTCCTGATAACCAAACCTTGTCGCGACCTCCGCCGCCGCCCGCTCGGCGGCGCGCCACAACGGACGATCGCGCGGAAGGATGTCGCGAACGCCGCGGACGGCCTTGATCGGCTCGGAGCGAGGCATGGGCCAACAGTGTATGAAGCCGAAGGATGTGATCGCGGGCGGGGGGCCGCCCTATTACTATCCGTGGCGCAATGCCGGCAGAAGTGACAGCCGTGGTTCAGCTGGCCTCGCTGGCCCTCGCGGCGCTGGCGCTGATCATGGGCGCCTACCTGCTGATTATCGGCAGACGTCCCTGGCGCGACGACGAGGAGAACGTGGCGCCACGAGTCCGGCTGCTCGGTTTCAGCTACATCCTGGTGTTCGGCTCGGCGATGATCCAGATCGTGCTCCAGCCGATCGGCTTGGAAGGAGAGCTGCTCGGCGGCCTGATGGTCCTGGGCGGCGTCATCGTGATCATCGTCGTGTTCCTCGAGCGCCGCGCCGCACGACGAACGAGCCTGCCGGCGCGCTAGCCGAACAAGTACACCTTCCGGAGAGGAAGCGTCTATTTAGTACTTAGTCCAAGCGACGTTGGAGACAGCGGAACAAAGTTGCGGCCGGGCTAAAACCCGGCCGTCCTGGCCACGCTGGCGGTTAGCTCAGCCCAGACCTTTGGGGGTGGCGCGCCACCCGGCGGCGGCCGTGAGAGCCTCCGACAGCTCGTCCAGGTGGATCGGCTTGCTCATGTAGTCGTCGAACCCCGCGCGCAGGCACCGCTCCTGGTCACCGGGCGCCGCCATCGCCGTGAGCGCCACCAGCCTAGGTCGCGTGCCGCGAGGCCATCGCCGGCAGATCGCCTCCGCCGCCTGCAGGCCGTCCATCTCCGGCATGAGCACATCCATCAAGACCGCGTCGTAGGCCTCTTTGGCGACCGCGGCCACCGCCTCGCGGCCGTTGGCGACGACATCAACGTGGTGACCGAGCTTGCTGACCAGCCGCCGCAGTGTGTTCTGGTTCAACGCATTGTCTTCCGCCACGAGCACCTTCAAAACCCCAGGGGCTGGTTCGGGATGGCGTTCTGGTGTGACCTCCTGGTGCGCCCCGACCTGGGCCATCACGTCGTGAAGCTTGTGTGGGGGCACGGGCTTGGTCAGCGTGGCCTGTACAACCCCGCTGTCGGCAGCGCCCGCTTCTTCCGGGCCCGGGAGCGCGGCCGCGATGAGCACGATCGGTAGCTGCGACGGGCTGCGCAGCGACCGAAGCGCGATCGAGACCGAGAGGCCGTCGATCGCGGGGCGCCTGTGTTCGACGATCGCGATGTCGAAGGGATGGCCCGCCTGCACGAACGACAGCGCTTCGGCCACGTTCGCGGCAGTCGACGGCGCACCCCACAACTCAGCTTGCAGCGCGAGCACGCGTCGCTCCGTGCCATCGGCCGCAACGACCAGCACGCGCATGCCCTCCAGCGTTTTCGGGGCCACCGCAGCCGGGGCATGCATCGCCTGGGTGAGGATCGTGAATTCGAACGTGGTGCCGGCGTCCGGACCCGCCTCGACGCCACCCTGCTCGACACTCAGCTGGCCGTCCATCATCTCGACGAGCCGACGGGAGATCGACAGGCTGACGATGGCGAGTGCGTCGCCCGGCTCATCCAGCCGTGCCTCAGCCGCTGCATCGCCGCCAAAGCCCCGGCGAAGGATCCGGGCCGGCATGCCGCGTCCAGTGTCACGCACCTTGAAATGGAGCTCGATGAGGTCTCCCCGCTTGTGGCAGCTCAACTCGATGCCGATTCCGCCTCGCTCGGTTCGCTCGATGCTTCCGTGCAGCAGAGCCAGAATCACCTGCTCGATGCGCCGCGAGTCGCCGATGATGACGCTCGGAACATCGGGCTCGGCACGGAACGAGAGGTCGAGGCTTTTGGCACCGGCCTCTTCGACCACCATACCCAGGCAGGACTCCACGCTGGCGCGGATGTCGAACGGGTGAAGGGCCAGCTCGAATTCGCCGCTGCGGATAACGGCCGCATCGAGAACATCATCGAGAAGCCTCGCGACGCGATTGGCGCCGGTCTCGACGATCGCGGAGAGCTCTCGCTGCTCGCTCGAGGTGGCAGTCGCGGACAGCATGCTGGCGGCGCTCACGATCGCGTTGAGCTCGTTTCTCAGCTGATGACCGAAATCGCCGAGCAGGTCTTCCCGACCCACGGTGGACAGCGGCGGGCCGTCCTCTGACGCGGGTATCGCCTGCGCCGGTGGATTCGAGTCGTCGTCGTGCGTGACTTCCATTAGTAGAGCTGGTCGGCCGCGGGCTGGGACACCGGCGCGAACATCTCCTCTTCCAGCTCGACGCCGTTGGAACGGAAGTGGTGCGTGTAGGCCGAACGCGCGCCGGTCGCGGTGTGAAAGCCGACCGCACGCCCGTCTGGTGAGACGCCCACCTGCCGGAACGCAAACAGCTCCTGCAACGCCACTTCGCCGTCCTTCAACCCCGTTACTTCAGCGATGCTGACAACCTTTCGCGATCCACCGCGAAGACGCTCGGTCTGGACGATGACATTGACGGCAGATGCGATCTGCGTGCGTATCGCCCGCGACGGCAGCTCTGTGCCGGCGAGCAGCACCAGTGTCTCGAGCCGGTTCATCGCATCGCGCGGGTTGTTGGCGTGCAGCGTGCTCATCGATCCGTCGTGACCTGTGTTCATCGCCTGCAGCATGTCGAGTGCTTCGGGTCCGCGGCACTCGCCGACGATGATGCGATCGGGCCGCATGCGGAGGCAGTTCCTCACGAGGTCGCGGATGGAGATGGCGCCTCTCCCCTCGACGTTCTGTGGCTTCGACTCCAGGCTGATCACATGCACCTGCCGGAGTCGCAGCTCGGCCGCATCTTCGCAGGTGACTATGCGCTCGTCGCCCGGGATGTATCCCGACAGCACGTTGAGCAGCGTGGTCTTGCCGGAGCCGGTGCCGCCGGACACGATGATGTTCAGCCGCGTCCTGACTGCAGCGTCGAGGTAACCCATGATCGCCGCGGTCGCGCCGCCCGAGCTGACGATCTGCTCCGGGCTCAGCACCTCGCGTCCGAACTTTCGGATCGTGAGACACGGACCGTATATCGCCACCGGAGGGATCACAACGTTGACGCGCGATCCGTCCTTGAGACGCGCATCGCACATCGGCTCCGATTCGTCGACGCGCCGCCCGATTGTGGACACGATGCGATCGATGACCCGACGCAGGCTTCGCTCGTCCTCGAAGGACAGTGAGGTCAGCTCGATCTTGCCCCGCCGCTCGACGAAGATCTGCTCCGGCCGGTTGACCATCACCTCGCTGATGTCCGGATCTCGCAGCAAAGTCTCGAGCGGTCCCAGTCCGATGACCTCGTCGAACAGGATCTCGACCAGTCGATCCTTGTCGTCGGCCGTCACGATCGCCGCGGGTGGTTTGCTGCGGAAGTGCTCCTCGGTCAGCATCAGAAGCAGCCGCCGGATACCGGCGCGGTTGTTGATGTCGATCTGCGCTGTGTGGTGCGACAGCAGCTGGGAGTGAATCTCAGCCTTGGCCGCGGCCAGCGCCGGGCTCAGGGTTGGGGACTGCTCGGCGGGTTGCGGCGGAATCGGGACTTCGGCTTCAGGCGGCTTGGGTGGCTCGACAGGGGCGACCGGCGCGGGGGCGTCCTTCGGTGGGGCCGCAGGCTGTGCCGGCGCCGGCGGCGCCGTCCCGATCATCGGCGACTGCTGGTAGCGACGGTCGAAGCGTTCCGAGAGCTTCACTGGTTCCGCCTCCTGATCGCGGCGCTGATGCGCATGCGCGCGCGGACCGCTGCCTTCTTCACGTCAGCGTCGGGATCGCTGGCAAGGATTCGCATGGCATCGGCGCCGGCGGAATCACCGATCATCGCCAGCGCACGGCATGCGGCGGTTCGAACTTGTTTGTCGCATTGGCGGTCCTGCGCCATTCTGACGATTAGGGGGGTCCTCAGCGCATCTCCACGCAATCCACATGCCATGAGTACCGTGACGCTGGTGGTCACGTCGGTGGTTTGTCGCAGGAGTGACTCGAGATCGATATCGGAGGCCGCCCGAGCCAGCTCGATGGCGATTCGGTGGCGCGGCAGGCGGTCTGCGCGCGACATCAGGGCTTCGACGACACGCCCGCCGCCGGCCTGGCCGAGCGACCGGACGGCGACGTCCCTGACTCCTGGGCTGAGGTCGTCTAGGAGATCGGTTAGCCACGGCACGGCATCTGGCACACGGAGCGCCCCGCACAGTCGAGCCCCGGCGATCCGAACACTGGGGTCGGGGTCGGCCAGCGAATCGATCAGGGCCTCCTCGAGGCCGCTCCGACGGAAGGTCTGTGTGACCGTCAGCTGGGCGGCCAGACCCGAGCCGGGCCGATTCAGAACCGAGGAGATCAGCTGAGCCACCCCGTCCGCCTCCGCGAGGAGCTCGGAAACCTTGACATCGAGCGTAACTCGCGGGTCGCCGCCGAGCGCGGTCGTGAGCACCCGGTCGATCTTGGACGTCAGCCGGCTGCGCGATGCCGGCGGCCGGAAGACGTTCATCCGTCGGGTACTCCGCCGCGAATCTGGGTCAGGTGGAGGTCTGGTGCTCAAGCCCGTGCTGGGAAGCGACGGTCGATCTGGGGGGACGTTGGTACATTATCGGCGTTTTGGACGCCCGCGAGGTTCGCGAGGGCCACGGGGCGGGGGAGGAAGGATCACACGTGGCTGCGAGCGGCGGGCTCGGGGCTGACCGGCCGTCCGTCCTGCAGCTTCGAGTGCGTGTCCTTGAAATGTCGTCAGTATTCGCAGAGCTCCCCGACGGCGCCCTGCGTTCGCTGGCGAGGCGCATGCAGGCGGTCGCTCTGGCGCCCGGCGACACGCTGCGACTGGGCGGCAGGGGCGGCGATGTCGTGATGTTCCTGGCCACGGGGGTGGCCGAGCAGTCGATCACCGACGCCTCCGGCAAGCTGCTGCTGACCCGGCGGCCGGCCCCTGGCGACCTGCTCATCCTCCCCGCTCCCCGCACCGGTGATCGCTACGTCACGAGCATCCGCGGCCTAACGCAGTCCCTCCTCCTCACCCTCGACCGAGACGGACTCATGGCGGGCCTCGGCCACGACGCGGACAAGGTGGTCATCGCGCTCGACAAGCTCTGGGACCAGCAGGTCGCCGCCGCCATCGAAACTCAGGCCCAGGCCGCATCGCGGACCTCGGCTCCGATCGTGGCCTTCTTCTCGGCGAAAGGCGGGTCTGGGACCAGCACAATCGCGGTCAACAGCGCCGCGGCGCTGGCGGTGCGCTATCCGCGCCAGGTGCTGCTCATCGATCTCTCCGCGCCGTTCGGGCACGCCGCCCTGTTCGCCGACCTCGTGGCCACCGGCTCCATCGCGGGCGCATCGAAAGCGGCGCCGGAGGACTTCGAGAAGAACCTCCGGGGCGCGATCGTTTACCACAAGACCGGGCTCGGGGTGCTCCCCGGGACATTGCGGCCGGAGCAGGTCGACCTGATGACCGCCGAGCTGACCGGCAGGGCGCTGGACGTGGCGGCCGCATGGCACCGATTGGTGGTTGCCGACCTGGGGACCTCTCTCGCGGAAGCGGCGCTGGTCGTGATGGAGCGGGCGGACAGGCTGGTGGTGGTGGTGCCCCCGGAGATCGCGGCGATGACCGACGCGCGCAGGACGCTGGCCATCTTCCGCGACATCATGAACGTGCCTGACAGCCGCCTGGAGCTCGTGCTCAACAACCGGGTGCCAAGCGCTCCTCTCGACCGCAACGCCGTCGAGTCGATCCTCGGCCACAAGATGTCGCTGACGATCGGATTCGATGACAGCCGGCCGGAGGACGCGACGCTGGCCGGCAGCCTGTTGCTGCAGCGCGACCCCAACTCCCAGGTAGCCCGCGGCGCGACTGAGTTGGCCCGGGCGATCGTTGGGAAATTGAAGCTCGATGCATAACCTTGAGGCACACCTCTCCCTTCGCAGCGGGCGCCTGTACGGGCAGGCGCTGGTGGAGTTCGCGATCGCCGTCCCGATCCTGATCCTGCTCGTGGCCGGGGTGATAGAGCTGGGGCGCGGGTACTCATATGCGGTCGCTACATCAGACGCTGCCCACGATGGCGCTCGTTACGTGGCAGGCAAGACGGCCACCACCAATGGTCCCGGGATCACTGCCATGTGCAACCTGATCGGCGCTGACCTGGCTGCGGTCTCCTCCAGCATCAGCTGCGCGACGCAGGTCGGGCACGCGCCGCCGTTTGTGAAGGGAGTCGATTACACCGCGCCGGCGGGTGGCCAGGGGGTGATCGTCGTGTACTGCCTGAACCTGCTTGGAGGCCTGGTCACCATCTCGGGCTCGAGCAAAACGACCACGTCCTGGTGAGGACGCATCTGGAGATGCGTCCGGGACGCACCGCAGCAGGTCAGGCGCTGGTCGAGTTCGCCTTGGTGGCGCCGGTTCTTCTGCTCATCATCGGCGCCACGGTCGACATGGGGCGCGGCCTCCTTCTCTATTCATTGCTGTCGGGAGCGTCGGGTGAAACAGCGCGTCAAGGAGCCCTCGTCTACTACAGCGGCTCCAACACCCTGCCGCCCGATTGCACGGCGCTGGCCACGCCCTGCTCCTTGCAGCCGCTGATCAACAGCGCCCACCTGCTCGATCCCCTTGGCGTCCAGGTCGTCTACCAGGATTCGGCCGCGATCAGCGCCGCGCCGTCGTATGGGACCTACACGGCAAACGCCGATCCGACACAACCAGGGACCATCGCTCTGGCGGGAGGCACCAATCCCAATACGGTCTACGTCTTCATATATGAGATCGATTCGGCCGCCGGCAATCCAAATCCCAGGTGGAGCTGCCCGACGTGCGCAGCTGCCAACGGCGCGCACGTGCGCACATCAGGTCACCAGCGCGTGGTGGTAGACCTCAAGCTCAAGTGGCAGCCGGTGCTGGCGCGGCTCCTCGGCCTGCCCGCGACGATCACTTTCGACTCTCAATCCGTTCAGCGGATGGAGTTCTGATGCGATCTGCGCTCCGCGAGAAGCAGTCTGGCCAGGTGATGGTGCTGGTTGCTTTCGCACTGCTGGCCTTGATCGCCACTGCGGCATTGATCCTCCTGGCAGGCTCGGCGGAATGGCAGAAGAACCAGCTGCAGGAGCTTGCTGATTCGACCGCGATGGACTCCGCATTGACGATCGGCGTCAGCTGCAATGCGGCCAAGGCCAACGCGGTCATCACCGAGGCCGACAACTTTCTCGCCACACGACGCACACGGACAGGAGCCCTGACCATTGCGGCCGGCACCTGCGCGACACCTTATGTCGGCACCGACACATTCGCGGGCGGCCTCAGCGCCATATACAACTATCCCTACCGGGCCCATCAGCAGCAGGTGGAGGTGATCCTGACCCTGACCCTCCCCATCTCGTTCGGCGCCGAGCTCGGCAAGAGCAGCACGACCGTCACGCGCCGCGCGGTCGCCCAGGCCCTGGCAGGTTCGGTGCCCGCGGTTTCTGCGACCTCCCTGACCTGCAGCAGCGGTCAGGTCAATGTCGCCGGCGACGTCCTTGTGCAGAACCCGATCACGCTTACCGGGACGTGCGCCCTGTACGCGCATACACGCTTTGACGCGGCGTCGGGGACCTACTCCTCGCTTGGAAACGTACGGGTGTATGCGGACGGCCAGACGTGGGTCGGCGGCGGCGGGCGCTGCACCGCGGGCGCGAACTCCGGGTCGGTAACCGGAATTTGCGCCGATGGCTCCGAGGTCTCGGGCCACGTAGCACCAGCGTGTGGGACGACCGGCACCAGCCAGCTCCTTTCGGCAGGCGACGCGGCCATCAACCCAAATCCGTGTGCGGTGGGCGTGGCCCCGCTGCCGGTGTTCACGCGACCGGCCGGCCTCCCCCCTGACCCCAACACGGTTGCCGCCGCCGTCGCGACTCTTCAGGGTACGGGCGGAGCCGCATGCGCAGCAGGCGGTGTGTATCCGAACATCGTGGTCAGCGGGGTGACCATAGGCACCGGCCTGGGACCTGCTCCGGTCAAGGATGCAAGTGGGTTCTATCACTTCAAGCCGAGCTGCTATGGCTACCTGAACATGGGCCCGATGAGTGGCGGCATTTCCAATGTCCAGACTGGATCCGAGAGTGCGGTGAGCAGGCACTTCGTGACTCCGACGCTGCCGGCCGCCAGCCTTCCGGGAACCCTGCTGGTCGCCGACGTCCGTTCCGTAGGGACCCCCAACCGGTTCACGGCCCCCGCCGGCTGGGTTGCCGCGACCTTTGTGAACCAGGCCAGTGGAGGCAGGAGCGAGATCTGGTACTACCCCAACAATCCCGGTGGGATATCCAGCGCTACGTTCACGATCACCCCGGCGAACATCGACAGCGTCGCCCAGATGACAGAGTGGCGCAACGTGCTCGCGGTTGCTCCGCTGGATCGGACGGGGACCCGAACCATCGCCGCCAACGCGCTGACCGCGACTGTATCGACCGGCGCAGCCACCACGGTCGCCAACGAGCTCGTGATCACGAGCGATAGTTTCAACCCGCAGGCCGGCCAGACCATCACGCCTGCGGCAGGCTGGAATGGGCTCGTCAACGACCCGCCCAATGGCTTCAGCGCCGAGTACCGGCTCGACCTCCCGGCTGCAATCGCAAGTGAAACGGTCACGAGCAGCGTCGCCACGACGTGGGCGCTCGTGATGGCGACCTTCAAACCCGCCGCAGCCAACGGTGGCGTCGTCTTCGACCCTGGTTTTTACTACTTCAACGGCTCTGGATTCCCAGGTGGAGGCGGCGTATGCCTCAACGGCGGGACGCTCCTCGCACGCGACGTCACGATGGAGTTCGTCAACCAGGCCGGATTTTCCGCCGGGACCTGTGCGGCGGGCGGTGGCGCGAGCTGCGCCGGAGCGTGTCGATTCGGCTCGACCCCCTGCTCCGTCCTGGCTTGCCCGCCGAACGTCCCCGCAGACTCGCCCAACAACCTGACCTGGCTCGCGGCACCCTGCTCGAGCGCACCCGCCCTCGACGCGGCGAGCTGCCCCGGCTCGGCGTGGTGCCCAGTGGGGGATCGTTCGTGCCAGAACCTCTTGATCTATGCACCCGCCGGCGCCACCGGGGAGATCGCGATCAAGGGCACGGTGGTCAAGGCCTGGCTGTTGGGCTCGGTGTTTTGGCCCGGCGCCTGCTCCTACGATGTCAACGGGACCAGCGCGATCGACGGCGCCGTCGCCTGCGGCACTCTCTCGATCTCGGGTGCGGTGGGCTCCGGAATCGGGGTTGGAAGCGATTACGGAATCAATACCGGCACGGTGGAGGCGATTCTGGTGGAGTGAATCCCCCAGACCCTCACGCTCCGTTGAGGGTTCACCCTGCGTGCCGTTCGCTCATGATGTGCACCGTGAATCGGATGATCACCTCTCTGGAGAGATTCCAAGATGGCCACTGACGGCGGCCGATCGCGTCGCGGCCGGGCTTACATCATCGGAGGGACCATCCTCGCGGTCGCCGCATTCCTCGCCGCCGCTGGCGTCGCGAGCTTTCCTTACCTGTTCCAATCGCAGAGTGGCACCAACGTCGTGGTGGCCAGGAATGAGATTACCGCCAGGACCAAGATCCAGGCCGGCGACCTGACCCTCAGGGTGATCAATCCGGCGCCGCCGGAGTCGTTCACCAACATCAGCGCCGTGGCCGGCAAGGGCGCCCGGGTCGACATCCCCGCGGGAGCGGCGGTCACCGCCAACCTGATCGCGACCTCGTCCGACTTGCTGAGCTCCACGGACATCACCTACCTGCCGATCCCGTCGGGTTATGTGGCGGTGACCATCCCGACCAATGAACAACTTGGTGTCGGCGGCTATGTGCAGGTAGGGGACCGGATCGCGGTCCTGGCCAGCATCAACACTTCCGCGTTCGGCGCAAACCCGGGACAGGTCGCCGTCCGGACCGTGTTCAAAGACCTCTACGTCGTCCGTGTCGGCCCCGCGACCTCGGAAGCGTCCGGGCCTACAGTCACCAGCAGCCTCACCGTGATCGTCACCGCTTGCGACTCTGAATTCATCGATTGGCTGCTCACCAACGCCCAGCTCAAGTACGAGCTCGAGTCATTCCACGACTACAGCACGACCCCGACCACTCCCGACAGCCAGTGTCCGAAGTTGACGTCAGCGGCCGGCGTTGGTCCAAAGCAGGTCGACGCGCGTTGGCATTTCAGCGCCAGCTGAAATAACGTGTCGCCCCTGCTCGTCATCGTGGTCGCCATCGCCGCAGCCCTCGGCGTGGGGTCCGTCATGTACGGGATCGTGGCCCGGAACCGCGAAGAAGCCGCAGCACCGGATGCTCGGGTCACATACCGCACGCTCGCCGATGTTCGAGAGCAGCTCCGGCGACGATTCGAGCCTACCGGGACGCCGGTGTGGATCGCGCAGCAAACCCCCAACCGGCTTGCCGCCGACCTCGCGAGCGCGGACCTGCAGCTGCGGCCTTACGAATTCAGAATCCTGCAGGTCATATCGGCGATCGTATTCGCTGTGATCGGATACGCACGATTCAACGTGAACCTGGCTGTTCCCGTCCTCGCGGTCTTGGGGTATGTCCTTCCGACCATCTACCTTCGCAACCGGCGCGGCCACCGCTTGCGAATGTTCGAAGCCGGACTACCTCGCGCGATGGAGCTGATCGCCAACTCTATGAAAGCCGGACAGTCGGTGGCGCAAGCGCTTGGCGCAGTCACCGAGAACGCCGCCCCGCCAGTTTCGGATGAGTTTCGCCTAGCGCAGCGAGAGATTGAGCTCGGGGCGTCGGTTGAAAGCGCGCTCAGCAACATGGTCAAGCGGATCGGCAGCACGGACCTGAGGCTCATGGTGATGGTGATCACCATTCAGCACGCGGTGGGTGGAGACCTGCCCGCCATCCTGACCACCCTTGCCGACACGATGCGGCAGCGCGCCGAGATGCGTGAGGAGATCATGGCGGCCACGGCGCAGTCGCGCGCCTCGAGTCTCATCATCACGCTGCTTCCCGTGATCGCCGCAGCTTTCCTGTATTTCGTCGTCCCCGACTATTTCCGGCCGATGTTCATCAACCCGGTCGGCTGGGTGATTCTCGGACTGGCCGCCGGCCTGCTGGCCGCCGGCAACGTGATCATCCGGCGGATAACGGCGATCGCATGAACGTACTTCCGATCCTCATCGGCCTGATGGCGGCGATCGGCGCATGGCTGATCGCGTCGGGAGTGAGAGGTTCGCGCACATCCGATGCCGCCACTCTGGCCCGCCAGCGGCTGGCGCGCCAGGAGCTCGGCCTGGGCCAGAGCGCCATCGCGCTCGAGCTCGAAAAACCGCTTCGTGAGCGCCTGTTCGCCCCGGTGCGCAGCTGGTTCGGCCGGAACATGAAACGCTTCACGCCGGCCACACAGGCCGCGAGCTTTCAGCGCCAGCTCGACTTCGCCGGTACCCCGTTCGGACTCGACCCCGCCGGCGTGCAGACGCTGAGGGTCGCGTCCGCGGCCGCGCTCGGCACCGTAGGCACCATTCTGGGGGTGCTCATGGGCTCGCCCGTGGCGCTTGTGATATTCCTGCTGACCGGCGTCGGCGTGGGATTCTACCTGCCAGTCCTTTGGCTCGATCAGCTGGTCCGTGCCAGACGCGCCGAGATCGAGGCCGCGCTTCCAAACGCGCTCGACGTGGTCGCGATCAGCATGGAGGCGGGCCTCGGCCTGGATCGCGCTTTGGAGCAGCTGGTCCGACACCAAGAAGGCCCCTTGACACTGCTGGTCGCACGTGCGCTTCGCGAGATCGAACTGGGCCGTCCACGGGCCGATGCCCTCGAGGAGATGGCCTCGGCCACGGGGGTCGAAGACTTCACGGCGCTTATCCGTTCGATCATCCACGCGGAGCGGACCGGCGTGCCGATCGCTCGCACGATCGCGGCGCACGCCGCTCAGATGCGCGTCAAGCGCCGGCTCCACATCCGTGCCGAGGCTGCCCGCGCGTCACTCAAGATCCTCCTCCCCACCGTCGGCTGCGTCTTCCCGACCCTCTGGCTGATCCTCCTCGGTCCCGCGCTGCTGGTGGTCCTCAGCGCCACCACGCGTCACTAGAGGAAAGGATTCGAGCGGCGCTCGTGGCCAATGGTCGTTGCGGGGCCGTGGCCACTGTAAACGACGGTGTCGTCCGGGAGCGTGAGGAGCTTGGTTCGGATGCCTTCGAGGAGGGCGGCGCGGTCTGAGTTGTCAAAGTCCGAACGGCCGATGGATCCGGCGAACAGCGCATCTCCGGTGAACAAAAAGTCACCGATCCTGAGGGACACGCCGCCCGGGCTGTGCCCTGGGGTGTGCAGCACCTGGAATCCGAGCGAGCCCGCACGGTAGGGCACGCCCTCGACCAAGGCGTCCGCGGTGGACACCATCGGCCCTGCCCCCATAGCAAACTGACGCCGCAGCGGCTTGCCCTCGAGCACGACGCCTTTCTCGGCATCGTGAAGGGCGACCGACACCGGACCAAGCGCATCGATCAACTCGTGCAGGCCCGCGATGTGGTCGACGTCGGTGTGGGTCAACAGGATCGCCTTCACGTTCACGCCTCGCTCACGGACGAGGCGAATCATCTGCTCCGGCTCGAGGTTGGCGTCGATGATTACTGCGTCCCTGGTTTCCTCATCCTCCACCAGGTATGAGTTGGTGCCGAACCGCCGGTCGGCCGTGGCGGTGACCCTGATACTCAGGCCAGCAGACTCTTGCGCATGACTATGTTCCGCTCCAGCTCCTTGTACGGCTCGAAGCCTGCTCGGACGTACATCTCGAGCGGCCCGCGGTAGTTCGCTTGCGCCGTATTGTCGCCGCCACGCGACGGATAGGCCTCGATCGCGCGCAAGCCGCGTGCACGCAACCGTTCGATCGCGGCATCCAGAAGTTTTGAGGCCACGCCATGGCTGCGGTAGGGGGCGGCGATCACAAAACAGGCCACTGAGCCGACGCCTTCCTGGCCTGCCGGCTCGAGCTTGAAGCGGCTCATGACGCCGGCGAGGTGCGTGGTCTCGCCGTAGTTACACCAGCCCACCGGCTGGTCGTCCGCGAAGGCCAGGAGCGCAGTCACCTTGCCGTGTTGGATGGATGCCGACATGTCGCGGCGGTTATCGGCGGCGGTGCGCACGTCCGCCTCCTCATCGCTCTCGTTTCGATGCGTCTCCATGCAGTAACAGTCCTGCCAGGCCGGGAAGTCGCGAAACGCCACGTTGTCGAAGAAGTGCTGGTATTCGGCTACGAGGTCGGGCGTGACATCGCGCACAACCACTTCTCCGATCTCTGGCAGACGCTCGAGCTCCGCGCGTGCGGAGGGGTCGGCCGCCAGACGCAGCCCCTGGAGCAGGGCGCCCCCTTGGGACTGCATCAGGTGATGGGCCGGCCCATCCGCATTCCACGACATCCGGACCCGCGAGCCGCCTTCGATTCGCGAAACATCCCATGTCAGCTCGTGCGGCGGTGCTGCGTCGAACCGGGGCGCAAACAGGAAATGAGTCCTGAGCACCAGCCGGCGCGGTGCATCCACATCGACGACGTCTGACTCCTCCGCCAGCCCACCTGCGATGCTGATCCAGCGAATATGCGCGCCATTAAGGAACGAGCCCTCGGGCGTCAGCCTGTAATACCAGTCGCGGCGGCCCGACGCGACGAGCTGCTCCCAGACCGCAGCAGGAGCAACCGCCAGCTCGATGGAATGGGACCCCGCGCTCACGAGGCTTCGCGGGCAACCGTGTGCACGTCCTTCACGCCTTCCAACTTCTCCATCAAGCGTGAAAGCTGCGCCAGGGAATCGATCTCGACCGTCGCCGATACGACCGCGGTCTTGTCGTCATACACGTGAACCTCGAGCGCGGACATGTTGACCCGGTTCTCGGCCACGACCGTGGCGATGTCCCGCAGCAATCCCTGCCGGTCCCAGGCCTCGATCTTGATGTCGACCGGGTAGATGTGAGTCGCCTCTGAGTCCCAGTCCACCGCCACCACACGCGCCTGGTCCTGGGCGTTGACCGCGTTGACGCAGTCGGCGCGGTGCACCGTCACGCCGCGGCCGCGCGTCGTGTAGCCCACGATGGCGTCGCCCGGCACCGGCTGACAGCACGGCGCGATCTTGGTCAGGATCCCCTTCTCCCCGCGTACGAGAACGCGCGGTGTCGGCTGCACGCTGGGGATTAGGGGGATGGTGCGAAGGTCGCCGCCCGCGCCGTCCACTGCCAGCGACATTCGCATCACCACCGAATGCGGAGACAGGTCTCCATAACCGATCGCGGCAAGGAAATCGTCGACCGCGGGGTACCGGTGCATGCCTGCGATCTCGAGCAGCTTGGCCTCCGGCAGGTCGACAAGGCTGACTCGATGCATGCGGTTGAGCTCCTTGTCGAGCAGGTCGCGGCCTTTGGCGACGTTCTCCTCGCGGCGCTGGCTCTTGAACCACTTGCGGATGCGCTCCTTGGCGGACGCGCTCTTGACAAAGTTGAGCCAGTCGCGACTCGGTCCGTGCGGGCCCTTTGACGTCAGGATCTCTACGATCTCGCCGTTCTTCAACTCGTAGTCGAGGGGCACCATGCGACCGTTGACCTTGGCGCCGAGGCAGCGATGTCCGACCTCCGTGTGAATGCGATATGCGAAGTCGACCGGGGTCGAGTCCGCCGGCAGGTTGAGCACGTCACCCTTGGGCGTGAAGACGTAAACCTCGTCCTGGAACAGGTCGACCTTCACGGTGTCGAGGAATGATTCCGAGTCGCCGATCTCGTTCTGCCATTCGAGCAGGCTGCGCAGCCACGACAGCTTCTGATCGAAGCTGGCATCCTTTCCGCCTTCCTTGTAGGTCCAGTGCGCTGCGACCCCGAACTCCGCCACGCGATGCATCTCGTGGGTGCGAATCTGGATCTCGATCGGCTCCCCAGTGTGCGTGATGACCGTGGTGTGCAGCGACTGGTAGCCGTTCGACTTCGGCATCGCGATGTAGTCCTTGAATCGGCCGGGGACCGGCTTCCAGAGCGAATGGACCACACCGAGCACTCCGTAGCAATCGCGCACGCTCTCCACCTGCACCCGGATCGCCGAAAGGTCGTAGATCTCCGAGAAGTCCTTCTTCTCGCGGGTCATCTTCTGCCACACCGAGTAGATGTGCTTGGGCCGGCCGGTGATCTCGGCGCCAATGCCCACGTTGTCGAGCTCGCGAGCGAGGATTTCGCGCAAATCCGAAACCAGCGTCTCGCGGTCGTTGCGCTTGCGCGCGATCCGTTTGACGACGTCGTCGTAGGCTTCCGGCTCCAGGTTGCGGAATGCCAGGTCCTCGAGCTCCCACTTGATCTGGCCGATCCCGAGCCGGTGCGCCAGCGGGGCATAGATGTCGAGCGTCTCGCGCGAGATCTTGCGACGCTTGACCTCAGGCAGAGGGTCCAGCGTGCGCATGTTGTGGAGGCGGTCAGCAAGCTTGATGAGGACCACCCGGAGGTCCTCCGCCATCGCCACCATCATCTTGCGGATGTTCTCCGCCTGCTGCTGCTGGTCGGTGCGGATCGAGATTCTGCCCAGCTTGGTGACGCCCTCCACCAGGCGCGCCACCTCCGCACCGAACTCGGTCTCGATTTCGTCAGCGGTGAGGGCGGTGTCCTCCACCGTGTCGTGGAGGAGCGCGGCGGCCAGCGTCTGGGCGTCGAGCTGCAGGTCCGCGAGGATGGCCGCCACCTCCAGCGGATGATTCACGTAGTCCTCGCCGGACAGCCGGCGCTGGCCCCGGTGTGCGGTGGCGGCGCGCTCGTAAGCCTTCCGGACCAGCTCGCGGTCCTTCGGCTCGAGGTGGTCGGCGATGCGGAGCAGCTCGGAAACCGTCACTAAGTGTCCTGTCTCCCAGGTCCGCCGCAGATCCGCGGCATCGGCGGCCGGAGCCAAGGAGAGGGTGGCGCAAGGAGGAGCGCATACCCCTGGGGTCCCCGCGCGTAGCGCGGGAGGATGCGCAGCGCCGGGCCCCTCGACGCCGGCTTCAGCGCCGAAGGCGCCCGGCCGCCTAGGCCGCGCAGATGCAAGGAACTCGGGGGACAGGGCACTTGGGTGGTGAGACAGAGTTTAGGAGAGGCGCTGATGGGATCAGTTCTGGGAGCAAGTTCCTAGACTTGCCCCAGATGGGGTTGGAACGACAGACTTTCGCCGTTCGGATCGCCTTTTTGGCGGCCACGGCGATCTTGATCCTGGCGGGTGCCTCGATGAACGTGAGCGGCCGGCAAGGCGGGGCCGCGTTTCTGGCGGTGATTGCCGGCCTGTTCGCGATCGCGGCAGGGGCATTGAACGAGACATGGAAGTTCTCCGCCCCGGCCGGGCTGGCGGCGGTGATCGCAACCCTGGGGGCGGCAAGCTGGGACTTCACCGACACCCAGCTGCCATTGGAGGTCGGCGGCCTGCTCCTGCTCGCCATCGGCGGTTTCGTCGGCCGAATCGCCTACAACAACTTCACCGACGCCCTGCACCGCCAGCTCGACGAGATCGAGGGCCTGGTCGGTCAGCTGGAGGAGAAGCACCGCGTGTTCGTCGCCGCCACGTCGGATACCGAGAGCCCGGGCAAGTCGGGTGACATCGGCGCGCTGACGTCGAGCATCGCCGGTCAGATGGGCGCCTCCTTCGCTTGCACCTACCTGGTGTCGGCCGACGGCAAGCTCTTCGTGCCACAAGCCCCAGGATTCGGCCTGGACCGCCTGCACCCACAGCCCGTGCACCTCGCGGGCCAGAGCGCAGGCCCGCTGCTTGCCGCCATCGAAGCCGGCCGGGAGTTCGTCGGCGATGACAAGTCCGGCCTCACCGAGCTGGTGAACTATCTTCCGGACGACCTCAAGGTCGAGAGCCTGCTTGCGGTGCCGATGCGGATGGGCGAGCACATCGGCGGTTTCATCCTCCTCGGGAACAAGCGCGGCGGCTTCACCGACGACGACCTCCGCCTCGCCACCACCCTCATGCACCGGGCAGGCGCACAGCTCGCCAGCGCCCACGCCGTGGCCCTGTCCGAGAAGGAGTCGGCTCGGTATTCGCTCATGAATGAGCTCGTCAAAGAGGCCTCCGGAAAGACGATGTCCGAGGTTCTCGATCTCGTGCTCGACAAGGGCACGCAGCTCATCCGCTACGACGCGGGTCGGGTGGCGCTGTTCCAGGCCGACGACACGTATGTGTTCGTCGGTGAGCCCCTTGCGCCGGCACCGATCGATGGGCCGATGGCCAAGGTCCGCCGCGGCGACACCGTTCTCCGGAGCCTGGTCACCGTCGAGGAGGGAATCTTCAGCGGCGTGAAGCCCTCGGCCCACGGCGGAACCGCCAACGAGGCGCTGATCCCGATCCGCGCGCAGCACGGCGTGCTGGGCGCGATCTGCCTGGGCCGCAACGGGTCGTCAGGTTTCAACCAGAGAGACGTCGCCGCCCTGGATGAGCTGGGATCTATCGCCGGCGTCGCGGTCGAGAACTCGCGCATCCTCCAGGCCGTCACCGGGCAGGCGTCCAAGCTCGACACCGCGCTTGATGCTCTGGGTGAGGTCTCGCAGGCACTGACGACCGTGACCCAGGGGTCGCGTGTGCTGGAGCAGAAGACGCTCGAGACCGCGGTGCGCGTGACCGGCGCCAGCGCCGGCCTCCTGACACGGAGCACCCCCGAGGCCAACCAGTCGGTGATCATGTCGCTCGGTTTTCCGGGCGCGGTCAACTCGCTCGAGTTTCAGAACGGACAGGGCATAGTCGGCGCTGTCATGCTCGGAGGCCGCCCGATCGCGGTGCCAGATATCTCGGCGAGCTTCGACCTGCGCTCACCACCCGATCTGCAGACCTATGGATTGCAGGCGGCTATCTGCGTTCCGATGCTGGAAGACGGGCGACTGTGGGGCACCCTGTCGGTGTTCGATGTCAAGAAGCGCGAATGGACCACCGACGACCAGCGCGTGCTCGCCACGCTCGGAAACCAGGGCGTGGTCGCGGTCCGAAATGCGGAGCTCTACGACAACAACCAGCGCAGCATCTGGGAGCTGAAGAACCTTCAGGAGGCGCTGCAGGCGGCGACTTCGACTCTGGACCTCAACCAGGTGCTCCAGCAGGTGCTCGGCGGCGCCGCCAGGGCGTCCTCCGCGCAGATCGGCTGC
>MNES01000032.1:0-1055 GCA_001917815.1 Chloroflexi bacterium 13_1_40CM_65_17 | reverse complement strand
CGCCTCTTCAAGGACCGCGAGGAGGTCATCCTGGCCTCCCTCGAAGCGCTTGCCGCTGCGATCGACGCTCGTGACCCTTACACCGCCGGCCACTCGGTGCGCGTCACGGAGTACGCGAAGATGATCGCGCGGCAGATGAAGTACTCGCCGAAGGATCAGAGCGCTTGGGTGCGGCTCGAGCGCGGCGGGCGCGTACATGACATCGGCAAGATCGGGGTGCCCGACGCCGTGCTTCAAAAAGCCGGCAAGCTCACGAACGAAGAGTTCGCGAAGATGCGCGAGCACACGATCGTCGGCTACAACATCCTCAGCGGGCTCAGGATGCTCACGGACGAGCTCGTGATCGTGCGCTCACACCACGAGCGCTATGACGGCAAGGGATATCCCGACCGCAAGAAGGGCGACGAGCTGCCCATATTCGCATGGATCGTCAGCGCGGCAGACGCCATCGACGCGATGACGTCGGACCGGCCGTATCGCAAGGGCATGACGCTCGAGGTCGCGGTCCAGCAGGTGCGATCCCGCAGGAATCGCTGTACCGCGACGCGCCGACCATCGGCGCGTTCGAAAATCCGACGACCTAGCGCAGGACTGGGAAGAAGGAGTGGGGGTTGGGCTTGGTGGTTTTCAGGGCGTGTTTTGGTGTTAACGACGTGGACTCTCGAACATTTGTTTGGTATCCTATCCTCATGTTGGGGGAAGGGGGCACACCCCTCTCGAAGCTGCAGGCGGCGGTCCGCGAGTTTCAGGCTCGCGATGACCGGCGGGTAGATCCCAAGGATCTGCGGGCCGTCATCGATGCGCTCGAGCGCGAGTTCGCGGCTGAGGCTTTAGACACTCAGAAGTCGGGCGATCATCTGGTCAACGGGAACATCACAGCCGCGTCATGGATCAGCCGGACCTGCGGCATGTCCGTGACCTCGGCGGCCGATCGACTCTGCGTCGGCGAGCAGCTGGAGTCACTGCCCAAGGTCGCGGCGGCGCTCAGCTCTGGTGAGATCGGATACCAATCCGCGTCTGTGCTCTGCCACCTGCGCGAACAGCTCGGCGACAAG
>MNES01000040.1 GCA_001917815.1 Chloroflexi bacterium 13_1_40CM_65_17 | reverse complement strand
GGGGGCGTTGGCGTAGCCTCGGGCGCGGGTGGCGGCATGCGTCCGTGCACCAGGACCGGTTTGTTGAAGAGCTCTGAATTCGGGACCACGACCATGTCGCCCTCATCGCTGCGCAGCAGCGTGACGCGCAGCTTGATCTCGGTCACGGTGCCTGAAAGGAGATCGAGCGTTATGCGGTCGCCGACCCTGATGTGCCGCTCGAGAAGGACGTAGTAGCCGGATACGTAGTCCTTCAGCACGTCCTGCACTCCAAAGCTGGCGATGATGGTCGCCAGCACGATCCCGGCGAGTGCGACGTTCGCGCTTTGAATCGCGATGCCGATCGCGAACACCGCGCCGAACCCGATCAATGCGAACGCCACGACGCGACTGACAACCGTGACCTGATCGGGTCGAAGCTGACGCCGAAGCAGAGCCCTGGCGGCGATCGGCGCGGTCATTCGCGCCGCGACCGCGAAGGCGATGAAGACCAAAGCGCCGACGCCGATTGCGACGAGTTGGTCGACCGGTGCGCCCAACAACGATGGCGCCAGCGGCGCCAGCGTCACTTCTTCTTCTCGGCTGTTTCCTCTGCGGCGGGAGTCTCGCCCTCGGCCGCGGCTTCGCCCTCGGCAGCGGCCTCGCCTTCGGCGGGAACCACAGCCTCGGCCGCCGGTACCTCTTCTTCGACCTTGAGCTCGCGCTTGTGGACGATCTTGACTAGCAGCTCCTCTGGGTCCACGAGCAGGGTCACGCCTTTGGGGAGGGTGAGGTCGGAAACGCGAAGCTCGGCGTCGATGTCCTCCAGCGGGGTCAGGTCGACCTCGAAAGCTTCGGGGATGTCGGTCGGCAGGCACTCCACGCGTAGCGCGTGGATCGGCTGGAGGATGTCCGCGTCTCCGCGCTTGACCGCCGCGGACTCGCCGGTAAGGTGAACGGGAACCTCGACGGTGATCTTCTCCGCGAGACTGACCGCGTAGAAGTCCACATGGATCGGTCCGAGCCGGCGTGGGTGGGTCTGGATCTCACGGACCAGCACCTTCTCCGATCGGTCGCTGTCCACCACCAGGTCGACCAGGTGGGTTCGCCCCGACTTCACGAAGACCTTCTGAAACTCGAGGCGGTCGAGGATGAGCGCGGTCGGCTTGGTGTTGTGGCCGTAGACGACGGCCGCAAGCTTGCCCTGGCGGTGTAGCCGCCGGGTGCCCTTGCCGAGCAGTTCGCGGGTCGAGGCGTTCAGCTGCATGGTTGAGCCTCTGGAGGAGAGGCGGTCGCTATGATACCGCGCGAGCCGATGCAGAGTCCGCCTCCTCCCCGACCCGCCGGATACATGCCGGCGGCGAACTCCGCTCCGGCCGCCAGATACGGTGGCTTCTGGATCCGAGCCGTCGCATATATCATCGACACCATCATCTTGAGCGTCGGCAACGCGATCATCGAGGCTATCTTCCAGGCGCGGGGTACTGCCGCTATCGGCGCAGCGATCCTCAATCCGCAAAGCTCGCGGGGCCCCGTGTATGGCGCCGCCGTGGCCGTCGAAATCGTGGTTACCATCGCTTACTTCGTAGGGCTTTGGAGCTATACGGGCGCAACGCTCGGCCAGCGCATCTTCAGGCTGCGAGTGGTCGACGCCACCACAGGCCAGCCGATCTCGCTCGGCAAGGCGCTGCTGCGATGGGTCGGCATCTTCATCTCTTCCATCGCCTGCTTCATCGGCCTCATCTGGGTTGCGTTCGATTCACGGAAGCAAGGGTGGGCTGACAAGATCGCCGGCACTCTCGTGCTCCGGGGATAGAGCAGATATGCAGAGTCCGCCTCCTCCCCCACCCGCCGGATACATCCCGGCGCCCGGCGGCTATCCAGTGCCGCAGCCCTACGCGGGCCAGACCACATTCGCGGGGTTCTGGATCCGTGTCCTGGCGAGGCTGATCGACGGGCTCATCATCGGGATTCCGTTCAGCATCCTGTTCGGGTTGCTCGCTGCGTTTGGGGGGTTGTTCGCAAGCAATTCCAGCAGCAGCAACCAGAGCGCGCAGACTGCCGCGTTCACGCTCTTCGGAGGTGCGTTCCTCCTTCTCTACCTGTTCGCCATCGTGGTTTCGATCGGCTACTGGATCTATTTCTGGGGCACCACCGGAGAGACGCTCGGTATGCGCCTGTTGCGTTTGCGAATCGTCGACGCCAACACGGGAGGCCCCATCGGTTACGGCCGAGCCGCAATCCGGTTGCTGATGACCTTTGTCAACACCTGGGCGTGTTATATCGGGTGGATCTGGGTCGCCTTCGATCCGAGGAAGCAGGGCTGGCACGACAAAGTCGCCAACTCGGTGGTCATCCGCTACTGACCGAAGGACCTGGGCCTTCAGCCTCCCCTCAGGTCAGGGCGTGGGGGTCGGAAAGGCGTTGATGAATCTCGGTAGGGTCGAAACGCCGACCAGGACCAGGAGCAGGAAGCCGCCAACGATCACCCCGAGCCCTATCGCGATGAAGCCCGTGATGATGCCGGCCAGCGCTTTGCCGCTGCCTCCGATTGGATTGCCGGTGCTCATCGACTCGGCGATCCGACGGCGAGCCCGGAAACCGAGCACGGCGGCGACGATTCCCAGTGGAATCGAGACCAGCTCGAGGAAGCCGCAGAAGCATGCGAAGGGCAAGATCGCGACCGAGACGATCCCGCAGACCAGCGACGCCGTCGCGCCTGGAGCTTGTGTGCCGGGCATCCCCCCCGGAACCATTGGGAACTGCTGCCCTCCCATGGGCGGCCCTGGCGGTTGACCGGGCGGACCAAGCGGGGGCTGCATCGGAGGCGGGCCAGGGGGGGGCTGGATCGGGGGTGGGCCGGGCGGCGGACCAGGCGGTGGAGGCGGGGTCCCAGGCGGAGGCGGTATCCCCATGCGCGGATGTTAATGGCTCAATTGCGAATTACAAGGGACATCCTCTAGGCCGCGTCCCCGCCTGCCGTCGACCTGAACCGATCGACGACCCCAGCCGGCGTCCAGATGGAGCGTTTGGCCGCATTGGACGCGTCCCGCGCGTTGGCGCCGGACCTCAGCGCCGAAACCGCCGCCTCGGCGGCGCGATGTGCGGCCGCCGGCGAGGCCGACAGCGCGCACGCGGCCCAGGCATACCACAGGCTGTAGGCAGGCGCCGCAGGCACGGGGAGCGGCCGTCTGGCCACCGCGGTGAGGATTCGACCCCGCGTCAGTCGAGCTGTCGTATGCGTACGCTCGGCGGCCAAGATCTTTTTGAGTGCGGCCCAGTTGTACATCGCCGCCGCGGCGAGCAATGCGACGGCGGCCCCGGCTGTTGCGAGTATCTCGCGGCCTCCCGCCGGGTACCTGCCCGTTGCCGCCAGCTGCGACGCACTGGGCGCAAACAGAACGTATGCCAATCCGCCACAGATCCAGGCCCCGATGAATCGAATCCATCCGGCGGTCCTCGAAGCTGACACCAGGCGCATGCCGCTCGCGACGATGAACAGCTCGAGCACGGTGATCGCATACAGCACATTGGTTGGCAGCTGGTCGATCGCCGGCGTTCCTTTAGGACCAGGTATCTCATCGGCGGCAACGAGTAGCACAGCGGCAACCACCCCGACGCCGAAGCTTCGCCTGCTTCCGATAAGGAATCGAACCCATCCGACGAGCAACTTGATCAGGGATTCGAGAAGCCATCGGCCGAAGAGCAACATCCGCCGCCCGATATCGGCGCTCATCGCGGGCCCGCAGTCAGCTGGAGGGCGTACTTCACGGCTCCGTCGGCGTCGAGGGCGCATCCCTCCGACCACGCTTGCCATACAGCCTTTTCCGACAACATCTGATTCGCCTCGGCGAGCCCGGACCGTGTCGCCTCGCTCAACGCGGTCTGAGCCATCCCTGAGTACAGCATCGATGCCGCGCCACCCAACTTGAGAGCGGCAGCCGCATCGCCCTGGGCGAGGAGGAGATTGCTGAGGCGAGCCAGGATGTCAGCCGTCCACCTGACATTCCCACTTTCATGCCACGCCTCCAGTGAGTCGAGCCAGAGGCGCCGCGCCGATTGCTGATGTCCCGCCTTCTGGGTGAGTCGCCCGAGGTGGAAGCACGACCGGGCCTGCAGGTCGGCGTCCGACGGATCGGCCCAGCGGATCATCGCCTCAGCGAGCAATCGCCGCGCCAGCTCGCCGTCGCCGATCCGGTCCATGACGATTGCGAGATTGAAAAGCGCCCGAGAGGCGCCTTCGGCGTTGTCTGTCTGGACAAAGATCTCGAGCGCCTCGATGCAATCATCTCGGGCTTCGTCGAGGCGGCCGTTGGCCAGGCCATGCCCTCCTC
Source organism: Chloroflexi bacterium 13_1_40CM_65_17 (assembly GCA_001917815.1). GTDB lineage: Bacteria > Chloroflexota > Dormibacteria > Dormibacterales > Dormibacteraceae > UBA10449. The sequence goes on along the minus strand of MNES01000040.1, from coordinate 27,235 downwards.
GCTCGAGAAGCCTGGCCGCCAACGCTCGCGGCTTGTCGAGCGAACGCCATAGACGGATGCTCTCGTCCCAGTAATCGCGTGCGACTGTGTAGCGCCCCATCCGGTCGAGCACGACTCCGAGCTCGAACATGGTCTCGGCCAGTCGCTGCGGCGAGCCTACTGATCTGAATATCGAAACGCTCTCCTCCCAGCTCGTGCGTGCCCCCTCGAGGTCACCGGCGCCGAGCGCCCTCTTGCCTGCTCGATCGAGCAGGCCGGCCAGACCGGCTCGATCACCGGCGGTGCGTGCCTGGGCGACCGCATCCGCGAGGGCATCGCTCGGCGCTGTGGGCTGCGGCTCGTGGCCGGCGAGCGAGGTTGATGGCTCGCCGACTTGCAGGAAGGAAGCGCCCGCGGTCGATGGTGCGGCCGCATCCGAGTCGGCACGCTTCCGGCCCTGGAGTGTCCCAACGAGCCTGTCGACGTCGTGACGCCATCGGGTATCGCTGATTTCAAGGGCATTCCTGTGACTGAGCTCGGCAATGCTTTCTGGCAGCTGGACGATGCTTGGCATTCGCGCTCCTTGGACCAGGACCGGAATGACGCGCAGCTTCCTGTCCAGGGCGGACTGGATCTCCAGCCGAACGAAGTCCCCGGGATCGCGCAGACGCTTCCCCAGCCACCGCTTGCCGATGAGAGCAATCACGACATCGCCCGACTCGATCTCGTGGCGGAGCCGTTCCGTGAAGTCGGCGCCAGGCTCGATGGTCTCGGTGTCCATGAACACGCTGTCGATGCCGAAGACTGCAACCAGATCCGAGTACAGGTGTCCCGCGTGGCCGGCTGTGTCATCACGCCGGTAGCTGATGAAGATCCGATGGAAGGCGGCGCCTGACTCCAACTACGTATAGGCCCTACGCAGGCGGGTTCGGCTTGGCCTCTTGGGGTGGCGTCGCGTCTCCAGACTCAGTCGGATGTTCGGCTCCTGGCTCTGGGGCGGGCAACCAATCGGAAGCCGACGAGGACTGGAGAAGAGGCGACTGCGCCGGCAGCGTCGGCTGAACCATCGGCTGCCATGCCTTACCGTCCCACCACCAGTGCCCATCGTCCGATCGAGTGCCCACCAGCTGCGTGATAGGGGACGACGGCAGTGTCAACGGGCCCCCGGGCGCCAGCGCAATCTGGACCATCTGGTCGCTCTGCGACGCATAAACGATGAGATAGATGAGCAGTGGCAGCAGGCAGAGGAAGAAACCGACAACCGCCCACACGATCTGGAATTCCTTCTTCTTGAACATCGTGGCGCCGACCGGGGTGCGGTTGGACACAACAAAGCCCTGCGCTATGTAGGCGGCGATCGCCGTCTCCATCTCGTGGTCGGAGTAAACGCGCACCGCGGATACGCCCGCCGTCTGGTCCCCCTCCCCCTAGGGTGTTGCACGCACCATACTCCGACGCCGCCAGAGTGTCCGGCCGAGTTTCGGGGTTCTAGGCCGCCCCCTGGGGAAACCGCTTCCGCAGCCAGTCGACGATCCCCTGTAGGGGCGTCCCAGGCGTAAACAGCTCGGCCACGCCTTTCTGCTTGAGGGCGGCTATGTCGTCGTCGGGGATGATCCCACCGCCGAAGACGACGATGTCGGTCGCCTTGCGGCGCTTCAGCTCCTGAACGACTGCAGGAAACAACGTCATGTGCGCGCCGGAATGGATGGACAGGCCGATGACCTGCGCGTCCTCCTGCAGCGCCGCGTCGACGACCATCTCGGGCGTCTGACGTAGGCCGGTGTAGATGACCTCGTAGCCGGCGTCGCGCAGCGCGCGGGCGACGACCTTGACGCCACGATCATGGCCGTCGAGCCCAACCTTGGCGAGGACGATTCGCACCGGCCGGACCGCGGTGTTGGCCGGCATCAGATGACGGCGCGCTCGGTATAGAGGCCGAATACCTCGACCATCGTGTTCATGATCTCGCCCTCTGTCGCGTAGGCCCGGACGGCCTCGAGGATGTACGGCATCAGGTTGTCGGTGCCGGCCGCCGCTTTGCGCAGTCGAACAAGGGCGTTCGAGCAGCGAGCCTGATCCCGATTCGCGCGCACCTCGCGCACCCGCGCCACCTGCTGGCTCTCCAGCTTGGGGTCGATCCGCAGGATCTCGATGTGCTCTTCCTCGCCGACCGTGAAGTCGTTGACGCCGACGACGACCCGTCGCTTCTGCTCGAGCTCCTGCTGGTAGCGGAATGCGGCGTCGGCGATCTCCTTCTGGAAGAAGCTCGCCTCGATGGCCGGAATCACGCCACCCAGCTCCTCGATGCGCTTGAAATACGCCTCGGCCTGCCGCTCCATCTCGTCGGTCAGCGCCTCGATGAAGTAGCTGCCCCCAAGCGGGTCGATGGTGTTGGCGACACCCGTCTCGTATGCCAGCAGTTGCTGAGTGCGAAGCGCCAGTCGAGCCGCCCTGTCGGTCGGCAGTGCGAGGACCTCGTCCATCGCGTTGGTGTGCAGCGATTGCGTGCCGCCGAGCACAGCGGCCAGCGCCTCGATGGCCGTGCGGGCGATGTTGAGCTCCGGCTGCTGCGCGGTCAGCGAGACGCCGGCGGTCTGGGTGTGGAACCTGAGCTTCCACGATCGCTCGTCCTGCGCACCATACCGATCGCGCATCCATCGCGCCCAGATGCGACGCGCGGCGCGGAACTTCGCAATCTCCTCGAAGAAATCGATGTGTGCGTCGAAAAAGAACGAAAGCCTCGACGCGAAGTCATCGATACGCATGCCCCGCTCGATGCAGGCATCGACGTAAGCCATTCCATCAGCGAGCGTGAACGCCAGCTCCTGCGCGGCGGTCGAGCCTGCCTCGCGGATGTGATAGCCGGAGATCGAGATCGTGTTCCATTTCGGCACCTCTCTCGCGCAGTACTCGATCGAGTCGACGACCAGCCGCATCGACGGGGCGGGCGGAAAGATGAACTCCTTCTGCGCGATGAACTCCTTCAGGATGTCGTTCTGCAGCGTGCCGCCAAGCTGCGCCGCCGGCACACCCTGCTTCTCCGCGACCGCGATGTACATACAGAGGAGGATCGCGGCGGGTGAGTTGATGGTCATCGACGTCGTGATGTTTCCAAGCGGGATTCCCTCGAACAGGGTTTCCATGTCCGCGAGCGAGTCGATCGCGACGCCGCAGTGACCGATCTCCCCTCGGCTTGTCGGCGCGTCCGAATCCTGACCCATGAGCGTGGGCATGTCGAAGGCGACCGACAGGCCGGTCTGTCCGTTGGCGAGCAGGTACTTGTAGCGCCGGTTGGTCTCCTCCGCGGTCGCAAAGCCGGAGAACTGGCGCATCGTCCAGAGGCGTCCGCGATAGCCGCTCGGGTGGATTCCGCGCGTGTACGGAAACTGCCCGGGAAGCTCCTCTTCCCGCTCGGCGAGGTCGCTGGACGTGTAGAGCGGTTGCAGCGGTATTCCTGAGATAGTCGACGTTTCGAGCCCGTCGTCACGGGCAGGGGCCGCCTCGAACTCTTCCTTCCAGAGCTGCCAGACCTGTTTGGGATCCCGGGCTCGAACCTTCACGCTGAATTCATTATCGCGTTCGGTCCAGGATCTCCTCGGCCGTGGCGTACGGCGTGCCCTTTTCCAACAGGCGCTCGGTCAGAGCGGGGTCCTCGACCAGGGCCTGGCGCACTCGTTCCCGAGCGATTTCCGCCGCCACCTCCGCGGTCTCCTCCTTGAGCCGGTCCGCGGCAAGCCTTTCAGCGCGGCCGGTGGACGTCAGGTATTTGCGGTGTGCCTCGACGGCCGCCCAGAGCTCTTCGATGCCTTCCTGCCGGGCGGCGGACGTCGCGATGATGGGCGGTTTCCAGACCTTCGGCGAGCCGGGAATGTTGGAAAGGCTGAGCATCGATCGCAGCTCGGTGACCGCCCGGTGATGACCCTCGAGGTCGGCCTTGTTGACTACGAATACGTCCGCGATCTCCAGGATGCCAGCCTTGATCATCTGCACGCCGTCGCCCAGGTTCGGCGTCAATACGACCACCGTTGTATTCGAGACTGCCGCCACCTCGAGCTCAGACTGCCCAACCCCGACCGTTTCGATGATCACAGGGTCGAAGCCGAAAGCGCCGAGCAGGCGGATGGTTTCACGTGCTGCCAGCGACAACCCGCCCAGATGGCCGCGCGCGCCCATGCTGCGAATGAAGACCTTGGGGTCGAGCGCGTGACGCTGCATGCGGATGCGATCGCCGAGGATCGCCCCACCCGTGAACGATGAGTTGGGATCCGTCGCGATCACCGCCACGGAGCGGTCGAGCTTTCGGAGCAGAGTCACGAGCGCGTCGACCAGGGTCGATTTGCCGGTCCCTGGCGCGCCCGTGAAGCCGACGACGTAAGCCTTGGCACGGTCCGTAAGCGCCTCTCCCAGCGCCCTGACGGACGGATCCCGCTTCTCGACCATGCTGATCGCGCGGGCAAGGGCGCGGACATCTCCCGAGCGAAAGCGTGCGGCTAGGTCGGGCTCGCTCAGCTCACCCGCCCAGCCAGCGCCGTGCGAAGTCGTGCCCGATCACCACCACCAACCCGTAAGTTTGCTGGCCTCCGGCGGGCGCCGGGTTCGTCGGGGTCGCGGCGACAACGCCGGCGCCGAAGAAGTTCGCGAGCCATTTGGCGGTGAGCGGAAACTGGCCGTTCGAGTAGTCGAGGATCACTGATTGCGGGACGGCGCCGTGCCCGACTGGATCAGCCATCTGCAAGCCGGTCGGATCGAACATCGACGTGACGCGTCCATCGAGGCCTGGGAAGTTGTTGGCGCCGTTGGCAATCTGCACCGGCGCTTTCTCGGCAAGCACCGCCGGGTCGATGAGGAGCGACGCGATGTAGCGATGAATCATCGCGAAGCTTGGATCGTCGGCGCAGAGCTGGGAGACAGACGGCCCCATGCCGCAGTTGTATGAATCTAGGAGGTTGCCGTCTCCCGCACCTGAGGGAGCGGTCAGCGCGGTGCGGATGATCGAGGTGTCGGGAAGGTTCTTGCCCCAGTCGTAGATGGCCCTCATGTCCGACAGCGACATGTCCGTCGTGATGTTCTGCTGGAGGGCGCTCAGCAGCTGCGGCGCTTTCGAGAAGCCGTTGATCGTGGTGGCCCTCTGCTTGATCGCCTGCATGATGTCTTGCTGGCGTCGCGCGCGCCCGAAATCGGATGCCTGCTGGGGCTGGACGGCGTGACGCGACCGGGCCACCTCGAGTGCTTGCTCGCCGTTCAAATGTTGGCAGCCGGCCTTGAAGTGGATCGGCATGTAGCCGTTGTGGTAGTTCGGGTAGCTGTAGTCGTCGAGGTTGGTGGAGAGGCAGACGTCAACTCCACCGAGAGCGTTCACCATGTCGCGGAACGCAACGAAGTCGACGGCTATGTAGCGATCGAAAGTGAGGCCAGTCACCTTGCCCACCTCATGCTCGGCCGCGAGGCCGCCTGCATCGTGGCCCGAGTACTGCGATGCGACGCAGCAGATGATGCTCACGTAAGGCACCTCATAGGCGGCGTTGATCTTGTTGATCCAGATTCGGCTGGGGTTGTCCTGCAGGTTCATGCGCACCACGAGATCGCGAGGGATGGAGACCATCGACACCTTGTTGCTCGCCGGATCTATGGTGACCGCCATGATGGAGTCGGTCAGATAGGGCGCGTCATTCTCGTAGCCGCCTCGGCCGAGCAGGAGGACATTGACCTGCTGCCCGTGTTTCAGCTTGTAGGCGATGGTCCCCGGCGCCGGCTCCACCGCCTGCACCACCTCGCCGATGGGGTTGAAATGGCGTCCCGTGGTCGAGGTCAGGAAGTCGTCGATCCGCTTGTAGGTGAGCGTCGCCGTGACGATCACGGCCAGCAGAACGAACGCGGCTACGATCGCCGGGACCGACCTGGTCAGGCGGTAGGAGACGTGGTAGCGGGATCGCCTGGCCCTCGGCCTGGCCCTCTGCATAGGCACGGGGATTCTACCTTGCAAGACCTCGGTGGAACGCCGGCCGAAGCCGCCGGGTTACGCGCGGAACCTGTCGCGGCTGCTCAGCCGGTGCTGGTGCTGGCGTTGTGGGACACGATGAAGATGTAGGCGAAGAACCAGATCACGCTTGCGACAAAGCCGACGATGCCCAGTATCAAGCCGGCCAGAGCGAGGCCTCCGCCGCCGAGCGTGCTACCGCTCGATGCGATGCGCTGGCGAGAGATGAAACCCATGATCGCGGCCGCGGGACCAAGGATCACTCCAAGGCACAAGAAGAAGCAGACGATGCCGACGATGCCGCAGATCAGCGACGCGATCGCGAGGCCGTCGGTTCGACGGCCGGCGTATGACGTCGCCCCGGGCACATATCCCATTGGCGCCGGAGGGACGTAGCCGCCACCCGGCGGCGGCGGCGGCGGCGGCGGAACGAATCCTCCGGCTGGAGGTGGAGGCGGTGGTGGTGGAGGCGGTGGTGGTGTGAATCCACCACCGGGTGGTCCTGAAGGAGGGGGCGGCGGCGGTGGCAAGTCCGACATCTGAATCCTCCTATCCCGCTTTCGGGGCAGTTGAGCCGACTTCGAAGCTGTGGATGATCCACGCCTGCATCGCCAGCGCGTATGCGGCGGTGAAGAAGACGCCGATGCCGCAAGCAATCACACCGAGTGTGCTGATGAAGCTCGCGGCGATCAGCATAAGGCCGGCGATCAGGGTGCTGATCGGATTCACGCGGCAACGCCTGACGACGTCGCCGACGCGCAACCCGGCCGCGATCCCGCCGGCATCGGTCGCGAGGACGAACGCCGGAAGCGCGAAGGTGTAAGCGAGGCTTCCCAACGTGACCGCGCCGAATGCGACCAGGTTGAGCAGGATCGCCACTCCGATCAGGCCTGGGTTGGCGGTGTCGTGGCCCTGGCGGACCGCGATCAGAACCCCTGGTATGTAGAAGATGGCTCCAATCGCGGCGATGACGAGGGTGTAGACCAGCTCGACCACGAACACGCGCACACCCCTCGGGAGATAAGACAGGTTGGCGGGCGCGAGCCGCTCATCTCCTGCGCGCAGGCGATCCAGCGAGGCGAGCATCCAGCCGATTGCGTTGATCACGCCCACGATCGGGATCAGCGAGATCAGCCCGATGATCAGCAGCTTGACGATCCACTCCGGATCCCGGACAGGCCATACGAAGGCCTCGGTGATGCGGTCCAAGGACTATGCGGCGGGGGTGGAGATCAAGACGAGGATCACGACAAGCCAGATCAGGCTTACAACGGCGCCTGCCGCCGTGGCAACGATGCCGAGGATCCAGGCGAACATCGCGACGTTGCGGCCGCCAAGGGCTCCCGCCGAGGCTTCGATCCTCTTGACCGCGGACTTGCCCATGAAGTAGGCGAGTGCGCCGAGGACCATGCCGGGGATGCCGAGCGGAAGTCCGAGCACCAATCCGAGAATCGCGAGGATGAGCGCGACGACCGCGCGGCTGTCGAGCGTTTGCGCGCTTCGGTACGTGGGAGGTGGATAGGATGGCGGCGGGTGATAAGGAGCGATTGTCGGTGGAGTGGCTCCCTCCTCGGAGGCAACGCTCATCTCAGCAATGCTCGCGCGATCACAACGCGCTGGATTTGATTCGTTCCCTCATAGATTTGCGTGATCTTCGCATCGCGCATCATCCTCTCGACCGGGTAATCGGAGATGTAGCCGTACCCCCCGAGGATCTGCACGCAGTCGGTTGTCACCTTCATGGCCATGTCCGAAGCGAAGAGCTTGGCCATCGCCGCCACCTTGGTTAGATCGGCCGCTCTCGCGTCGACCCTGGTTGCGGCCAGGTAGACGAGATGCCTCGACGCCTCGATCTGAGTGGCCATGTCGGCGAACATGAACTGGATCCCCTGAAAGCTCGAGATCGGCTGGCCAAACTGATTCCGCTCACGCGCGTAGTTGAGTGCGTAGTCGAAGGCGCCTTCGGCGATACCGAGGGCCTGGGCGCCGATTCCCGGACGTGAGCGGTCGAGGACCGCGAGGGCGATTTTGAATCCCGCCCCCTCGTCGCCGAGACGGTTGCCGACCGGGACCTTCACGTCCTCGAACACCAATTGCGCAGTCGGTGAGCCGCGAATGCCGAGCTTGTGCTCGAGCTTCGGCGCCTTCCATGGGCTCGTCTCCCGCTCGAGCACGAACGCGGAGATGCCTTTGTTGTTGGCGTCGGGGTCGGTCTGCGCGAACACTACGAGCGTGCCCGCGACACTCCCGCCCGTGATGAACTGCTTGGTCCCGTTGAGGACGTATTCGTTGCCATAGCGCTTGGCGCGCGTCTTCATCGCCGCGGCGTCGGAGCCGCTGCCCGTCTCAGACAGCGCGTAGGCCGCGACCTTCTCGCCCAATGCCAGGGGCGGGCAGAGTCGCTTCTTCTGCTCCTCAGAGCCGGCTACCAGGATCGGATAAGAACCGAGCGCCTGAACAGCCAGGATCAATGACGAGGTGGCGCAGGCCTTGGCGATCTCCTCGACACCCATGCAGATGGTCACGCTCGACCCGGAGATGCCGCCGTACTGCTCCGGGAACGGGATGCCAAGGATTCCGTTCTCGGCGAAAAGCCTTTCGATGTCCTTCGGGTACTCGGCCTTCTCGTCGATCTCGGCCGCACGCGGAGCAACCTTGTCCTGCACGAGCTCGCGGATCGTGTCCCGGATCGCGATCTGCTCTTCGGAGAACTCGAAATCCATCTCGCGGCCCTATTGGAGCATGTCCCGGGCGATGACGATTCGTTGGACCTGGTTCGAGCCCTCGTAGATCTGGAGCGCCTTGGCGTCGCGCATATGACGCTCGAACGGGCTGCCCGAGACCGCGCCCTCCTCTCCCGCCAGCTGAAGGGCGTCAAGAGCCACCTGCATCGTTGTGTCGGTGCAGTGCAGCTTCGCCATCGACGCGTATCGCGTGAAGGGAAGCCCGCGGCTGCAGAGCCAGGCGGCCTTGTAAGCGAGAAAGCGCGCCGATTCGAGACGGACCGCCATGTCGGCGAGGGTGAAATCGTCACCCTGCTCCCTGGCGCGTCCCCTGAGCAAGGTCGTGGATTCGTCGACCGCCGCCTGGGCGATCCCGAGCGCCTGACCCGAGATCCCGATCCGGCCCGAGTCGAGGGCTCGCATCGCCACGGTGAAACCCTGGCCCTCCGCCGCGAGCCGGTTTGCCACCGGCACGACGACGTCTTCCAGGACGAGCTCGCCCGTCGGCGATCCGTTCAGGCCCATCTTCTTGAACACCTGCCCTACCCGTACGCCTGGGGTGTCCGCCGGCACCAGAAATGCGCTGACGCCGGCCGCCTTCTCACCCGGGCCCGTGCGCGCAAAGACGATGTACAGGCCGGCTCGTCCGATATTGGTTATGAAGACCTTGGTCCCGTTGAGGATGTAGCCGTCGCCGTTACGGCGCGCACTCGTCTTCAGGGACGCGGCGTCCGACCCCGACGCCGGCTCGGTCAGCGCGAATGCTCCCAGCAGCTCGCCCGAGGCCAGCCGCGGCAGCCATCGCCGCTTCTGCTCATCGTTACCGAAGAGGAGGATGGGCTCGCTGCCGACGCTGGTGTGGACGTCGACGATCACCGAGGTCGAGGCACATGCCTGTGCGAGCTCGTCGATGCAGAGCGTGAACGCCAGCGCATCGAGCCCGGCGCCACCATACTCGCGCGGGATCAGAACCCCGAGAAGCCCCGCCTCGGCCGCCGCCGTGACGGCTTCCTCGGGGAACCGGTGGTCGCGGTCGACCTCCGCCGCGAGCGGCAGCGCCACCTCTTGCGCAAGCTCGCGCACGGTGTCTCGAAAGGCGGCGTGCTCGGGCGGCAGATCGAGGTCCATCAGTACTGCGAATTACAATATTTGGTTGCGGCATGGAAGCAGGACCCAGATACCTCGAAGGCACGACTGTCGGGAGCGGGCGCGACATCATCGGGGTGCGCCGGGACCGGATAGCCGACATCATCAGCACCGGGCGCGAGATCATCGCGCGCGCCAAGGCTGAGAAGCTGCTTCCGGACACCATCACCGGTTCTACCGCCGCGCTGCTGGTGACCATCGCCGGCTACGGCGAGCCGCTCTCCGAAGGGCAATGGCGGGAGCTTGCCGGCGTTGTGGGCGGCATCATGAGGGACAGCACCTATGCGGACTTGGCCCGTCTGCGGACGTTGATTACGCAGGAGCAGTTCTTGAACGTCGCGCGCAACCAGGGTTACGGTCGCTTCATCCGCCGCCTGGACGACGGGCGGTGGGTGTGTGAGCTCGCCCCCAAGCTTGAAGATCTTCCCGACGAGTAAATCCCTTTCGTCCCTGGTCCGATCTCGACCGGTTCGAATCGCTTCCGCCGTCCTCTTTGTGCTGACCATAGTCAGCCCGGCCGCCGTGGTCTTCGCGGTGGTGTGGACAGCGCCCCCTGTAGCCCAGCCGGCGGCCGCCCAGATCGATGCCGAACCCATCCGCCTCCTGCCGGCCCCCGACGTGCAGCAGGCGGCGCTGCCGATCTCACCCGTCAACGTCTACGCGAACACGATGTCCGGCGTGGTGTCCTGCCCGTTATGTGAGCTCCCGCCCCGCGTATATGTGCCGAACAGCACCGCAGGGACTGTGGACGTGATCGACCCGTTGACGTTCAAGGTCATCGACCACTATGCGGTTGGTTTCATCCCACACCACATCGCGCCGGCCTGGGACATGAGCGCGCTGTATGTCGACAACGAGGGGTCGAGCAGCCTCACCGTCATCGACATCCATACCGGGCGGCCGAGTGGAGCGCGGATCAACATCCCCTTCCCCTATAACCTCTATTTCACGCCTGACGGGACCAAGGCGATCGACGTCGTTGAGCGCCTGCAGCGCATCGAGTTCCGCGATCCGCACGGGTGGAATCTGATCGGGTCGGTCTCGATCCCGTGGCCAGGCGCCGATCATCTCGATTTCAGCGCAGACGGCAGCTACCTGATGATCTCAACGGAATACTCCGGCATTCTCGCGAGAGTCGATGTTGTGAACATGAGGCTCGACGGGTACGTGAGGGTTGGCGGCCTTCCGATCGACGTCAAGCTCTCGCCGGACGGGACTTTGTTCTATGTGACCAATCAGGGTCGCATGGGCGTCTCGGTGGTCGACCCGGTGGCGATGAAGGAGATCCAGTTCATCCCCACAGGACGCGGGGCCCACGGCCTTCAGGTGTCGCGTGACACAAAGTCGCTCTATGTGTCCAACCGCCTCGAGGGCTCGATTTCAGTCATCGACTTCGCGACCCGAACGGTCGTCGCCAAGTGGCAGGTGCCAGGAGGCGGAAGCCCGGACATGCTGCAGCTCAGCCCTGACGGTACGCAGCTTTGGGCGTCAGGCCGGTACCACGCGACGGTCTACGTATTCAGCACGGTCAGCGGCGAGCTGTTCGCCAAGATCCACGTCGGCGCGGAGGACCACGGGCTCACGTACTTTCCGAACGTTGGCCTGCACAGCCTGGGCCACAACGGTGTCTATAGGTAAAAAATCGCGGAGGGGACAGATGTCCCCCCCGCGGACCCACCCCTCTCCTCGGCCACGTTGGGAGGCGTCTGGAAGGTGCACGCGTGGGGGACGGCCGGAATGAATCCGGCCTAAGGCTCCACTGGAATTCTTGCCAAGGAAATTAGGTGCAGAAGTCCGCGTCTGGGAAGAACCAGTACGCGGCGCGTTCGGCGACCTGGCGAGCCTGAATCTGCCCGGCATCGAACGCATGCGAGTCTCCACGCGGAGCGAGGGCTCGCGTCCGCCGATCCATCACCTCACGGGCCTGCGACCGGTGGAGTGGGGTTTCGGCAGCTCCACCTTCAGCATGCCGGTAACTCCGTGGCTGCAGACAACCGTGGCTGGCTTGATGGTGGGAGGGATCATCGCCTTCCTGGCCGATGGACCGCTGGGCACGGCGATCATGACGGTCCTCCCGCCGCTCGCATACATGAGCACCTCGGACCTGTCCATGAGCTTCCTTCAGCCGGGCACGCTGGAAAGCGGGACGCTGTTTGGACGGGCGCGGCTCATCCACGCCGGCCGTTCGGTCGCTCTGTCGGAGGTGACGATCGAGGACGGCCTCGGCCGCCACCTCGCGCACGGCACGTCCCGCGGTTTCATCCTCACCGCACCTGGCGCGCCGCCTGGGTCGCTCGAGGATGCTCCGCCGAACTACCCGACGCCCGACCCATACCTTCGCCCGGTGGCGGGCGCGCCGGTGTCGCAGGACGACTGGAACCGGATGACGGGCCTGGAGGTCCTGAGGCTCTGCATCGACGACAGGACTTACGCGCCACCGATCTATCACCTGACCGGATTGCGTCCGACGCAAGCGGAGGATGGCAGCTGCACGTTCGTGATGCCGGCCAGCCCGTGGCTGGCATCACCGGCCCCGGTCCTCTACGGAGGAGCGCTCGCGATGCTTGCCGACGCGGCGCTCTCATGCGCGGTGATGACGATCAACCCGGCCGGCGGCTCCTTCGCCCCGCTTGACCTGAAGGTCAACTACCTGCGGCCGGTGCTGCCCGACGGAGGACTGCTGACCGCGCGGGCGACGCTGGTCCACCGCGGCCGTTCGATGGCCGTCGCTACGGCCGAGGTCACCAACGAGGAAGGCAAGCGCGTCGCGCTCGCGAGCTCCAGCAACATGCTCCTGCCAGGACGGCCCTGGAGGGACCTCGCCGGCTCAGCCGACCGCGAGCTGCCGCCGCCCGGCTAGGCGCCTAGCAACCGAGCAGTCGCGCGATCAGCATCCGCTGCACTTCTGACGTTCCCTCGCCGATCTCATTGACCTTGACGTCGCGCCAGTAGCGCGCGACGGGGTAATCCTCGATGAACCCGTAGCCACCGTGAATCTGCACCGCCTGGTCGGCGGCGCGCTTGGAGGCTTCGGAGGCATAGAGCTTGCACATCGCGGCGAGCATCCGGACCTCATCGCTGGTCTTGGCGCCGCCATGGGTATAAGCGACGGCCGCGCGATACACCATCGTGCGTGCGAGCTCGGTCTCCATCGCCATGTCGGCGAGCTTGAACTGGATGGCCTGGTGCTTGGATATGGGGACTCCGAATGTTCGGCGCTCCTTGGCGTATGCAAGCGATGCGTCAAGGCACGCCTGCGCGACGCCGACCGACAACGCGGCGATCGCAATTCGGCCGCCCATGAGCGTGTTGAGGAACTGCCGGTAGCCGCCACCACGCTCACCGAGAAGGTTCTGTTCAAGGACCTCGCAGCTTTCAAAGCTCAGGGGGTGCGTGTCGGACGAATGCCAGCCCAGCTTGCGATATGACTCGAGGACGTGATAGCCAGGCGTGCCCGTCGGGATCATGATCGCGCTGATCTCGGGGCCACCCCGCTTGGTCTTGCCGGTGACCGCGGTCACCGTCACCCCGGCCGAGATGTCGGTCCCGCAGTTGGTGATGAATTGCTTTGCGCCATTCACGACCCAGTGCCCATCGCGCTGATCCGCGCGGGTCTTGGTCGCCCCCGCATCGGAGCCCGCCTCCGGCTCCGTGAGGCCGAAGGCCCATAGCTTCTTCCCCGCGAGCAGGTCCGGCAGCCATTTCTGCTTCTGCTCCGCGCTCCCGAACTCATGGATCGGTGCCGCGCCCAGACACACCGCCGCTTCGAGGGTGATGCCGACGCCGGCGTCCGCCCGCGAGATCTCCTCGATCGCTATGCACAGGGACAGGAAGTCCGCACCCGCGCCGCCGTACTCCTCGGAGAACGGCAGCCCGAACAGACCGAGCTCGCCCATGCGCCGGACGATGTCGTAGCCGAACTTGTGGTGGCGATCGAGCTCCTCAGCGGCGGGGGCCACGACCTCCTTGGCAAAGTCCCGGCACAGCTCGCGTACGGCGCGTTGTTCCGGCGTCAGCTCGAAATCCACACCGCGACTTAGTATCCCGTACGGGAATGAGCGGCGACTCGTATGAACGTGGAATGCAGATCGCCGCGGAGCTCAAGGCCCTCGATGGTCCGAACGTCAACCCCGTTTGCCACACGCGTCTCTACACGCACGGGAGCCGGACCGAGCGCTCGCTCGTCTTGCTTCACGGCTTTACGAACTGCCCTCAGCAGTTCGACGCGCTCGGCACGCACTTTTTCGAGCTCGGTTGGAACGTCCTCATTCCGCGATATCCACGCCATGGCTATTCGGACCGGCTGACGACGTCGGTCTCCGAGCTGCGTTCGGAGCATCTGGTCGCCGTTGCCAACCGCGCGGCGGATGCGGGGGCCGGGCTGGGCGAGCGCCTGACGATCGCGGGACTGTCACTGGGCGGCATCCTGACCGGCTATGTGGCGCAGACGCGCGCCGGCATCGAGCGCGCTGTGCTGATCGCGCCCATGTTCGGCCTTAAGCCCATCCCCGGTTGGGGCCTGGCAGCCCTTACCCGACTGGCGAACATCCTGCCCAATGTCTATATCTGGTGGAACAGCGCCCTGAAGGACAGCATCGGTCCTCAGCATGGGTATCCACGCTTCTCGACCAAGGCCTATGCGGCGCTGTTCGAGACCGGCTCCCGACTACAGCGGGCAGCCCGGACGACCGCGCCCGCATCCAAGCGGATCGACGTCATCACAAATGCCACTGAGCCTCGCCTGGACAACCGTTTCACGTATCGCCTCGTCGACCAGTGGCGCAGCCACGGCGCCACCGTGGGCACCTACGAGTTCCCCGCCTCGGATCGCCTGCCTCACGACCTCATCGATCCGGCCAACCCGGAGCAGAACACCGAGCTCGTCTACCCGGTAGTTTTCGAGACGATCGAGGGGGCTTAGAGCCGTAGTGACATCTCGAACTCGAGGCGATCGTCGCCTGGCCGGACCTGCTGGGTGGCACCCGTCCGCTGAAAGCCGTGGCGCTCGTAGAGCCTCTCGGCGTGAACGTTGTTTTCGGTGACCCAGAGCAGGAGCTCGTCGTAGCCGGCCTCTTTCGCTGACTCGACTGAGGCGAGCATGAGCGAATCCCCAACGCCCTTGCCACGCGCCCGAGGGTGCACCCAGAACGAGGTCAGTGACCCAGTGTGAGCATCGCCCGCCTCGCCCACCGACGCCATACCCGCGACCTGACCGTCGGCTTCGGCCACGAACCGCGTCCGCGACACCACGGAAGCACGCCACTCCTCCTCCGCTCGGTTCTTCTCGTGCTCCCAGGTGGAACCAAATGCATAGGGCGCATCCTTCAAAGCCGCCAGCCGCACGTCACGGAAGATCTGCCACTCGTCGGGGCCCAGGTGCCGGATTTCAGTTTCCGAGTACGAACACCTTCAGCGCCCAGCTGATCACGAGCGCGCTCACGCCGCCGATGGTCAGCAGGGTCCACTGTCGCGATGTGAGACGTGGCGACCATGTGCGACCGGTGACGAGGCCGGCGGCAAGGCCGCCAGCTCCGAGGAGCGCGCCGGCAAAGAGCGCGGGCCCGAGCGGATACAGGCGCACCGCATCGGAGATGTCGCCCTCCCACATGTACGCGAACGAGCGGGTGCCACCGCAGAAGGGGCATGGATGCCCGGTCGCGTAGTAGAACGGGCACGGCGGAAAAGTAATGTGTGCCGCGCGCAGGGTCCAGAAGACGCGCGTGTAGACAAGCCACAGCGCCAGTACGGCGAAGAGGCCCAGGTCGCGAAGCCGTTGATCGGGACCGGTCTTGTTGATAGAGATGGGAAAGGCCATGGTCAGCGCAGCAGGCCGACTATATCGTCGGTGGTCTCCGCGACCGCCACGCCGGCCGCCTTGAACGCCTCTTCCTTGCTCTTCGCGGTTCCGCGGTTGCCCGAGATGATCGCCCCGGCGTGCCCCATCCGTTTGCCCTCGGGCGCAGTGCGGCCGGAGATGAAGGCGACGGTCTTCAGCCGGCTGCCCTTGGCCAGCAGCTCGGCCGCCCGCTCTTCGTCGCTGCCGCCAATCTCGCCGATCACCACCATGTGCGTAGTCTGCGGATCCTGCTCGAACATCTCGACAATATCCTTGAACGTCAGGCCCAGAACCGGGTCGCCCCCGATGCCCACGATCGTCGACTGGCCCATGCCGGCGGCGGTGAGCGCAGTCCCGACCTCGTACGTGAGGGTGCCGCTGCGTGAAACCAGCCCGACGTGGCCCGAGCTGGAGATGCGTTGCGGGATGATGCCGATCTTCGCCACACCGGGCGTGATGAGGCCCGGGCAGTTCGGGCCCAGCAGCCGCGCCCTGGGATACCCGCGAAGGAAGTCTTTGACCCGGATCATGTCCTGTATCGGGATCCCTTCAGTGATGCACACGATGAGCTCGATCCCGTTCGCGGCCGCTTCCATGATGGCGTCGGGTGCGAACGGGGGCGGCACGAAGATGCCGGATGCGTTGGCGCCGGTCGCTCGCACCGCCTCGGCCACCGTGTTGAAGACCGGCACCCCGACGTGCGTGGTCCCACCCTTTCCCGGGGTGGTGCCCCCGACGACCTTGGTGCCCATCTCGCGCATCTGCTCGGTGTGAAAGGTGCCCTCCCGCCCCGTGATGCCCTGGACGATGACCCTGGTGCCGGCGTCGATAAGAATGCTCATCTCCCTCCCCGCCCCGCGGGGAGGTCCGGCGATGCCGGGGTGGGGAGGCCCGAGCTGCCTGCGCGGGTGAGTGCAATGATCTTCTTCGCCGCCTCCCAGGCGCTGGCGCCGGGTTCGATACCGTTCTGCCGCAGTATCGCCCGGCCCTCCTCCTCGCGCGTGCCGCTCAACCGCACGACAAGGGGGAGCTTCATCTGCAGCCGGTCGCGCGCCGTGACGATGCCCTTGGCGACCTCATCGCCGCGGGTGATCCCACCGAAGACGTTGATCAGCACGCCCTTGACGCGCGGGTTCATGAGGATCACTGCGAGCGCGTTCTCGACCACCTCGGCCTTGGCTCCGCCGCCGATGTCGCAGAAGTTGGCCGCCTGCCCGCCTGCGCGCTGGACGAGGTCGAGCGTGCTCATGCAGAGCCCGGCGCCGTTGCCGATGATGCCTATGTCGCCATCGAGGGAGACATATGTGAGCCCGCGCTTCTTGGCCTCGATCTCGTACGGGTCGCCGATCAGCAGCGAGCCGTATCGCTCCTCGAGGTCCTTGTGCCGCCAGACGGCGTTCTCATCGGTCTCGAGCTTCGCGTCGCCGGCGACGATCTCGCCCTTCTTCGTGATGACCAGCGGATTGATCTCGGCGGTCACCGCGTCGAGATCTGGGATCGCCCGGTAGAGTTTCTTGATCAGCGCGGACAGCGGCCGGGCCAGCTCACCCAGCCCGGCTTCGTAGACGAGCTGATTCAGCTCGAAATCGAGCGGGCCGCGCCATGGATTTGGATACAGCCGGGCGATCGAGTCAGGCGACTCGTCGGCCACCTGTTCGATGTCCATTCCGCCTTTGGCCGACAGCATCAGGATGTTGGCGCGCGCGTCGCGGTCGACGGTGAAGCCGAGGTAGACCTCGCGCTCGATGTCGAGCGCCGACTCGCAATACACGAGCGGCACCTTGAAACCCTTGATGTCCATGCCGATGATCTGTTGGGCGGCGGACCGCGCCTGCTCGGGCGAGCTCGCAAGCTTGATACCGCCGGCCTTGCCGCGACCGCCAACCGGGACCTGCGCTTTGACCGCGATGGGACCCAGCTCAGCGAATACGGCTGCGGCTTCGTCCGGTGTGTGCGCCACCCTGCCCAGCGGAATCGCGATTCCAAGCGACGCCAGCACTTCTTTCGCCTGGTATTCGAGCAGCTTCACGCCAAGATCAAGGGTAGCGGCTGCGGCTGCTCGGTCGGGCGAACGCGTAACAGGCTGCGGCCGCGCGCGTTCAGGATTGAGAGCACACATGTGGAGAGCGATCGCCGTCCTGCCGCTGGCGGTCTTGACACTCGGCTGCGGCGCGGTGGCGTCGTTGTCACCGTCACCCTCGCCCTCGCCTTCGCCCTTGCCCAGCTCGTCGGCGAGCACTCGGGCATATGGCGTGCTGGTCGACCTCCTGACTCTGCCGTCGACCTACCTCGCGAACGTGGTCAGCGTGGACGGCAGGTTGTGGGCCTCGATCAAGCTCGACAAACGCACGCCAATCTCGAATCCAGCAGGTCGTGCGGTGCAGCTTCCCTACGTGAGCACGAGCCGGACGGCGCTTTACATGCTGTCCGGCGACTCGACGGTCATGGCGCTGCGGCTGACGGACGGAGCACAGGCCCCTGTCACGCACCTCCAGGTCGGCGCCAACATGGAAGCCACGTTCGCGGTGAGCCCAGACGACTCCCAGATCGCGGTGTCGGTTCTCGATTTCAGCCGAACACCGGTGCACCTCACGCTCTTTACGGAATCGCTCGGCGGCGGCAACCACCAGGTCATCTACGAGTCCGACTCGAACTACGTCTGGCCCGTCGCGTGGCACGCGGGGCTGCTCGTTCTCGCCCATGCGTACGGACCGTTCGAGGAGGACATCGCGAAGGCGGCCCCGGGTCGCGACAACCCGTACTCGGCGATCAGCTACCACATCGTCGACCCGGCGACCGCAATCCGCGTCTACCTCCTCGGCGCATGCACCGTGAGCGGCCCGCTTAGCCCGGCCGGCAGCGGGTGCATCCAGGGCGGGACGATCGACTGGCAGGGGAATGTGTCCGAGCCGTGGAGCACGAGCGACTGGGGCTCCGTAAGCTCAGCGGCGGCGCTTTCGCCCGACGGCCGCTGGATCGCGGCGACCAGGCCAGGCTCCCCGGACCAGATGGCCATCTGGGCGCCCGGCGGTCGGGTAGTCAACTACGTCACGGGGCCGGGAATCCGCGACTGGGTCGGGTGGCTCGACAACCAGCACATCCTCACGGGCAGCTACCTGGACGCCACCTTTCAGCCGCAGGTCTTCAACCCGATCAAGGGCGGGATCGACCACCCGGTCAGCGGGTTCGGCTTCTACGCGGCCCGACTGCCGACCGACATCTTCTGACCGCTACAGAGGAATGTTGCCGTGCCACCGCGGGTTCCGGCGGCGGTCCTTGCGCAGGGCGATTCGGAGCGCGCGGATCAGCTCGCCTCGCGTTCGGCCCGGTTCGATGACGTCGTCGATGTAGCCGCGCTCCGCCGCGATGTAAGGGTTCGCGAAGCGTTCCGTGTACTCGCTCACCAGCTCCCGCCGCCGCGTGGGGGGATCCGCGGCTGCCGCAAGTTCGCGATGAAAGACGATGTTCACCGCGCCCTCCGGGCCCATGACCGCGATCTCCGCGGTCGGCCACGCGACATTGAAATCCGCCCTGATGTGCTTTGAGCACATGACGCAGTAGGCGCCGCCGTAGGCCTTGCGCGTGATCACGGTCAGCTTGGGCACGGTCGCTTCGCTGAACGCATAGAGGAGCTTGGCGCCGTGGCGGATGATGCCTCCGTATTCCTGGGCAGTACCCGGCAGGAAACCGGGCACGTCCACGAACGTGATCAGCGGGATGTTGAAGGCATCGCAGAAGCGCACGAATCGGGCGGCCTTCACGGACGCATTGATGTCGAGAGCACCCGCCATCACCTTCGGCTGGTTGGCCACCACCCCGACCGGGTGCCCATCGAGGTGCGCGAAGCCGACGACGATGTTCATCCCGAAGTAGGGCTGGACCTCGAAGAATTTGCCGTAGTCGACAACCATGCCGATCACGTCCTTGATGTCGTACGGCTCCTTGGGGTTGTCGGGGATGACCGTCGCGAGCCCGGGCTCCGCGCGCTCCGGATCGTCCGTTGCAGCGACCATCGGGGGCTGGTGCTCGCGGCTCTGCGGGATGTAGGAAAACAGCCGCCGCACCTGGGCAAAACACTCGTCCTCCGACTCGGCCAGGAAGTGAGCGACGCCCGACTTGACGTTGTGCACCTCGGCGCCACCCAGTGAATCGAAGGTCACGTCTTCGCCCGTGGTGACGCGTATCACCTCGGGTCCCGTGATGAACATGTAGCCGACCTCGTGAACCATGAAAGTGAAGTCGGTCATCGCCGGCGAGTACACCGCGCCGCCCGTGCAGGGTCCCAGGATCAGGCTGAGCTGAGGGATCACGCCGCTGGACTCGACGTTGCGCCAGAAGATCTCGGCGTAACCCGCGAGAGAGACAACCCCCTCCTGGATTCGCGCGCCGCCCGAATCGTTGATTCCGATGATCGGGATCCGGTTTCGCAGCGCGAGATCCATCACCTTGATCACCTTCTCTGCGAACACCTCGCCGAGGGAGCCGCCGAAGACCGAGGCGTCGTGGCTGAAGAGCATCACATCACGGCCGTCGATCTTGCCCATCCCGGTCACGACTCCGTCGCCGGGAACGCGTTTCGACTCGAGACCGAAGCCATGGGCGCGATGAGTGGCGAAGATGTCGATCTCCTCGAACGAGTTGCGGTCTACCAATCTGGAAATGCGCTCCCGGGCCGTGAGCTTGTGCTTGGCATGCTGGCGGTTGAAGGCCTCGGCATCTCCGTGGCCGGCCTCGTACTTGCGCTGCCGCAGCTGGTTGAGGGGATCGACCTTGTGTCCCTTCGAGGTCGGGGACATCAGCCGCGCTCCATGAACATCCAGCGGTGGCCCTCGAGGTCCTCCACGCGGTAGCGCTTCGCGTTTTCCTCGCCGTCGATCTCGGACAGGATGCGAGCGCCGGCGCTGCGTGCCTGCTCGTAGTGCGCCGGGACGTCGAGCACATAGACCAGCACGCCGTCGATGATGTACGGCACCGAGGACCACTTCGCGGCCTGCTCGCACTCCTCGCGATGCTTCTTGGGGCCGCGATAGTCCGGGCTCGGCGTGGCGAGCATGATCAGGCCGTCCCCCGCCTCCATCTCGCCATGACTCAGCCGGCCCTCCGCCGTGACCATTCGCGTTTTTTCCTTGAAGCCGAAGGCGGCCGCCAGCCAGTCCATCGCCTTCGGGCCGTCCTGGTAGGCGATCATCGGAATCACAGCGGGGTAGTCCGGCATCTCCTCTCCTCCGTCATGCAACCTCGGGCGGGTGGTATTCGCCCCACACCTTTCGCAGCGTCGCGCAGCACTCGCCGATGGTGACGTAGTCGGCCAGCGCGGCCTTCAGTGGCGGCATCAGGTTCTCGGTGCCGCGCGCCCCTCGTTCTATGCCGGCCAGACGGCCGGCAACGACGGCGGGGTCACGGCGCGCGCGCAGCTGCTTCAAGGCGCGGGCTTGGGCGGCCTGATGGCGCGGCCCCACCTTCATGATCTCGACCTTCTCCTCAAGAGCGCTCGTGAACCGGTTGACGCCGACCACGACGCGGTCACCGGCCTCAACCCTGGTCTGAAAGCGATAGGCGCTGTCGGCGATACGCCGCTGCGTCCACCCCGCCTCGATGCATTTCACCGCACCGCCGAGCTCGTCGATCTCGGCCATGATCGCGAGCGCCTCCTCCTCGACTCGGTCGGTGAGGCTTTCGACGTAGTACGAACCACCCAGCGGATCGGCGACGTGCGGGACGCCCGTCTCGTGACCGATCACCTGCTGCGTCCGGAGCGCCAGCTCCGCAGCGCTCTCCGACGGCAACCCCAGCGCTTCGTCGTACGCGTTGGTATGCAGCGACTGGGTACCCCCGAGGACCGCGCTCATAGCCTCCAGAGCGGTGCGCACCACGTTGTTCAGCGGCTGCTGGGCGGTGAGCGTAACGCCGCCGGTCTGTGTGTGGAACCGCAGGGCCTGCGATCGCTCGTCCCTGGCACCAAACCGGTCTCGCATGACTCGTGCCCACATGCGGCGAGCGGCGCGAAACTTCGCGACCTCCTCGAAAAAGTCCATGTGCGCGGCGAAAAAGAAGGAGATGCGCGGTGCGAAGTCGTCGACCGAGAGCCCGGCGGCGCGTGCAGCCTCAACGTAGGCGATGGCATGGCTGAGGGTGAATGCGATCTCCTCCGCGGCTGTGGAGCCGGCCTCGCGGATGTGATAGCCGGAGATCGATATCGTGTTCCAGTTGGGCAAGTTGCTCTGGCAGTAGGCGAACAGGTCCGTCACCAGGCGCATCGACGGCGATGGAGGAAAGATGTACGTGCCTCGCGCCGCGTACTCCTTCAGGATGTCGTTCTGGACGGTGCCCGTGATCTTCTCCGGCGGGCAGCCCTGTTTTTCGGCCACCAGCTGGTACAGCAGGAGGAGCATCGCGGCGGTGGCATTGATCGTCATCGACGTCGAGACCTTCTCGAGCGGGATGCCCTTGAAGAGGATCTCCATGTCCTCGAGCGAATCGATGGCGACCCCCACCTTGCCCACCTCTCCGTTTGCCTTCGGATCATCCGAGTCGTAGCCGATCTGGGTGGGCAGGTCGAACGCGACCGAGAGGCCGGTCTGGCCATGCTTCAAGAGGAACTGGTAGCGCTTGTTCGACTCGGCCGCGGTTCCGAATCCCGCGTACTGGCGCATCGTCCACAGCCGGCCGCGATACATGTCCCGATGTATGCCGCGCGTGTACGGGAACGCGCCCGGGGGAGGCTCGTCTGCGCGCCGATCTTCGGCCGTGTAGACGGGCTTGAGGGGGAGGCCCGAGTCGTTGCGGATCTCGCTCACGTCTGGACGAGCTCGGTGAGCACGCCGCCCATGCTCTTCGGATGCACGAATGCGATGAGCGATCCGTGCATTCCCATCCGGGGCTCGGAGTCGATGAGGTCCAGGCCCGCAGCGCGCGCGTGCGCCAGCGCGCCGCCGATGTCGCTGACTCCATAGGCGACGTGGTGGAGTCCTGGTCCGCGCTTGGCCAGGAACTTGCCAACCGGCGAATCCGGCGTGGTCGCGCTCATGAGCTCGACCTCGCCGTCACCAGTGCGCAGGAACGCCGCCTCGATTCCATCCTTTTCGTTCCGAGCGCGGTGCACCAGCTCGGCGCCGAGCGCCGCGCGGTAGAGCTCGATCGACTCGTCGAGGTCCACCACCGCGATCCCGACATGGTGGACGCGGGTAAGCACCACCACCTAGTACTTGTACCAGCCCTCCCCGGTCTTCCGCCCGAGCTTGCCGGCCCTGACCTTCGCTTCGAGCTGCGCGGACGGGCGGAACCGCTCGTCGCCTGTGGTCTTGAACATATGCAGTCGCGCGTTGTACGTGATGTCCAGCCCGCTGAAGTCGCCCAGCCGGAACGGCCCCATCGGCCAGTTGAGGCCTTTCTCGACCGCGGTATCGATGTCCTCGAAGCCGGCCACGCCGGCGTCCAGCAGGCGGTAGGCCTCCTGGGTGGCGGCGTGGAGGATTCGGTTGACGATGAACCCGTCGATCTCCTTGTTGATGAGGACAGGCGTCCTGCCCATCTCGCGCGCCATCGCCATCGCCCGCTCGACTGTGTCGTCTGACGTCTCCGGACCCCGCACCACCTCGACCAGGTCCATGACCAGAACCGGGTAGAAGAAGTGCATGTTCACGCAGCGCTCAGGCAGTGCCGTCGCGCCGGCGATCTTGCTGATGCCCATCGTCGACGAGTTGCTGGCGAGCACCGCCCGGGCCGGCGCAAGCCGGTCGAGCTCGGCGAAGATCGAACGCTTGAGGCCCAGGTCTTCGAAAACAGCTTCGATGACGAAATCCGCCTCGCCCACCGCCTCGGCGAGGTCCGAGGTCATCTGCACGCGGTCGAGGGCGGACTCCGCGTCGGCCTCAGTCAGTTTTCCCTTCTCGACGCGGCGCATAACATGGCCGCGGTTGGAGGCCGCCGCCCTCCGGAGCTGCTCCTCGCTCTGGTCGTGGAGCATCACGTCGAGACCGTGGAGGGCGGCCTGCTGCGCGATCTGGGCGCCCATCGACCCCGCACCCACGACGCCGAGTCGTGGCTTCACTGAACGGAAAAGATTCGCGTCACCATGTTCAGGGTGATCACGTTAGGCAGCAGGCCGTCGATCTTGAGCTTGCCACGAAGCAGCTTGCCGGCCACGCCTCTACCCACGCTGTCGTAGTAGACCGGCAGCCCCAACAGCCCGATCTTGAGGTTGCTCAGACTCATTACGGTCTCTGCATCCGCACGGATGGTCAGCGTCCGCCGCTGCCGGAGGCCGTTGTGAACCACCAGCCGGCCGCCTTTGAAGTCGAGTGTCACGCCCTCATGAATGTCGGTCACGAAGATGCCGACCCGCGCCACCAACACTTCGAAGTCGCGCTCCTTCTCAGGCCGGGCGCGGACGTTGGCTTCGATCAGACCGCCTAGCATCGACGCAAATGCACTCGGCTCCGGATCGGCGTAATCGACCAGGCTTGGGGGTTCGACCGGGGCCTTTACTTTTCGTCGGGCCATTCGACAGGAACCCGCGTCGTGCACTCGGTCATTTCCTGGGAGGCCTTCGTGTAGCGCACGATCGTCGGCAGGTCACCCTTCAGCTTGAGCTTGCCCTGCAGCATCCCCCTGGTGGCGTCGAGCTGTTTGGTGGCGACTTCCTTCCAGCGCGAGTACGGAGCGGTGATGACGAAGTCGCACTTCTGAGCGTCAGAGGCGGCGCCTACCGTCACATTGCGCGCCTCGCCGTCGAACAGGTCCATCACGATTCCTTTCGCCTCGGGAAAGTGCTTGTCGGGCTCGGCTTCGACGACTAGCCCGACGGTCCACTTCCAGCCTTTCGCCGCCGTTTTGTAAACGCTCGAACGGTTGACCTCGTCCTTGAACTCTTTGGCCCACTCGCTCGAGAAAGCCTTGACCGCCATGTTCTATCTCCTCAGCCAGATCGGCAGCTATCGCAGTGCAGTTAGCTTAGTCTCGGGCCGCACGCGTCGCCGACGGCGGCGGTGCCCGGTCGTGTGACCCGGCAGTAGACGCCCATGCAGGTCTCGCTCGTGTGGGTGAGGATGCGCAGCAGCTCTGGTGACGCCTCCGTCGTGTCCGGGTGGCGGGTGATGACCACGCACCGCTCGCAGCGGCTGATTACCTCGAGCTCCGCATCGCCGGCGCCAATCCGCCGGCCCAGCCAGCGCAGCTCCTCTTCCGGCTCGAGGCCGTCGAGGTAGAGGTTGGCGCGAAACCTGCGCCGGTCGATGTCGACGCCCGCCGCGAGCTCGAGGGCTGCAACCGCGGCGAGGTTCACGACCAGCACCGGAGAGTCGTCGAAGTTGAAACCGGCCGTATCCCGAAGCTGCAGCAGCCGCGAGGTGCGCGCCGCCAGGTCGGCGACAAGGTCGTCGTCGAGCGGGCGCGATTCGCCGGACGGCGTCGTGACCGCCACCTGGCCGTTCTCCAGGCGTGCGTGGTAGGTCATCAGCCGCGCGTCCTGCGTGTTCGTCAGGAGCTTGCCCGCCCGGTTGGGGGTGCCGTCCACCAGCGCCCAGCGCCGGTCGCCGTGCAGCCCGGTGGCAGCGATCAAGCAGGAGTCGAGACGCTCACCGGCCATCGATTTGACCGGGTAGCGCCAGATCTCGGCCACGGTTCCCGTCACGCCGAAAGACTACCCGCGCCGGTCGATCGGGCGAGCGATACGATTCCGCGCATGAGCCTCAACCTCGCGGTGATCCTGCGCGAATCTGCCCGTCGCGACCCGGACCGCGTCGCGATCATCCTGGACTCGTTCAAGTTCACCTATGGCCAGCTCGACGCCTTGTCCAACCAGGCGGCATCCAGCCTGAAGGCCGGCGGACTGAGGAAGGGCGACCGAGTCGGCGTCATGCTCCCGAACGTGCCGCACTTCCCGATCGCATACTTCGCGATCCTCAAGGCCGGCGGGGTGGTGGTGCCGATGAACTGTGCTCCTGAAGGCCCCTGAAGTCAGCTACTACATGGGCGACTCGGGCGCTCGGTATCTGGTCGCATGGGACGACTTCGCGGGCGAGGCGGTCGAGGGGCTCGCAAATCTCAAACCGGTCACGATGTTCGTGGCGCTGCGACCAGGGAATGCGGAGACGCCGGAAGGCACACGCAACTTCATGGGAGGGGACCCGCAGTTCGACGCAGAAGCCACGGAGGGCGATGACACGGCGGTCATCGCCTTCGTCAAAGAGCGGGCGGCCGCGTACAAATACCCCCGCACGGTTCAGTTCGTGGACAGCCTGCCCAAGGGCGCGACCGGGAAGATCTTGAAGAAGGAGCTCAAAGCCCAGTTGGAGGCTGCGGCCCGCACCTGAGCGCCCAGCCCTTTTACGAGCCGCTCTCCGCCCGCGATGCGTGGTTTCTGTATGCCGAGCGGCCGCAGACACCGTTAGATCTCGGCACGGTTTACGTGTTCGAGGGCGAATCTCAGCTCCCTGGCGGTCGCGGCGCGATTGGTGTCGAGGAGACGATCAAGGAACGGATCCACCTCGTCCCGCGATATCGCCAGCGCGTCCATCGGGTGCCGCTCAACCTCGCGCATCCCGTTTGGGTCGATGATCCGCATTTCGAGCTCGGCGCACATGTGCGCCGTGAGGTGCTGCCGCCTCCCGGCGAAGGCGCCGCGCTCCGCAAGCTCGTGATGCGAATCCTCGCGCGACCTCTCGACATGCGACGCCCCCTGTGGGAGATGACGATCGTCACAGGGCTGCGCGGCGGCCGGGTCGTGATCGTCAACCGCGCGCATCACGCGATGGTCGACGGTGTTTCCACGGTCGACATCCTCACCCTCCTACTTGACACGACACCCGAGGGCTACACGCCCGAGCCTCCGGCGGAGGAGTGGAAGCCGCGCCCGGAGCCGACCAGCTGGCAGCTCATCCGGCCGATGTTGTGGAACTTCAGCGCTGCAGCAAAGCCAGAGCGTTCGAGGGTGCCTGCCATCTGGAACACGACACGGGTGCCGTGGGCCGGACTGTTGAACGTCGGCCGCAAAATGGTCACGCCGCGCCCAGACCTCTTCTTCAATCGCAAGATCGGGCCCCAGCGCACGGGACGCGGGTTGAAAGTCCCTCTGTCCGCATTCAAGGCGATGAAGGACCGCTTCGGCTGCACCGTCAACGACGCGGTCCTCGCAACGGTTTCCGAGGGATTGCACCGGTGGTTCAAGACCCGAGGCGAGTCGGTGCCGGAAAAAGTCAGGGTCTTCTGCCCGGTGAGCGTGCGCGGAGACGAGTCCCGAGGCCGCATCGGAAATCAGATCAGCGGCATGGTCCTCGAGCTGCCCACCGGCGACCTGACCATGGAAGAACGCATGCGGCGGATCAAGGTCACGACCGGCGACCTCAAGCGAACGCGGCAGGCGGTCGCCGCCGACAAGCTGGTCGCGCTCGCGGATTGGGCGCCGCCGACATTGCTGGTTCTAGCGGGTCGGTTGATGTCCAACCCGCAGGCCGGCGCGAACATCAACGTGACCAACATTCCCGGGCCGCAGTTCCCGCTTTACTCGGGCGGCGCGCAGCTCCTGGAGGTGTGGCCGTTCGCGCCCCTGTATCCGTCGATGGGGCTGGGGGTCGC
>MNES01000001.1 GCA_001917815.1 Chloroflexi bacterium 13_1_40CM_65_17 | reverse complement strand
CATGCATCCAGGCCTTCGGGCCCGCCTCACACCACCTTCTCAGCTCGTCCCTTATGGCGACGGGATGATGAAAGGCACGGCGTAGGCCTCGATCATCGCCACCACCCCGACCAGGCTGGTGAGGATGAGGCTGTAGCGGATCACCCGGCGGAAGATCTCGCCCTCGGAACCGACCTTGTTCACCCCCGCCGCCCCGACCGACAGGTTCTGTGGGCTGATCATCTTGCCCATCACTCCGCCGGACGAGTTGGTGCCGGCGGTGAGGATGGGACTGACGTTGCCAAGCTGCTGGGCGGTCTGCGCCTGGAGCGGGCCGAACAGAGTGTT
Source organism: Chloroflexi bacterium 13_1_40CM_65_17 (assembly GCA_001917815.1). Classification (GTDB taxonomy): domain Bacteria; phylum Chloroflexota; class Dormibacteria; order Dormibacterales; family Dormibacteraceae; genus UBA10449. Next base: position 10,314 of record MNES01000001.1, on the reverse strand, counting down.
CGAAGAGGTGTCGCTGCCCGTCAGGAACACGCCCAGCCACCCGAGGAACGCCGCCACGAACGGGAACACAACACCAGTCTTGGCGAAGGTGAGGGCAAGGCTCGAGGTCATGCCCGAGTAGTTCATGAGCTGGGCGATCGCGAGGATGAACGCGATGGTCACGATGGGCAGCGCCAGCTGCCGCAGGGTCTTCTTGTAAACGTTCAGGAAGCTCACCTTAAGTCGTCGCGCCCGCATCAGCAGAAACGCGACAACGCACGCGTACAGCACCAGCGAGCCGGCCGCGGCCAGGAAGTTCCAATCGAACGCCAGGGGGTACGCGGTTGACGTGGAGACGATCGGCTTCTCGCGGTAGATCAGCGACACAGGCTGGCCCTTGACGATTTCGTACGTGCCGGGCCACAAGAAGTTCCAGTCGGGGAACTTGAATGCCTGCCGGTCCTTCGCCGGGTCAGGACCGATCCACGGCTGCGGGCAAAGCTTGAACGCCGGAGTGCCGCACTTGAGGTCGGCCGTGACGTTGAGCGGCGCGTGCAGCGCGGTTTTCACATCGCCTGCCGGGTGGCCTGACCAGAAGGGAAGGTTGCCCATCTGGCCGATAAGGATCACGACGACCAGCACGACGTACATGCCGAACGCCCACCACACCCGGTTCGATGGACCCTGGATCGAGACCTGAGCCTTTCCCTTCTCCGCCGCCACCCCCGGCAGGTCGGGCTCGACGTGAAGCGACGGACCTGCGACACGCCCAGAGCCGGCAGCCACGGCTGGTTCGTGCGCGAATCGATACACCTCCGCGGGCCGCCAGTACCGCAGCAAGATGGCGAGGCAGCCCATCGAGACGAGAGCGGCGAGGATGTCCGTGAGCTCCGGTCCCACGTAGTTAGACACGATGAACTGCGCGATCGCAAATGACACCCCGGTGACGAGCACCGCCGGCAGGATCTCGCGCATCCGCTTCCAGCCGGCCAGGACCACGATCAGGTACGCGGGGATGATGATCGAGAACAGGGGCAGCTGACGCCCAACCATTGCGGACAGCGCAAGCGTGGTCGCCGTGGTGTCCTTGTGGAGGATCGGCGCCACGAGGCCGCCAAGGGTGACGATCGGGATCCCGATCGAGCCGAAAGCGACGGGCGCCGTGTTGGCGAGCAAGGCCAGGACAGCGCCGGTCACAGGCTCGAAGCCCAGGCTGGCGAGGATGGACGCCGTGATCGCCACCGGGGCGCCGAAACCCGCGATTCCCTCCAGAAGCGCACCGAAGCTGAACGCGATCAGAAGCGTCTGCAGCCGTCGGTCCTGCGTCAGGCGCGTGAGCGCGCTCCGGATGACGTCGAAGTCGCCGCTGGCGACCGTCAGGTTGTGGAAGAAAACGGCGTTGAGGACGATCCAGCTGATGGGCCAAAGGCCGAATGCCATTCCCTCGGTGGCCGTGCCGAGAGTTATCCCGAACGGCATGCCCCACACGAGCCAGGACAGGACGAAAGCGGTGAGCATGGCCGTGATGGCGCAGATCCACGCCGGCAGCCTAAGCACCGCGAGCATGACGAAAAGGACGTAGAGGGGGAGCCCGGCGATGATCGCCGAGAGCAGCAGGTTGTTCCCAACCGGCTGATAGGACTGGTGGAACACGAGCAGAATCCCCATGGTCACCCCCCAACAGGACTCGGGGTACTGCGACTTCACAATTCAACGCCTCCCGCGAGGGAGTTGCAAGGGACGTCAGCCGGAGCTGGCCTCGACTTTGATGCCGCGCGGCACCGAACCGAGCTTGACGCTCTCACCCTCGACGGAGAAATCCAGGCGGCGGCCGGCGAAATGCAGGCCCGTGACCTCGAGCCGATTCCAGAGCACCGTCTTGACCGGGGCGATTCGCAACCTTCCCTGCGATGCGTCAGCCTCGAGCCCGAGCAGGGCGTTGATCATCTGGAAGGCCGAGGCGGCGCCCCAGTTCTGCGGGCGGCAGCTCGCCTCGTAGTCTTCGGGCGCCCTGGCGGCAACCCTCTGCGCGCCGGAGAACAGCTCGGGCAGCCGCCGATCCGTGAATGCCATGCCGGCTTCGAGCGTGGCGCGCGCCACCAGCTCGGCTTCAGCGGCAAAGCCGGACGCGCGAAGCCCGGCGGCGGCGATCGCGTTGTCGTGCGGCCATACCGAGCCGTTGTGGTAGCTGCGCGGGTAGTAGGTGATCGCGTCAGTCGACAGTGTCCGGATACCCCAACCCGAGAAGAGATCGGGAGCGACCAACCGCTTCGCGACGGCGCGTGCGTGCGAGGCCGGCAGGATCCCAGCCCACAGGCAGTGGCCGGGGTTGGAAGTCACCGGCTCGACCCTCCGCCTGGATCCGTCGAGCGCCTGAGCCACGAATCGCTCGCGCGCGATCCAGAAATCGCGGTTGAATCGCGCTCGCAGCCCCGCGGCTCTGGCTTTGAGCTCCGGCCGCTTGAGCGCCATTCCCAGCAGACCGCGATACAGATAGCCCTGCACCTCACAGAGGGCTGCCGGCCGCATGACGTCCGATCCGTCCACGTTTGTGAGCGAGTCGTTCGAATCCTTCCACCCCTGGTTGCGCGCCTCGGCGCCGACCCCGTACTCGAGGTATCCATCCCCGTCCTTGTCGCCGTACGTATCGCACCAGGCGAGCGCGGCCTCTGCGGCCGGCCAGAGCTCCTCGAACAGCGCGGTGTCGCCGGTCCAGGCCATCGTCTCGGCGAGGACGCACAGGAACAGCGGGGTCGCGTCGACGGTCCCATAGAGGATGTGCGGCCACAGGCCCCGTTCGACCACGTCGCCGTCGCGCACCTCGTGCAGGATCTTGCCCGGCTCCTCATCTGTGGCCGGATCCACGCGCCGCCCCTGGTGCGCGGCCTGGAACCGCAGCGCTCCACGTGCCACCTCCGGGTTCATGGCCAGGGCGAATGACGACGTGATCAACGCATCACGGCCGAACGGAACCGCGAACCAGGGCATGCCGCCAGTCGGATAGATGCCCGTCGGGTAGTAGTCCAGCAGCATTCGCATGTCGTCGCGGCTCTGCGACAAAAGTTCGTTCAACAGGGGGTTGTCGGTCTCGAATACAGTGCATTCGCGCGCCCAGGAGCGGTAAGAGTCGCGAATGTGAGCGAGACCGGCGTCGAAGTCGACGGCCGTCGCATTCGCCGTAGGCACATCGATGACGACGACGAACCGCTCCCCCGGACTTAATTCCATTTCGTGGCGCCGGCCGGCCGGCCGGGTCACGATGTCCGGAGACTTGGCCCCTGAGGGCGGCAGGTCGCGAACGATGCCCCTGACCGCAAGCATCGCAGCGAAGTCCGAGCCGAATTCCAACGCGAGGTCGCCGTGGACGCCAGACGATCCGCGGTTCGTGACCGTTACGCGTTCGTGCAAGCCCCGATCGACGTAGCGCTCACGCAGCACATGCAGGTCGCCGGCGGCGAGCTCGAACACCAAATATCCCGCCTCACCATGAAGAGCGATGGGCTGCGGATCGCGACCATCAACGAGCAATCGAAACTCGGACAGCACGCGTGTGTCGCCAAGCCACAGCCCGTGGCCATCGGGACCGGCCGCGGTCATGTTGCCGTTCGTGGCCGAGACCGCGAAGCAGCGATTCTCCTTGAGGACTGCCCGCCTGCCCGCGAGCAGGTTGTTCAGCTGCGTGTGGGGGCCGCGGCAGGCTGTTTGAGGCCGGCCTCGAAAGCGGGTCTCGTGCCGATCGCGTACCCCGTCCACTGACCCCGCGCGAGGAGGTCGACGGCCATCGCCTCGAGGTCGCGCACCCGCTGGTTGGCCCGAATCGCTTCGCGGATCGAGAGGATGCCCACGGCCGGATGCCGCTTCTCGATGACATGGCGGAGCATGTTCAGGTGCGCGTTGTCGGGCACGCCCGGCTCGCGAATCCTGCGCACCGCGGCGCGGACTGTTGCCTGCGTGCCGTCGATCGCCTCGCCCCGTCCGAAGTCGAACTTGTAGCTTGGGCTGCGACCGCCCGCGCGGCGCTCGCCACTGAGCTTGATCCACTTCGCGTTTTCCGCGCCCTTGCCCGCATCGATCACCAGCCGCACCGTGCGGCCGTGGTACGGAAAGCTGCCGTTCATGCGGGCGTAGCTCTCACGCTGGCCCTGCAGACCTTCGTGCCGTCCGACAAACAGCGGCGATTGCGGGTCGAGCTGGATGTGGTCGATAGGGGTGAGCAGCGAGATGATCGCGAAGGCGTGGGGGATGAGATCCGCGATCACGCCGATGTCGGCGGCCGCGCCGGTCAGCGGCTGCTCCTCGAGGATCTCGATGCGAATCTCATCGACGCTGTCGAGGAAGTCGCGCAGAGTCCGCTCCTCAGTAAGGAGCAGCTGAAGCAGACGAACCTCGAGCTTGAAGTAGTAGTGGTCGGCCGCGACAATCTCGACGCCGCCCGGCGCCGCGTCGAGAAATTCGCGGTAGGCCTCAGGCGGCGCGCCGAGCGGCTTCTCGATGAGGATGACATCGCTCAGGTCGTAATAGAGCGCGACTGTGGGCAGATGCGTGGCCGCGGGCGTCGCGACGTAGGTGATGACATACGAGCTGGACTCGAGCTCGCGCTCGAGCTGGTCGTGGGCAGGCGCCCCGGGGCTGTCCCAGTAAAAAGCGTCGCCGTGGCCTCGCACTTCCTCTTCCTTGGCGCCGATGCGCTCGCGAGCGCCAGGCGAATCCTGTTCGACGACATGGGTTCGGAAGTTGAAGAACTGCTTGAGAGTCAGCAGGTGCTGGTACGCCTTCTGGCCCCATTGGCCGAACCCGATCAGCACGAAGTCCTTCTGGAGGTGGCGCTCTTCCTCGGCGCGCGCATGGAGGCGGGCGTTCTTGATGGCGACCGCGGCCTGCAGCGCGAGCCCTTGCGCGCTCTGGACCTCCTCGGGCGTGAACTCCCGCTGCCGGTCGCGCTCGGCGAGCACGGCGGCTCCGATCGACATGCCGTCAGCCACCAGCGGCAGCGCGAGCAGCGAACGCACACCGAACGTTCGCGCATAGGCGGGGCTGACCTGGCTGCTGGTACTCGTGTCTTCGATGACGAGTGGCTGGCCGCGGTCGAGCACGTCGAACAAGAACGACGGCTCGGATCGCTCGCCGTGCTGGCGCCGCCACAGGTCTTCCTGGTCGGATGCGGCGGCCCCGAACCAACCCTCGCGATCCTCTTCATACAAGGCGATCTGGCACATCGAGGCGCCGACCAACCGGGCCAGGTTCTGCGCGACCAGGCGGAGCGTCTGATCGAGGTCGATCGAGGACGCGATCGCGCGGCTGATGTCAGCGCTCAGCTCGAGCTGCTCGCCGTGTCGCCGAGTGTCCTCATAGAGTCCTGCCGTCTCCACGGCCATTGCGATCTGAGCGGCCGCCGCGCGCAATGCCTCGATCTGGCCCCAGTCAGGCCTCCGCTCGTAGGAACGGTGATAGCCGACTTCCAGCACCCCCGTCGCGATTCCATTCGTGGTCGATCCGAACGGCAGGAAGATCCGGATCAGGTCCGCGTGCCCGCCGCTCTGGAAAACCTCGCCCGCGAGCGTGAACGGCGGCTGGTCGCGCGCGCGGCGTTCCTCTTTGCCCTTGGGCTCGCCGATGAGACAGGCCGCGATGTGCGCCATCGTAGTCCCGTCGCTCCAGACCACGGGCACGTCGGTCCACGTCGCGACCTCCGGGATGTTGCCTGTGATGACGTCTGCGCGGTCGGACTCGAGGCCGGCGGCCAGCGCGCCGACGACGACAGCTTGCCGGCTGCCCGCCACGTACACCAGCACGTCGTCCCCCGCCAGCTCGCGTTCTTCGTCCAGGGCCCAGCGCGGCACACGCTTGTGCGGCCCGTGAGCGCCGTCCCCCCTGGGTGATTCGGCGGCCGCGATGGTCGCGGACGTCGCCGCGCCGGCCGCCATGCGCACCACCGTCGTGCCGTCGGTGCGTTCGTCCAGCAGGTAGACGGTCGCAAAGTTGAAGTCGAACTCGGGCACCGACGCGTCGGTCAGGTGCGCCGCGACCGCATCCAGAACCTCCTGTTTGCTCGCGCCGGGACGGAGCATCTCGGTGGTCATGTCGCCGAGCGCGCCGAGCAGGCGGTTGCTGTGCTCGAGCCCGGCGATGAGCAGCCGGCTGGCGAGTGCCGCGCCGACCAGGTCGGCGGCGGCCTTTAGGAACACGTCGGTCGGGGGTGGGCGGCGTACAGTCGCGAGCGGATCACGGCTCAGCACGAGCAGATAGCCGTGCGGCTCGTCGCCGCTGCCTAGCGGAAACGTCGCCACCACGTGGAGCTCGGCGGCCGCGGTGCCGGCGGCGACGGCCTGGCTCAACAGAGATTCCCACGGCGCGGCCGGATCGTGACGGTCGATCCTGGGGGGTGCGGCCACCGGTGCGTGCGCCGTGACGAGCTCGAGGCTTGTTCGCTGCGATACGAACTGGTAGATCGCGGCGGCGTCGAAATCGCTGGCCAGGAGAATGTCGGCGAGCGCGATCGACAGCAGACGGCGCAGCTCCTTGGCATCGGTCTTGGGGTCGCCGATCGGTCCGGTGAGCAGCGCGGTCAACCTCCCCAGCCCTTCCAGCGCCGAGCGCTCCGATTCCGCGAGCACCGCCTGGATCGCGGTCGCCGCCGCGTTGGCGCGCCGCTCCAACTCGGTGAGCTGGACATCGTCCGGTATCCGCTCGCGGGTGCGGTAGTTCAGGTAGACGAGTCCAAGAAGCCGGTCGCCCGAGAGCAGCGGGAGTCCGATGGTCGCCTGCACCTGGTAGCGGCGGACGAACGTGCTGTCGATCTCGGTCGGGGCGTTTCGCGCGACAAGCTTCTGATGCGTCACGGTCAGCCAGACCGTCGACCCGTAGTGCTGGACGCCCATCTCATCGGGCACCTTGCCCTGGCGCAGATCGCCAAAGTAGCGATCGAGCTGCTGGCTCATGTCCGCGAGCGAGTCGAGCAGGCTCTCCTGCGGCTGGCCGGTGGCAAACGGCGCGTAGTACTTCCTGTTCCCCTCTTCATAAAGGAAGATGGAGACGATGTCCGCGCCAGAGGCATGCTGCATGTCGGCGACCACGCCACGCAGCACTGCTGCCAGGCCAGACGCTGTCTCTAGCGGCGGATGCATACCTGCACCCGCATCATAGGTCCCCTCCAAAATAGTCCCCCCTCTCCCCGCACGGCCTGAGTATCCGCGACCGACCTTTCGGCGGCGCGATTGGGTGAACCTCAACGGCGAGTGGGAGTTCGGCGCCGGCGACGAGCGGAGGTTCGACCGCCGCATCCTGGTGCCGTTTGCACCGCAGTCCCAGCTCTCAGGCATCGAACATTGGGAGCCGGCAGATACCGTGTGGTATCGCAGGCATTTCGACGCTCCCCAATCGGACCGGCTGCTGCTGCATTTCGGCGCGGTCGACTATCGCGCCGTCGTCTGGGTCAACGGGGAAGAGGTGGCGAGGCACGAAGGCGGTCACACGCCGTTCTCCGCCGACGTCGCGCACGTGGCGCGAAAGCACGACAACGAGCTGGTCGTCCGCGCCGAGGATCCTCTTGCCGACAAGACCATCCCACGCGGCAAGCAGCACTGGAAGGAAATTTCCGAATCGATCTTCTATACGGCCACGACCGGCATCTGGCAGACAGTGTGGCTCGAGCCGCTCCCGGAGCGCGCGATCGAATGGCTGCGCATCACACCGGACTTCGACGCGCGCGAGGTCGAATTCGAGATCGGCGGTGAAGGGCCAAAGCGGGTGGCCGTGCTGCTCGACGGAAGGCCGGTGGGCGAGTGGACGGGAGACGGCAGCAAAGGCCGCATCGTGCTCGACGAGTTCCATGAATGGAGTCCTGAGAATCCGAATCTCTACGGGCTCGACGTGTGGAGCGGCTCGGACCACGCGGCAAGCTATTTCGGGTTGCGCAAGGTCGAGGCCAGGGACGGACGCCTGTGGCTCAACGGCCGGCCGTATCTGCAGCGGCTGATCCTGGATCAGGGCTACTTCCCGGGTGGTCTTTTGACCGCGGCCACCGACGGAGACCTGCGCCGCGACATCGAGCTCGCAAAGTCGATGGGATTCAACGGCGCGCGCAAACACCAGAAGGTCGAGGACCCGCGCTGGCTGTACTGGGCCGACACGCTTGGTTTCGTGGTGTGGGGCGAGATGGCGAACTTCCATGAGCACTCGGCCGCGGCCGAATCCAGGTTGGCCGCGGAGTGGGAGGAGGCGGTCCAGCGTGACCGCGGCCACCCCTCGATCGTCGCGTGGGTGCCACTCAACGAGAGCTTCGGATTCAACGGCGTGGAGCCTGCGCTTCAAGCGCGGTTTCAGAATCGGCTCTACGGAATCGCCAATGACCTCGACGGCACAAGGCCTGTGGTCTCGAACGACGGGTGGAAGCACGCGACGACGGACCTCTGCACGCTTCACGACTACGCCGGCTCGGATGTCCTGCGCACGCGATATCGCAGCCTGGAGGCGGCGCTGGATCCGAACGCGCGGCCGGAGCCGGCATATCTGCCCGGCTACGCGTACCGGGGCGAGCCCGTAATCCTCAGCGAATTCGGCGGCGTTGCCCTCGCCGGCTCAAGCGGATTTGGCTGGTCGGAGGCGGTGGGCGCAGAAGGGCTGCTGAAGACCTACCAGGAGATGATCGAGGCGCTGATGCAGCCGGGACCGGTGCAGGGCTTCTGCTACACGCAGCTCACCGACGTCGAGCAGGAACAGAACGGCCTGCTGACCTTCGACCGGCGCCCCAAGGTCGACCCGAACCTGCTGCGGCGGGTCACCGAGACCCCGAAGCAGGTCTAGCGTTGCTGGGCGGCCGGGCCTGTCCCGGCCGCGACTTTGTCTCTATGCCAGCTAGGCCTGGCGAGGAGCGGCCTTAAACCAATCTCTACAGCGGGAAAAAGAGCAGCGCGGCGCAGCCGCGCGATCAGAGAAAACCGGCAGGTTTTCTCTCATTACTACCCCGGATAGATCCAGACCTTCGCCGGCTGGCGGCCGTCGATGCGGTCGGCCAGCCTGCGCAGCTGGGCAGCGACGCGCTCGGCCATCCGCCCCTGCGGCTGCCACCCTTCCCGCCGGGAGCGCAGCTCCGCCGCCTGGATCATGGCGTCGTGGCGCTCCAGGATCCACCTCTCGTGCCCATACAGGTCCATGCAGTAATTATAGATCACAGCCTCTGGGCATAGTCAATGCACTATTGCATTGGCCTTCGATAGCTGTTAAAATAGCCATTGACCTATGCCAATCCTCGAGGAGATTTCTGAGGCCACCCGAATCCGGGTCGCCGCTTCCGCTCCTCTCGAACTCATGTGGGTCCTCCACAACCTGCAGGCCAAGCACGTTCTCAGCGGGCCGTACTCGAGCCTCGAACCCCTGCGCGAAGAGCTCCAGCCGAAGCTGCGGTCGTTCTGGGGAGACGGGGTGCGCGGGTACACCGAGGTGATCGTCCTTTCCGAGCGAAGTGGCACCACGCTCGACCTCGACCTGGACCGCTTCTTCGACCGGCTCGACGATGCCATTGGCGCAGACGGACAGGGCCTCTCCCTGCTCTCCGAGCGCCCATCGGAAAGGCTGGCGCTGGCGACCAGGCTCCAGCGGCTTCGGGACGACCGCCAGCTGCGCGGCCGGTATCGAACCCTGGTGACGTCGACGTGGGAGCGCGTCCGCGGCGAATGGGAAACATCGGGCCGCCGGGCCGTGACCGAAGCCGCCCTGGACTGGAACCGCATGGTGGCGGAGGGCGCCGGGTACCGGACGCTGCTCGACCGGCCCCATGTGTGGCCGGGCCGGACCGAGCTCGATGAGCTCGCGGAGTCAGCTCTGGCTGAAGGCCGCATGGTCCTATCGCCCGGATGGTTCTTCGGTCTGATACACGTGGTGGAGGTCGACGGCACGGTCTACCTCGGCCGCGGCGTGCGGGCGGAGGATCACGACGCCCTCCTGCGTGAGACCGCCGCCCGAGTCGCGTCCAACCTCAAGGCGCTGGCCGACCCGACGCGACTTGGGATTCTGCTCTGGCTGGCCAAGCATCCGGCCTCGGTTACGGAAATCGCAAATCATTTCGAGCTCTCGCAGCCGACGGTGAGCGGCCACGTTCAGCTCCTGCGTGATGCCGGCCTACTGGAGGACAAGATCGCCGGACGCCGCTCGAAGCTCATCGTCGCGCGTGAGCGGCTCAAGGGTGTGATGGGCGATGCGGAAGAGTCGATGCTCAGGCTCTTTCCGGCAAAATTCGGGTCCTAGCCACGTCGCCGAGCCAGTAGGCGCTCGGCTTCGGCCGCCGCGCGAGCGTCGTCCTGTTCACGCCGATGAGCCCGAACGTCGGCCTGTATCCGA
>MNES01000019.1 GCA_001917815.1 Chloroflexi bacterium 13_1_40CM_65_17 | reverse complement strand
TGTGCATGTGACAGTTGGGACACACCGTCTCCGCGAACCCCATGTGGGCGGCCTCTTGGAGCAGCGAATGGTGCAGCAGATATCGGACGTAAATGAGGAGGGTGCCGACGATCACCGCCTGCCAGATGAGGATGAACAGAGGGTTGGACGCTGTTTGCTGGAGCATCACGGTGCCTGACGAATAAGCGACGTGGGCGAGCACCGCCATCGCGACGCCTCCAATCTCGCGCCTGGCAAGGCGCCCGCGCCGGAAGCGCCATATCGTCGCGACGATCATGCCTGTCGTGCTGCCCTGCAGGAGAGGTTGAAATATCGCGAGAGTCGCGAGGGCATAGATCCAGTTGCCGGGCGACACATGCGCGGGAAGGCTCGCCAGCGCGCCTGAGAATCCGACCAGGGTTTCGGCAAGGCTGAAGCCGAGGCCGGACGCCACGCCGAACACGAGCCCATCGACCGTCTCTGGGAAATCGGCGTGATTCGGCAGGAAGTAAGCCGGGATGGGCTTGAGCGCCTCCTGGATCACCGGCACGATCAGTCCCAGGATCAGCAGCGCTCCGATGCTCACCGTCGCTCCGCTCAGAGGGTTGAGGTTGTACTGGAGCGGGTTGTAGATCAGGCGCTCGAAAAGGGTCACGGCGATCCCGATCAGGACGCCGCCGCCGATCGTGAAACCGAGCACGAGCGCGGGCTCGTCGCGATACACCTGCGCTTCGTACAGATAGACGAGGTAAAGGACGGGAATCAGGAACGCTGCGACGAGGATCGCGGCGGTGATCAGGCCGGCTAGATAAAGGACGAGGACGCCGGCAAGGCCGGCGATGAACGCCCAGCGGAACTCGTGGATCTTGTGATGGCCCAGGTGCGGAAACAGGGTGGTGAAGATCGAAGGCTGGGCGACGTGCTCTCCGGGGTGGGCGGCGTAGCGGTGCTCACGGGTTTTGGCCTTGGCGGCTGTGTACGTCGTCCCCTGATGGGCTCCACAGCGAGTGCAGAAGGCGCCGTCAGGAGCGTCCTGGGCGCAATGGTCGCACCGCACGGTCGGTAAGGATAGGGCGGCTGCCCCGGTTTACCGCTCCGTTAAGTAGCCGTCCCCGCTCCGGCTTGCTCGGCGGGCACCCAGCCGCGAATGAAGTGGCACGAGTAGTGGCCTTGGTGCTTGTCGAAGTAGCGCTGGTGGTAGTCCTCGGCGGGCCAGAACGTGGTCGCCGGGACGATCTCGGTCACGATCGGCTTCTTGAAGTAGTGCTGCGCCTCGGCCGCAGAGCGGCGCGCCGCAGCCTCCTGCTCCGCGTTGTGGAAAAAGATCGCCGAGCGGTACTGGTGGCCGTGATCGGGTCCCTGGTAGTTGAGCGTTGTCGGGTCGTGCATGTTCCAGAACTTGTTCAGCAGCTCGTCGTACGTGACCTTGGCCGGGTCGTAGGTGACCTCCACGGCCTCCGCGTGGCCGGTCCTGCCTGAGCAGACCTGCTCGTAAGTCGGGTTGTCGCGAGAGCCGCCGGTATAACCGGACACCGCCTCGATCACACCCGGAACCTCGTTGAAGAGATGCTCGACGCCCCAGAAGCAGCCGCCTGCGAAAGTTGCCTTTTCCATCACGTCCTCACCATACCCAGGAAGCGGCGTTTTCATTCCAGTGCGGCCCTCGTGCATGCTTGGCGGCCATGCTCGAGCCGGAGCCAGAGGAACGCCGCGAGTGGTGGCACTTCGCCACCGTCGACATCACGCCGCTGCGGCGGCATCGCGATTTCCGGCTGCTGTTCGTCGGGCGGCTGGTGTCGTTCTTCGGCAGCATGATCACCTTCGTCGCCGTCCCCTACCAGGTGTACCAGCTGTCGCACAGCACGCTGCTGGTCGGGCTGCTCGGCCTCGTCGAGGCCGCGGCGCTCTTGGTGTTCGCCATGCTTGGCGGAGCGCTTGCGGACGCGGCCGACCGAAGGACCATGGTGCTGCTGAGCGAGGCCGGGCTGATGGTCGGCAGCCTGGTGATGGCCGGCAACTCGTTGCTGGAGAAGCCGATGCTCTGGTTGATCTTCGCGGTGACCCTGCTGTGGGGATCGCTCGACGCGATGCAGAGGCCTTCGCTCGATGCCATGCTCCCCCGACTCGTGGATCGCGATGAGCTGACCGCAGCGGGAGCGCTGAGAATGCTCAGCGGAACCGTCGGCATGATCGCCGGACCGGCTTTGGCCGGGGTTCTGATCGCGGTCGTCGGCCTTCCGATCACGTACCTCGTCGACGTGACGACGTTTGTCGTGGGCCTGGGCTGTCTAGCGGCGATGCGCGCCACGCCGCCGCCAGTGGATGCGGAGAGACCCAGCCTGCGCCGGGTGGCCGAGGGCATTCGCTACGCACGTAGCCGCCCGGAGCTGATCGGCACGTACGTGGTCGACATCATCGCGATGTTGTTCGGCATGCCGCTGGCGCTGTTCCCGGCGATCGCGCAGGGCCTGGGAGGGCCTCGAGTGCTCGGCTTGCTCTATGCGGCACCGGCTCTAGGCTCCTTCTTGCTCTTTTCAACCAGCGGCTGGACACGGCACGTGCATCGGCACGGCATGGGGGTGATCGTCGCCGCGTCTCTTTGGGGTGCAGCGATCATCGGCTTCGGGTTGGCGCCAAGCCTTGGGCTCGCGCTCTTCTTCCTGGCCCTGGCCGGAGCCGCGGATGCGTTGAGCGGCGTCTTCCGGTCGGTGATGTGGAACCTCACCATCCCCGATTCGTTGCGTGGTCGGCTCGCGTCGATCGAGCTGCTCAGCTACTCCATCGGTCCGACGCTGGGCAACTTCGAGGCAGGCGTCGTGGCGTCGCTTTTCAGCGTTCGAACTTCGATCCTGTCGGGCGGCATCCTCACCGTGGCCGGCTGCGTGCTCTGTGCGATCGCGCTGCCGGCATTCAGGAAGTACGACGAGCGGCGGTGGCGCGCCCAGCAGACCGTCTAGCAGCGGCGCTACCATCAGCGCGCGGCAGTTTGCGCCAGATCACCCTTTATCTGGCGTCATGCGAAGGGAGGCCATGGGCACAGAGCAGCTCTTGGTGGCATTGGGCGCCGCGGCGGCGTTGTGGGCGGCCGTCTTCGCGACGCGCGCCGACTTTGCGACCCGCCGGGCGAAAGCTGACGCGCAGCGGCGCTGGGACGAGAGCATCCGCCCTCTTCCCCATTTCACGTTCACCTCAGCGCCGGCGGTTGGACAGCCAATCGAGGTCGACGTCGAGAACCTCGGCGGCACGCTCGCCGCGGGCGCGGTCATCCTTCAGCACGGTGACGATCTGTTTGCGGGCGAGCTGACCCTGCCGGAGAAAGCCCCCGCACGCCGGATTGTTCTGGCGCCGGTGCTGAAGGCGTGGCAGAGAACGAACCAGCCGCGTTGCCTACTGCTCGCGGGCCGAGACATCAGCGGGCGAACCTGGGATTGCCTCGACGGCATGAAGGTCATCAAGGATCCACGCCGTTGGGTGGCGGGTCAGCTGCGTGAGCTGCGCCTCCAGGGCGTCGTCGATTTTCCAAGCCTCACCGGCGGGAAGAGCTAGTGCTCGTGGTCCAGGGTCGCGTGCAGCCTCAGCTCGACGTTGCCATGCATCGCCTGTGAGACCGGGCAGCCTTCCTTAGCGGCCTCGGCAAGCTTCTGGAACTCGTCTTCGCTTATGCCATGGATATGGCCGCGAACGGTGAGAGTGGCCGTCGTGATTCCGGTACCCGGGACGAACTCGATCTCGGCTTTCGTCTCTAAACGCTCCGGCTTGTGGCCGGCTTTGGCGAGTCCGTTGGCGAAAGCCATGCTGTAACAGGCGGCGTGCGCGGTCGCGATGAGCTCTTCAGGGCTCGTCTTGCCATGCTGGCGCTCAGCCCGGCTCGCCCAGGTGATGGGCAGCTCGGGAAACGCTCCGCTCTCGGGCTTGACGCGCCCACCGCCGCTCGTCAGATCGCCTTCCCACGTCGCGTCGGCCCGACTGATCGCAGCCATTTCCAACCTCCCCTAAGCCCGCGTTGAAAACCAGATACAGAGAGTGGCCAGTGTAGCTCCGGTAGCTAGGTCTTTCTCCCGGCGCGCCTGAGGCTCAGTCCGGTCATCACGACCACGATCAGCGGAACCAGCCACCAGGCAATGATGTGGGCTGCATTGAGGATGGCGGTCAGGATGAGCCCGACCGCGATGGCCGCGGCCACGGTCCAATCATCGCCGATGATGAAGTGGTACCAGAAGCGGCCGAAGGCGACGATCCACCCGACGATCCTGTTCACGTCAGGCCGCCGGCTCGAACCCGAACGCCCGCCGGCGTTCGATCGTGATGTAGGTCGCCGCCGTCAATACATAAAGGACGAGCAGGCCGAGGATCGCGCCGTCGCCGGCCGGCCAATCAACGCCGAGACCCTCGAGCGCCCAGAAGGTTCCGAAGGTCGTGAGCAGGATTCCGACCACGAGCTGAAGGAAGCTGCGCGGGATACGAGTCACGAATCGCTGCAGCACGATGCCGACCCCGCCTGTGATGACCACGGCGCCGACCCCGCCGACCACCGCGATTGGGAGCTGGTTGGCGTTGGCGCCGAACGAGACGACGATGAACGCGACTTCGAGACCCTCGAGGACCACGCCCTTGAAGGCGAGCACGAATGCGGTCCAGTCGAATCCCACGCCGTTCCACTCGGGCGGCTCATCCTCGGGGTGCATTCCTACGCCCGCCAGGCCGTGGGCGGCGACTCGCCTCACGCCCTTGCGCAACCACTGCAGGCCGAAGACCAGCAGCAGCGCGCCGACGATGAGCCTGAGCGGACCGATGGGAACCTGGCTGAGGGCGAGGCCCAGGGCGGCGACGACGACCGCGAGCACCGCGAATCCGGCGCCCACTCCGATCAGCGTCGAACGCCAGCCACGGGTGGCTCCGACGCCGAGCACGATGGTCACCATCTCGATGGCCTCGACCATCGACGCCAGGAAGGTGGTGATCAGGACGACGGCTGGACCGGTCATCTCTCGGATTGTCCGTGAAATCCGGAAGCGTCGTAGGCTGAAGGTGCTGATGCGTCGATGCACCCATCTCGATCAGGTTCGCGAAGTCACGCCCAGCGCGGACGGTTGCGAAGACTGCCTGCGGACCGGGGACAAGTGGGTGCACCTGCGGCTGTGCATGACTTGCGGACACGTCGGCTGCTGCGACAACTCGAAGAACAGACATGCCACAAAACATTTCCGCAGCACCGGTCACGCGATCATGAGATCTTTCGAGCCGGGCGAGGTCTGGGGCTGGTGCTACGTCGACGAGATCGAGCTCGATCCGACCGGCTGGCCGGTGCGCGGCCCAATCGCCCACAGCGTCTGACAGCACTCTTGCCGCACGAGGAGATGAGGTGATATGTACATGACGATCCGTCATTACCGAGTCCCGCCCAGCAAGATGGAAGAGGTCGTGCGGCGGGTCGACGAGGTGTGGCTCGACAGGCTGAGCAAGCTCGAGGGGTTTGAAAGCTACTTCGTAACCCAACCCGATGACAGCCACCTGACCTCTGTCTCTGTCTTCATCGAAGAGGAGGCCGGCCGGAAAGCGGCGGAGGCCAGCGCCGAATGGGTGGGCTCGCATCTGAGCGACCTTGACGTGGAGTTCCTGGAGATGTGGCAGGGACCGGTGGTGGTGCACGGCGGCGAGTAGGCCCAACTCTTCACAGGCGCCTCACCGCCACTTGAACTCGGCGACCGAACCGTCGAGCTGGATCATCCAGACCTCGTTGCGGTCGGTGGCCACCGAGCTCGATGGAGTCATGATCCGCTCGGCGATCTGCCCCGATGCCGGGTCGATCCGCGAGGTGGTTGGTCCGCTGAGCCAGATGCCGGTTGGCGTCCAGCCGAGCTCGTCGATGCCCTGGCGGCCGATGAATCCAGGACCAGGCTGAGTCCATTCGACCACGCCGGTGGTGGCGTTGATCCGCGAAATGTCACCGCCGTACGACCCGCGGACGTACACGGCGCCATCCGATGCGACCACGCCAGTGCTCCACCACTCGATTTCGTGACGGCCGACGACCCTGGCGGTTGCGGGATCGATGCGATCGAGGTGGCCGATTCCATTGGCTCCGCGCACGCACACAACCCACACGGCGCCGGCGCCGTCGACCAGCGTGGCCGGCCCGTGGTCGAGATCTGAGACGACGGTCTCGAGCTTGCGAGTTTGAAGGTTGACGACGTACAGCGAGTGGTCGGAGTATCCGGACACCCAGGCCTTTCCGTGGCCGAATGCGATGGACCAGCCAATACCAGGCAGCGCGACGCGGTCGATAGCTCGGTGGCTGGTGGGCTCCACCCGGACGAGCTGCTTGTTGCCGTTGTCGAGCGCCCAAAGCGACATACCATCCCAGCCGATGGCGTAGGGCGTGTCGCACGCGCGCCAGCCCCAGGAGCCTGAGTAGTAGGCGTGGACGCTGTCCGGGGCGCAGTCCTGCGCGCGGAGAACTTTGGGGTCGGCGACCGGGATCGTGGCGACGACCTTACCGGTGGCCCGCTCTATTTGGGTGACCGTGCCGTCGCTCATGTTGGCGACGAAGGCCCAGCGATCGCCAAGAGCGACAGGGCTGGGAGTCTGCCCCACTTTGACGTGGGCGACCAGGGTCCAACGCGGAGGTGGAGGCGGAGCTTGCTGCGTGCATGCCGCCAGTAAACCGACTGCGGCGAGCGGGACCAGGACCTGGTTTCGTGTAATAGCCTAAGCATTCTAAATCTATTACACTGACTCACGGTTTTGCCATCAGCCCTTCCCCGCGATTGGGGCGCTGCGCCTTGCCTCGACCTCATCAACAGCCGCTGGAGCGATCACCTCGGCTCTGGGCAGTTCTACGATCGCCTGCCGGAACCGCGGTTTCGGCGTGCGTTCTTGAAACGCTGGAATTACAGAGTCGGCGATCCTGATGATGCGGCCGGCCGCGCGCGCCTCGTATCGCTGCGAGGTCTTGTCCGCGACCTGCTGGAGCGGTACGCCGCCGGCCGGCCGCTCACCCGTTCGATGCATCGGCGACTTGACTCGGAGATCAATCGAGCGCCTGTGGCGCTCCACCTCGCCCGCGCGTCGGAGGGATATGCGTTGACAGTCGGTCGCTCCGGAGGTGCGTGGGACGTAGTGACGGCGGACGTTGCAACGTCCGCAGCGCGGCTGATCGCCGAAGGTGCTTCCGTAAAGGTCTGCGCGAATCCGGATTGCAGCTGGATGTTCATGGACGAGACCAGATCCAGGTCGCGGCGCTGGTGCAACGTGTCGGTGTGCGGCAGCCTGGTCAACGTGCGCCGTCACCGCGCGGCCCGCCATGATTGATGCGCCATGGAGGTCTTGTTCGACGGCCATTGCTTCGGATGCGGTCCACTCAATGAAGAAGGCCTGCGCTTGAAGTTCGTGCCCGGCCCGGACGGATCGGTGGCGGAGTTCGCAGCCCCGCAGCGGTATCAAAGCTGGTCGGGAATGGCGCATGGCGGTTTGGTGGCATTGCTGCTGGATGAGGCGGTGGGTTGGGCGGCGTGGCACGCCGGGCATCCGGGGGTGACTGGGCGGCTGCAGGTGAGCTACCGGCGTCCGATGAAGCTGGGCGAGCCGGTGCGTGTTGTGGGCAAGGTTGAGAATGTGCGGCGCACGCTCGTTTACGCCTCGGCGTATGTCGAGAACCGTGACGATGGCTCACGGATCGCGGACGCTACAGCCACCTTGATGATGACCGACACCAAGGTGGAGGTCGGCGCGCAGTAGAACGCGTGTTCCGCGGATGCGGCGTCTGGTCTTCCGATTTCGAGCGTTTCTGGCGTTATCAGATTCTGAGGGTTCGGACAAAACCGGGCCCCAATTTTGTTGGAGGCCTACGAATGAATTCGATTCGCAAGCTCGTTGGGATCGGCACCGGCGCTTCAGCGCTGTGCGTGATGGCGCTCGTCGTGGCGTCAGCGTCAGTGCTTGCGCACGCGTCGGACCAGACGGTGCGCGAGGCGGCGTCGGCACGGACGCTCGCGACCGCTGAGGCGGCGCCGTCGGCCGATTGCATCGCGGCCAGGCAGGCGATCGCCACAGCGCGCACGGACGATCGCGCCGAGGACGCTTCTGAGAAGCTGGATCCGGCGGCGGATCTGACCGAGGACCAGAAAGAGAGGGCGGCGATGAAGGCGCTCTGGGTTACGGCTCGCGGTGCATGCGGGGACCAGCCGAAGCCGGCTGAGCCGAATGCGACATCGGCAGCGGCGGCCACGCCTGGGTGTGCGTCTGCCAAGACGAATC
>MNES01000053.1 GCA_001917815.1 Chloroflexi bacterium 13_1_40CM_65_17 | reverse complement strand
GAGCGGTCTGGGTGGCGCGCTGGGGATCGCTCTTGGCGCCGCGCTGGCCCTGGAGGCGCCGCATATTCCCGCAATCGCAGGCTCGAGCTTTCCACCGCCGGTCGTCTCGATCCCGTCGGTGCTGCTCGCCTTTGGCGTGTCGGTTGGCATCGGGCTGTTCTTCGGCATCTACCCGGCCAATCGCGCGGCGCGCCTCCATCCGATCGAAGCGTTGAGACACGAATAAAGGAGCTGGTTTCATGAAGACGTACGTGGTTGCCCTGGTGGTGCTGGTTGGTGTGTTGGGCGGTTTCTACGGTGGCTACAAGGTGGGCCAGAACAATGTGAGCGCGAGCGCCTCGACGAACAATGCGCGCGCCAGCACGAACAGCGGCTCGAACGCGATTGGAGGCGGACGCGGGGCGACGGGTGGGGTTTGCCCATCACCGGGAGCGACCACAGCCCGCGGCACGGTGACCAATCTCGGCGGTACCTCGATGACCGTCACCAGCACCAACTGCGACGTGAAGGTGACGTTCGGCCCCACCGTCACCATCTCCAAGCAGGTGCTCGGGTCGACCGCGGACTTGCAGGACAACCAGACGGTGACTATCACAGGAACCCGGCAGGCTGACGGGTCGATTCTCGCGCAGACGATTCAGATCGGCCCCGCGGGGGGCGGAATTCGGACCGGCACGGGCGGCGGCGCCTCGGGCTCCGGCACGACCGGAGGCGGATAGCCGGCGAGCAGTGTCTGCTCGCCTGATATGGGCGTTGGTGGCATTGGTCCTCGGCCTTGCCGGGTGGTTGATGCTCATCGAGGGCGTGCTGGGGCTATCCGGGTACGTCGTGGTCGGGGTGGGCGTCGGGATCGGCTGCGCGGTGGTGGGCAGCCTCGCGCACGACGCCCTGGCCGGACCGCGCGAACGTCTGTGATAGCCGGTGAGTCTTAACAGGCAGGATTGCCGGCCGGTTCGCTGCGTTTTATGGTCGACCCCAGGTGTGTTCGGCTCGGGGGAGGAGAGCCAAATCGAAGGGAGGGCCCGGCCAGGGTCTGTCTTTTTCGGCTACGCGGAACCCAGCGGCTTCTCGTACCAGCCGACATCCCAGAACCGGTCGAACTTGCGTCCTTGTTCGGTGAAATGGGCCACCCTCTTGAAGCCGAATCGCTCGTGGAGGGCGATCGAAGCCTGATTGGGCAGCGCAATCCCCGCATAGGCTCGATGCACGTCCTCCCCCTGAAGTGATTTGAACAGCTCGTCATACAGGCGGGTCCCGATCCCTCGTCCAACCGCGTCGGGAGCGACGTAAATGCTCGTTTCGATCGAGGTCTCGTAAGCCGGCTTCTGCCGCCAGCGACTGCTCGATGCATAACCGACGACGGTGCCTTCAGAAGCTCCGACGACGACCCGGTACCGCCCGGTGCCGGCGTGGTGCGTAAACCATTCCTGCCGCTCTTCGAGCGTCATCGGTTCGATGTCGAACGTGAAGTGCGTCTCCACGACGTAGCGGTTGTATATGTCGTTGAGCCGGCCGAGGTCTTCTTCGCCGGCGGGTCGTACCGTGACTTTGCCGTTGCTCAATCGAACTCGCAGCTCCTTCGATTCACGACCACAAAGTCTATTCAGGCGGCCCGCAGAAGGTCGCGCCAGCCAGAATTGCCATGTGGATCGGATTCAGCTCGAAGGTATGTCGTTCAACGGGCGCCACGGGGTTCGCCCCGCTGAACGCGAGCAGGCCCAGGAGTTCAGGGTGGACATCGAGGTCGAAGCCGATCTGTCGCGAGCCGGACGGACAGACCGGCTCGAGGACACCATCGATTACACACAGGTGCGCGCGATCGCCAAAGAGACGATCGAGGGCGAGTCCGTGAAATTGCTGGAGACGCTGGCGTCGCGCATCGCTGACCGGACGCTCGCGCTGCCAAGGGTCGAAGCGGTCACGGTCCGCGTTGCCAAACGTCCGCCGAGCATGGCGCCGATCGACGGCGCCGCGGTACACGTAAGTAGGACGCGCGCATGACCATTGCCTACTTCGACTGCTTCGCGGGAATCTCCGGAGACATGACTCTGGGCGCGCTGCTCGACGCGGGCGCCGACCGCGCGCTCCTCGACGCGACCGTTGAGGCACTACGGCTGGGCGATGAAGTCCGCATCGAAGTGCGCCACGAACAACGCGGCCACGCCGGCGGAACGCGAGTCATCGTTCAAACTCACGATTTCGTCGAGCGAACTTTGCCGTCACTACGCGCGGTGGTTGCAGGCGCTGAAATTCCGGATGGCGTCAAACGTCCGGCCCTCGGCGCGCTCGACCGCCTCGGGCGAGCCGAAGCGAGGCTTCACGGTCTCGCGGAGGCTGATGTCCATCTCCACGAGCTGGGAGGCGCCGACACGCTGGTCGATCTCGTAGGCGCGTTTTGGCTGCTGCACAACCTGAGCGTTGAGCATGTGTACGCCTCTGCACTCCCAGCACCGAGTGGGCGAGCCGGCCCGATGCCGCTTCCCGCTCCTGCGAGCTTGCGTGTGCTCGAGGGCACAGGCGCGACCTTCAAGGCCACCGATGAGACTCGCGAGCTGGTCACACCGACCGGGGCCGCGATCCTGGCTGAAGCGGCGAAATTCGCTCGGCCCGCGATGTCTCTGCAGTCGATTGGCTACGGGATCGGCGCGCGCGAGGTTCCGGGCAACGCGCTCGCCGTCTGGATCGGCGAAGAGATGAGCAGCCAGACCGGAGTAACCGTGATCGAGACCAACATCGATGACATGGCGCCCAACCTCATCGCCGCCTTATCTGAAGACTTGATGGCGGCGGGAGCGTTGGATGTCACCGTTCTCCCAGCGGTCATGAAAAAGGGCCGCCCTGGTCATCTGCTCGCGATCATGGCGTCGCCGGACACCGTAGCGCGGCTCACCGATCATCTTCTGCGGCACAGCACGACGTTTGGAGTGCGGATCACGAAGGCGGATCGCGTTATCGCGCACCGCAGGATGATCGAGGTGCGGAGCGAATTCGGCGTTGCTCGGGTGAAGGTCAAGGAGCTCGGAGGCAAGCCCATTGACGTTGCCCCTGAGTACGAGGACTGCCGGGTTCTCGCACAGAAATCGGGGAGCGATCTTCGTGCCGTGATGCGCGCGGTGGCTGAAGCCGCCCGGGCCGAGCTGGGCTTGTCCTAGATACGGTTTTGAGGCACCCGCGACAATAAGCCGCGTGAGCGCTCGAGTGCTCGACGGAAAGGCATTGGCTCGGCAAATTCTCGATGACATCGCCACCAAGGTGGGCGCCCGAGTGGCAGCCGGCAAACCCCGGCCCAAGCTCGCAACGGTCATCGTCGGCGACAACCCTGCCTCCGCCCTGTACGTCCGCAGCAAGCAGAAGGATGCCAGACAGGTCGGTATCGACTCCGAGGACCACCGCCTGCCGACCGAGACAACCACTGAGCAGCTTCTGGAGCTGATCGGCACCCTGGATCGAGATGAATCGGTCAGTGGCATCCTGGTGCAGCAACCGCTGCCGATCCATATCGACCTGTTCCAGGTCGTGATCGCCGTCGACCCCATCAAGGACGTCGACGGGTTTCATCCCTTCAACGCCGGCCTGGTCGCGCAGGGTCTGCCTGGCGGCATTCAACCGTGCACGCCAAGCGGAATCGTCGAGCTGCTCGAGCGTGCCGGCGTCCGAATCGAGGGCGCTAACGCGGTGGTTGTCGGCCGGAGCAACATCGTTGGCAAGCCGACCGCATTGCTGCTGTTGAAACGAAACGCCACCGTGACCATTTGCCACACCAAGACCAAGAACCTCGCCGGCCACACGAAACGGGCCGACATTCTTGTGGCGGCGGCGGGCAAGCCCAACCTCATCACCAAGGACATGGTCAAGCCGGGGGCGGCAGTCGTTGACGTGAGCGCGAACCGCGTCGAAGGAGGCCAGGTGGGCGACCTGGCTCCGGGCGTAGACGACGTTGCGGGGTGGCTGACGCCCAATCCGGGCGGGGTGGGTCCGATGACCCGAGCCATGCTGGTGCGAAACACATACGAGGCAGAGGTTCGCCGCCGCCCGTAGTCGCGCTGGGTCGGTACGATGCGATCGCTTCGTTTGTTCAAGGGAGCTGGACATATGCGCGCATCGTTGGACGGGCTGACCTTTCACGTTCGAGATCTGGAGCGGTCGCGCGAGTTCTACGCGCGCATTCCGGGTGCCGTCCTGGAGGCCCACCGGCCGGGCGAGTTCGCCCTGTTCCGGATCGGCAAGGCACACCTGGGCCTGCTCCAGTCCAAAACCACCGGCCTGCATCTTGAGGTCAACACCGCCGATGTCGATGCTTTCTACGACCGCGTGATTGCGGCCGGCATCGAGCCGGTGGGCGCTCCGCGAGACCGGCCATGGGGCGAAAGGACGTTCAACGTTCGCGATCCCGACGGCAATCTCATCGAGTTCCAGTAGAGAGCGTCGCGCCCGGTTGACCTATCCGGAGGCGCTCGCGTACATCTCCCGGCTCGGTCGCTTCGGAATGAAGCTTGGCACCGAGCGCACGCGGGCGATCCTGGATCTTATGGGCAACCCCGAGCGAGGGCTCACCGGCGCTCTAATCGCCGGTACAAACGGCAAGGGCTCGACGGCCGTGTGCCTCGCATCGATTCTCCAGGCCGGCGGCCACACCGTCGGGTTCATGCCGAAGCCGCATCTGGTGTCGTACACAGAACGGATCCAGGTCAACGGAGTCCCGATCAGCGAGCGCGACTTCGTGCAGACCCTCGAGGTCCTGACGCCGACGCTGCAAGCGATCGCCGGCGACATCGGCCAGGCGACCGAGTTCGAAATGCTGACGGTGATGGCGATTGCATACCTTTCACACCGTGCCGATCGGCTGGTTTGCGAGGTCGGCCTGGGGGGCCGACTCGATGCCACCAACGCCCTCGACCTCGGTGTGGCGGTGATAACAAACGTCGACCTCGACCATCAGAAGTACCTGGGGAACACCATCGAGCAGATCGCCCACGAGAAGGCAGCCATCATCAAGGCAGGCAATCGCGTGGTCACGGGCTGCGAGGGCGCCGCGCTTGCCATCGTCGAGGAGCATGCGCGAGAAGCGGGAGCGCGCCTGTGGCGGTTAGGACAGGAGATTCAATTCGAGTCGTCCTTTCGCGGGTGGGATGGTCATGTCATGTCAGTCACGGGTCCGGGCTTCGAGCACGCGCGCCTGACGGTGCCCTTAGTCGGCGACTATCAGCCGGCCAACGCCGCTCTGGCCATCGCAGCAGCACATCTGCTCGACGACATCACGGATGGAGCCGTGCGGGAGGGCCTTGCTCGCGTCGTGTGGCCTGGCCGCTTGCAGTTGATCGCAACAAGGCCTCGGGTCGTGCTCGATGGGGGCCACAACCCGGCTGCGATGACGAAGTCGGGGGTTTCGCTTCGCCGCCTCATCGGGTCCGAGCGCCTGGTCACAGTGTTCGCGATGCTCAGCGAACGTGACCCGGCAGAGCTCCTTGCGGCCTTGCGGACACTCCGCCCGGACGCCGCAGTCTTCACTGTGCCCGCAAGTGCGGGCGGCCATGCAATTTCGGCCGACAGGCTGGCGGCAATGTTCGGCGACACGGCGGAGGCGGTCTTGCCCCCGCGGGCAGCCCTGGCAAGGGCGAGAGAGCTTGCGGGCGATGACGGCAACGTGCTCATATGCGGTTCCCTGTACCTGGTGGGCGAGATCCTCGCCCTCGGTGTGTAATGGGCGATCTGTTGTCAATTGAAAAATGAAATTGAAGGGACGAACATGCAGAACGTGAATGACCAGAGGTTCTATCGCAGTAAGAACCGGATCCTCGGCGGTGTGTGCGCCGGGCTCGCTGAGGGGTTTCACATCGATCCGCTGTGGGTGCGGGTGGTATTCCTCCTCCTTGTCTTCCTGCAGGGCGTCGGCCTCTTCCTGTATGTCGTCCTATGGTTGGTGATGCCGGAGCGCCTTGAAGACGGCGGTCAGCGCAACGGCTTCGACGCCATGACCGCCGACCTCAGTCGAATCTGGGGTGAGTTCCGCCACGACTTCGGAAGCACTTCCCAGCCTGCGTCTCCGGTGCCCGGGCCGGCCACCTCGGCGGCGGCGCCGAGTCCCGATCCGACACCGACCCTCGCGGCGTCATCACCGCCGCCCGCATCTGAAGGTCGCGCACCGGGCAGGTGGCAGAGCCGGAGCGTGGTGTTCGGGGTGATCCTGGTCGTGATCGGACTTGCCCTTCTGGGCGGCAACATCGGGATCATCAACTGGTCGGTGGTGTGGCCGGCAGCTTTGATCACCCTTGGCATCGTGATCCTCGTTCGCAACTTCGAAAGGCGGCCGTGAGCCGGGCCTAGTCGTGGCTCACGAGGCTGCGAAGATCAATCTTCCATTCGCGGCGAGGCCCCCGAACAAAGCTGATGCAGAGGTAAGCGCAGCCGGCGATCATCGGCAGCAGCAGGATCGATCCCAGCATCGCCCACAACACTCCAGCGGTCGCTGAGACGCCCGCCAGCAGGATGGCCGCGACCACGAGACCGGAGGCGCCAACTGCCAGCTCCGCCGCGTTGTGCACCTTCTCATCCGCAGAGGCCCTCACGTTCGGCGCCTGCAGCAGCGGTCGCTGGCGCCCCAAGGCCGCCACCAGGCCATAAAGCAAGAGACTCACGCCGGCCAGGCCGGCCAACAGGGTGACCACCTCGTAGATAAGGCCTTCGCGCGTGTCGGCCACTCGGGCCCCGGCAAGGAAAGCCACGGTGACGAGTGCCAGTCCGGCGCCCAGGGCGAGCCAGCGCATCCCTATCTGGAGGCGGCGAGGAGGTTGGCGCGCAGTCGGCGCATGCCTCTCAGCCAGCGATCGTAGTCCTGGGCTTTGCGGTTGAAGTACTCGGCCACCTCGGGATGGGGAAGGATCAGAAACTTCTCGTTTCTGATGCCTTCGACGACGACTTCGGCCACCTGCTCCGGCTCGAGCGCCCCGGCCGTCAAGAAGTCGAGTCCGAGCCGCCGCTCGGCGGCCAGCATGTCCGTCTTCACTCCCTGCGGGCACAGGCATGACACGCGGATGCCCTCGTCGCCATGGGTAATCGCGAGCCACTCGAAGAAGGAAAGTGCCGCCGCTTTGGTCACTCCGTAGGGAGCGGCGAAAACGTGATTCAGGAGTCCCGCAGCGGACACCGTCCCGAGCATATAGCCCTCCTTGCGATCGAGCATCCCAGGCAACACGTGGCGCGCCACGAATACATGGGACATCACGTTCACGTCCCAAATGCGCTGCCATTCGGACGTGGTTGCTTCCGGCCCTCCGTCGACCGCAATGCCCGCGTTGGAGCAGAAGATGTCGATGCGGCCTTTAGCAGTCAGCGTCTTGTTTACGAGGTCCGCAACCTCTTCCTCACGGGATACGTCGCACCTAATCGCCATGCCGCCGATCTCTCGCGCCACCGTCCACGCGCCGTCGCCATCGGCATCGGCAACGATGATCGCCTCTGCGCCCGCATGCGCGAATCTGCGGGCCAGCGCGCGGCCGATGCCCCTCGCCCCGCCCGTAACCACGACGACTCGATCAGCTACTTCCATGCGCGACCGCCCTATGAGCCTGACCTGAAGCGATCATTGCCACCCGCGAGTCTATTCTCGGGAAGCCGGCCACGGTCGGGACGTCATCGTCAGGCGGTGCTGCCAAAAATATTTCTCCGAAATTGGGAAGACGGGTGGTTTCCGAGACGAGCGATAGCGAATAGAATCTCTCCCCATGGTCGGTGGGGGCCTCGACTACAGCGCGCCCTTTCAGCGCGCCATCGAGCTGATTGGGAAGCGCTGGACCGGGGCGGTCGTCAAGGCCTTGCTCCCGGGGCCGGCGCGCTTCAATCAGCTGCTCGCGGGCATACCCGGCATAAGTGATCGAGTGCTTACCGAAAGGCTGCGAGAGCTCGAGACAGAGGGCATCGTGGAGCGGCTCGTTGACCCGGGGCCGCCGGTCCGCGTGAGCTATCGACTCACGTCGCGTGGCCGCGCGCTCCAACCTGTGCTGGCGGCAGTTGCGGAGTGGGCTGAGAGCTGGCTCGCGACGGCCGCGGCCGCGGTCGGCTGACCGGACACACCTCTTGGAGCCTCCCGCGCTCCAATAAGCTAGACGCGCTTCCAAGCGGCCCGCACTTCGGCTGATAGTCTTTACCGAATGCCGATTGGCGACTTCCTACGGCGCCGGCCGGACGCCCTAACCTGCCAGGCATGCGGCTCGCCCTTACCCGCGGGTGCGATCTTCTGTCCCGCCTGCGGAGTCAAGGCTGACGACCCGCAGGCCGAGCCGCTCCACATCGTCGACCGCACGACTGGGCTGTTCAACGATCGGTTCGTGCGCCCGGTGCTCGAGGATGAGCTCGCGCGCGCGCACCGATACCAGCGCAACCTCGGCGTGCTCCTCATCGAGGCCAACGGCGCGGGCGCCGCCGATGAGACCCTGAAGTCGATGGCCGCCGCCCTAGCGGGCACGGTGCGGGACGTCGATACGCCGGGAGTTCTGGGCCGCACTCCCCCGCAGCTTTTGGCGATCCTGCCCGACACGGACGTCGCCGGCACTGCTCACGCCGCCAACCGCGTTCTCTCCGCCGTCAACGAGGCGCTGAAGTCGACCGGCGGCCACGCCGCCGTCGGTTTGGTGTGCATCCGTCCCGGTCAGCGCGTGCGGGCCGGCGCCGTCATCGAAAGCGCAAGCCGCTCGTTGCGTTCCGGCCGGCCCGAGATGATGGGCAAGCCCGCCTGACGCTCGATATCTATCTCGCCCGCCACGGCGAGACCGAGTGGAGCCGCAACGGCCGTCATACGGGCCACACGGACCTGCCTCTCACGCCCGAAGGCGAGGCACAGGCCCAGGTGTTGCGCCTGCGGCTGAGCGGATTGAGCTTCGATGCGGTCTATTCCAGTCCCCTACAGCGGGCGGCGCGCAGCGCCGAGATCGCCGGGTTTCCGGATCCGCGTGTGACGCCGCTCCTGCGCGAGTTCGACTACGGCGAGTACGAAGGCGTCACCACCAGGGAAATTCACGCTCGGCGTCCAGGCTGGGAGCTCTACAAGGATGGCTGTCCGGGCGGTGAGACGCCCGCCCAGGTGTATACGCGTGCCCTGGAGTTCATTCAAATCTGTGAGACCACTGGCGGTCGCGTGCTAGCTTTCGCCCACGGTCACATCCTGCGTGCGGTGGCGGTGGCCTGGCTGCGCCTGGACATCGCCGCTGCTGCCGGCCTGCAGCTCGACGTCGCCACCTTGAACCGGCTGCGCGAGGACCCGGACCACGGCCGTCTCCTCGCCATGTGGAACGCGCCCTAACCGCGCCTCCTCAACGCTTGCGTCGCAGGCTCCAGGTCCGGCTGCGGACCGCAGGCAAGCCCGCGAACACCAGATAGGCCGCGGTTTCGACGACGGCACGATATGTATGACGCTCGCCGGGGTTGATCAGGAGCATCTCGCCGGCGCCGACTGCGCCCTCATGCGATCCGTCATCGAAATGAAGGCGGCCCATGGTGACGATCAGCGCGACCGGGATCGCGTTGCGGTGCTCCGGCACTCTCTGGCCCGGCTCCAGGCGGAGCCCGACCACGCGCATCGATCCGCAGTCCGCGATCTGTTCAAAACCGAACGCCCGATGGGATCCGCTCGGGCCGGTCATCGACACGGTGGATATCATGCGGCCCCCCGCAAGCCTCAACATCGGAGGCGTGGAGATCGTTCACGCCACCGGTGAGCATGGCGCGCGCAACGCCCGTGGCGTTGTGGTCGTCATCGACGTCCTGCGTTCGTTCACCGTGAGCGCGTACGCGTTGGCAGGCGGCGCGCGCGAGTGCCTTCTTGTTGGCTCGGTTGACCAAGCGCGGAGCCTCGCCGAACGAACAGCCGGCGCGCTCATCTGCGCCGAAGAGAATGCGCTTCCCGTTCCTGGCATCCCGATCAGCAACTCGCCGACGCAGATCACAGCCCTAGACTTCGAGGGCAAGACGCTCATCCAACGCTCCAGCGCCGGGACGCCGGTCTTGGGAGCAGTCAGCTCGACCGATGGCATGTTCGCCGGGAGTCTGGTCGTCGCGAGTGCGACCGCGCAAGCCTGTCTGTTAAGGAGACCGAGCATCGTCACGCTGGTCGCATCCGCGGACCATCCCGAGGACCATGCGTGCGCGAAATACCTGGAAGCGCTTCTTCGCGGCAAGGCGGTCGACCTCGACCCATTGCTGCAGCCGCTGCGCGACAGCGAGCGCTACCGGAAGGTGATGGCAGGCCAGTGGCCAGGCTTCCCGCCGACCGATATCGAGCTGGCGCTCGCGGTCGACCGCTTCGGATTCGTCATGCCTGCAGTGAGGCGCGACAGCCATCTCGTACTGACAGCGGCGATGCCGGGAACGCTTAGCCCGTAGTCAGCTCGATCGCACCAGCGAGAGGTAGTCGAGCCGCGAACGTGTCCGGGATCGGTTCCCCTGTGATCACCGCCGTGAGCGCTGCCAGCGAGCCACCGTGGGCGACGACCGCGATCTCACCGAGATCAGGAAGCGGCAACAGCAAAGCCCAGAAGCCGGACACTCGACGCTGGAGGTCGTCCAGGCTCTCGCCGAAGCTCTGGGGCGTGAGGCGGATGTCGTCCGTCCACGCCTTCGCGGCCGCCGGCTCCTCCCTCCACAGGTCGCTGAGCGACCTGCCCTCCCACGCCCCGAAGTCGATCTCGCGCAGCGCCACACTAGGCTCGACCACGAGCCCGTGCTGCTCCGCCAAGATGCGGGCGGTGTCCAGCGCCCTCTGCCGATCGCTCGACAGGATTCGCACCAGCGGGCGACTCGCCATCGTTGCCGCCAGGCGCCGGGCCTGCTCGCGTCCCTGATCGCTCAGCGGAGGGTCGGTGGCGCCGACTGCAAGGCCGGGCGGGGCGGTCGAGGCGGCGTGGCGGATGAGCCAGACGCGGCTCACAGACGCGCGGCGAACACGACCAGCACGCCCAGCTGGCTCAGCTCGGCCGCGGCCCCGTAGATGTCTCCGGTCGCCCCACCGATTCGTCGCCGAGCCATCACGCCCACCAAAAAAGCGATCAGCACCGCAACCAGGACCGCCGCCGCTGCGCGCTTCCAGTCGAGCAGGCAGACGATGGCGGCGATGGCCGAGCCCAGCACCAGATCGAACCGCCGGTGCGGGCCGCCCGCGGCGACGCCGAGCCCGGACTGACGCACATAGGGCACCGTTGCGATCACCAGCAGCAAGGCCCAACGCGAAACGGCGCCGGCGATCACGAGCGCGACGAGCGCGCGCGGCGGCGACATGGAGGCAAGAGCCGCGATGTCTCCAATCAAAACAAGCACGACGGTGGCGAGTCCGAACGATCCGACCCGCGAGTCCCGCATCACCTCGAGGCGCCGTGCGACATCCCCGCCTCCAAACAGGCCATCTGCGGCATCGGCGAGGCCGTCGATATGCAGAGCCCCGGTGAGCACCGCCATCACCGCGATCGCGGCCACACCCGCGAGCACGGGCGATGTCACGGCGGCGGTCAGCGCGAAACCGAGACCCGCCAGCAGCCCAAGCAAAGCGCCGACGGCTGGGAAGTAAGCCCGACCCAGGCGCTCGCCGCTCGCGCCCTCGTCAGTCTCGTGAGTGGCGACCGGGATGACGGTGAGGAAAGCCATCGCCGCCCGCATCGATCGAATGCTCACTCGACAGCCGTCAGGTCGAGAGCGCGCCCGGCGACCATCAGAAGCGCACGTTCCGCTGACACCGCGAAGCGCGCGTTAACCGAACCGAGCACGTCGCGGAACTGCCTGGCCAGCTCATTCACGGGAACGATGCCGAGGCCGACCTCGTTGGTCACGACGACGCAGCGACGGCCTTCGAGCGCCTCAACGATGCCGTCGGCGGCCGCCTCCATCTGAATAGCGGTGGCTCCCTGCCCCAACAGGTTCGACACCCACAAGGTCAGGCAATCGATGACGACGAAATCACCACCCGCGGCCGCTTGCACGGCCCCCAAGAGATCGAGCGGCGCCTCGACGGTACGCCAGGCGGCCGGTCTTGCCTCACGGTGGCGCCTAATCCGTTCCGCCATCTCGCCATCACCGGCAATCGCGGTGGCTATGAACGTCACCGGTGAGCCTGAATCCGAAGCGAGTCGAACGGCGGTTGCAGACTTGCCGCTGCGCGCGCCGCCTAGTAGAAGAATGATTGCCATCAGAAGTCGATGCCGCGGATCGCCCGCACGCCGCGATCGAATGCGTGCTTCACCTTTCTCATCTCGGTGACGGTGTCCGCGAGATCTACAAGCTCCGGCGGTGCATCGCGCCCGGTGGCGATGATGTTCACCGAAGTTGGCCGGTTCCTGATCACATCGACGACCTCCGAGGTGGAAATCCAACCCCAGTTCATCGGATAGGTGATCTCGTCGAGCACCACGAGCCCGTACTGGCCGGACAGGATCTTCTCCTTGCCCACGGTCCACGCATAACGCGCGATCGCCTCGGTGCGATCCATGTTCTTGCTGTCCCATGTGAATCCGTCGCCGATCGTCAGCCACTCGATGCCTAAGCTCTTAGCCGCCTTCTCTTCGCCCACCTTCCAGCTCCCGGACTTGACGAACTGGATGACGCAGACTTTCCAGCCGCGCGCAACCGCGCGCATCGCAGTTCCGAAGGCGGCCGTCGATTTCCCCTTCCCATCTCCGGTGTTGACCATCACGATCGAGGGCGACTTCTTCGTGGCCAGCGCGGGCCCTTTGGTGGGGACTGCCTTCGGCTTCACGGCACCACCTCACCTGGCGGGGACGGCAGGTGGGATCGGACCGGCACCACCGCCCGCCCCGATCCATTCAGCGACAGGACCCGCACATGAGCGTGATAGTGGATCGCGATTGCGGGCTCGGTCAGGACGTCGGCCGGAGCACCCACGGCAACGAGCTTGCCGCCGACCAGCAACGCCAGGCGATCGGCATACTGGCCGGCCAGCGTGAGCTCGTGCATCGCGGCTATGACCGTGAGCCCCTGCTCCGCGCGCAGTGCATCGATGAGCTCGAGCACCTCTTGCTGGCGGCCGACGTCGAGCGAGCTGGTCGGCTCGTCGACCAGCAGGACCGGGGCCTGCTGAGCCAGCGCACGCGCGATCGCCGCTCGCTGGCGCTCGCCACCGCTCAGGTGATCGAGCGGCCGCGCCGCCAGGCGGTCCAGCGAGAGACGCTCCAGGATGTCGGCCACGACGCGGTGATCAGTGCGTCCCTCCTTGCCAAAGTACGTGAGGTGTGGGCTGCGTCCGAGCAGCACGTACTGTGAGACGGACATGCCATCGGGCATGTGCGGCTCCTGCATCACCATCGCCACCCGGCGCGCGAGCTCGCGTCCGGTCAGGTTGTGGACCGCCTTGCCATCGATCTGGATCTCGCCCTGATACGAGACGAGCCGAGCGATTGCTCGGAGGATGGTCGTCTTGCCGGCGCCGTTGGGTCCGATCAGGGCCAGCCACTCGCCGGAGCTGACGGTCAGGTCCAATTCGCTGACCACGACTTCCGACTCGTAGGCGATGCCAACGCCGCGAAGCTCGACTTTGGTCACAGCGCAGCCGCCCGAGTCGATCGCATCACGACGATGAAGAAGGGTGCACCGATGAAGGCGGTGATCACTCCGATCGGAAGCTCGGCCGGAGCGGCGACCGTTCGCGCCGCGGTGTCGGCAAGGACCAGGAACGCTGCGCCGAACAGCAGCGACAGCGGAATCACCACGCGGTAGCTGCGGCCGACGAGCAACCGCACCGTGTGGGGGATGATGATGCCGACGAAGGCGATCGTGCCCGCGATCGCGACCACAGCTGCGGTACCGAGGGTCGCCGCCACCACGACGATCAGCCTCACGCGGCGCGCCGAGATGCCAAGGCTCGTCACCTCCTCGTCGCCGACGCTGAGCGCATCCAGGAGGCGGCGGTGAAGAAGGATCACAGCGACGCTGATAGCAACGTATGGAAGCACGAGCAGCACCCCGTCCCAACCGGCTGTCACGAGCCGCCCGAGGATCCACGAATAAACCTGGCGGATGTTGTTGGTCTGGGCCTGCTGGATGTAGGTCTGAATGGCGTTGAAGAACGCCGCGATCGCCACCCCGGCAAGAATGAGGCCGATCGTGTTGCGCAGGCCGGTGACGGTCCGTCCCAGCGCGTAAGCGCCGGCTACGGCGAGGGCGGCGCCGACAAAACCGGCGAGGGGCACCAGGTTGACACCGATCAGCGATGAGCCTGGTGCGAAAGCGATCGCCAGCGTGGCGCCGAGATTGGCTCCGGCGGCGGCGCCCAGCAGATAGGGATCGGCCAGCGGGTTGCGAAAAACTCCCTGGTAGGCGGCGCCCGCGGTGGCCAACATCCCCCCGACGAGCGCACCGAGGACGACCCTCGGGATGCGGAGCGACCACAGGATCGAGGCCTGGCTCGGGTCGACTGACGAGGCGCCGAACCACGGAATCGGCGCCAGCACCGCCTGGACGACCGTTCCCAACCCGATGTGAACCGGCCCCACCAGCACCCCGAGGATGGCCGCGCCGAGGAGCGCGGCCACCCCCGCCACCGCCCACACCCAGGGCAGCCGGGGCAGGCCCTGAAGCAAGGCGAGCGGTGGAGCCGGCGGGGCCGGCAATCGCCGGCCGAGGATCAACATCAGGCCGCACGCACCTCCAGCTGCTTGACATGTGGAGCGATCGTGCGCAGGAAATCGACCACACGTGGGCCCCAACGCGACGCGATGTCGTCATCGACGCCGATCACCTGTCCGGACTTCACGGCGGCGATCGAGCTCCAGCCCGGTCGCGCCGCCACCGTGCTGAGGCCCTGGTGGCAGCACTTGGTGTCCGCCAGCACGATCAGGTCAGGACTGGACGCGACGATGTACTCGGCGGACAGCTGCGGATAATCCGGCGCCGCCGCGGTGGCGCCATCGGCGATGTTCTTCAAACCAAGCAGCGCATAGACCTGGCCGATGAACGTGGCTGAGGTCGCGGAGTAGTAAGTGTCGTCGAGCTCGTGATACACCTTGAGCTGGCGCGCGGGCTTCGGAATCGACGCGACGATGGCCGCCAGGTCAGAGCGCATCTTCTTCTCGAGCGCCGAGGCCTCCGGCACGCGGCCGGTCGCGGCGCCGAGCTGACCGATCTCGCGATACGAATCGTCGAGGTTCTTGGCCGCCGGCTCGATGAGGACGGGAATGTGCAGGGCGCCGATCCCGTGGACAAGGCCTCCCGTGTCATCGGCTGCGACGACGAGGTCGGGTGCATATGCCGCGATCGCCTCGATACTGGGCGTGAAGCCCGAGAGCTTGGTCAGCGGCGCGCTCGGAGGGTAGTTCGACTGGTCGTCGACCGCGACGACCTGGCTGCCCGCGTCGATCGCGAACAGCATCTCGGTTGCGGTCGGGGAAAGAGAGACGATGCGATGCGGCTGCTGCGTGATCGTCACGCCGGCGCCGCTTGCTTCGGTAAT
Source organism: Chloroflexi bacterium 13_1_40CM_65_17 (assembly GCA_001917815.1). Taxonomy (GTDB): domain Bacteria; phylum Chloroflexota; class Dormibacteria; order Dormibacterales; family Dormibacteraceae; genus UBA10449. The sequence continues at coordinate 9,177 of MNES01000053.1, read as the reverse complement.
CGTCACTGGAAAGTGCGCCGCGGCCGGACTCGAAGGCGTGTTGGACGACGTGGCCGCGCATGCGGTCAGTGCGATGGTGGTGGCGGCTATCACCGCCCACCTCATGTGATGCTCTCGCATCTGGTGATCCTCCTGCGGCAATGACCCCACATCGCTGGGGAGCCCTCGCCGCAATGAGGATCCCCACTGATCCGCGCAAGTGGGACGTCATGCCCAGCGGATCGGTCTCCTGGCTTGTGGATCGGTGCACTCCGCCTGCCTTCCCAAGGCGATAGCCTCAGTGGCCGCTAGGCGAAGACTCCCCACTCACAGTTGCGCGACAGCGCCGGATTCGCACCGGCTTCCCCTCATCCGTGAGCTATTCAGTTGTGCGGACTATTATGCGCGGCCTCCTGATCACGTTCGGAGACGCCCGCCTCGTCGAAGGTCGCCATCTCGTTGAGCGTGCGGACCGCGGCCTCGAGGAGCGGCAGGGCGAGCACGGCGCCCGTGCCTTCGCCGAGCCGGAGGTCGAGATCCAGCAGCGGCCGCAAGCCCAATCGGCGCAGCAATGCCCCATGCCCCAACTCCTGGGAGCGATGGGATGCGATCAGGTAACCGCTCGCGCCCGGCGCGACCTGCACCGCGACCAGCGCGGCTGCTCCCGAGATGAAGCCATCGATCACCACCGGGCGCCGGGCGGCCGCCGCTTCCAGGATCACGCCCACCAGACCCGCTATCTCCAGCCCGCCGACCGCCGCCAGTGACTCGATTGGGCCTTGCGCGATGAGCTCGGCGTTCACCGCCAGGGCCGCGCGGACGGCCAGTCTCTTGCGCTCGAGGCCATCGTCGTCGACACCGGTGCCGCGGCCGACGACATCGTTGGGGTCGAGCTGCGTGAGCGCGCAGATGAGCGCAGCCGCCGCAGTCGTATTGCCGATCCCCATGTCCCCGGTGAGTGCGACGTCCAAGCCGTTGGCGATCTCGTCGCGGGCAAGCCTGCGTCCATGTTCGATCGCCTGACGGGCCTCGCGCAGCGACATCGCGGGGCCTTTGGTGATGCTTGCTGTCCCGCGGCGGACCTTGAGGGGGTGCAGATTCGGATGGGATGGGAGATCAGCGTCGACGCCGAGGTCCGCAATAACGACGCGCGCGTTCATCTGGCGCGCGAGAACGTTGATGGCCGCGGCGCCGCGCAGGAAGTTGAGCACCATCTGCGGCGTGACGTCGCGTGGATAAGCGCTGACGCCCTCGGCCGCGACCCCGTGGTCCGCGGCGAGCGTGAAGACGATGCGATTGGCCAGCGGCGGGTCGAGCCGGCCGGTCATGCCGGCCAGGTTGATCGAAAGCTCCTCAAGCCGACCAAGGCTTCCCGCCGGTTTGGTGAGGCGCCCCTGCCGCGCGGCTGCCTGCTCCATCGCGCCCTCATCGAGCGAGGGGATGTAAATGTGGATGGACTCGGCCATTGGGACACCGAATGCTAGTCGAGTAGCCTTCGCGCCGTGACCTTCCAGCAGCTGCGGCATCTCTGCCTGTCACTGCCCGGCGCCGAAGAGCGCGAGACCTGGGGCGAAGCCACCTTCCGAGTGCGCGAGAGAATTTTCGCAATGGGGTCGCCGGAGGGCGAGTTCGTGTCGATCAAGGCATCGCTCGACGATCAATCGGGGTTGATTGCGATGGACCCAGAGACATTCACCGCTTCCGCATACACCGGGCGCTATGGCTGGGTCAGAGTGCGGCTGCGCACAGTCGGCCGGCAGTTGATGGAACGCCTGGTGACCGCCGCGTGGAAGCGGTCGGCGCCCAGGCGCGAGGTAGCTCAGTACGAGGCCGAAGCAGCTGAGGCTAGGTCAAGGACCGGCGCCGGACCCCGCCGCCCGCGAACAGCCGGACGACGAGAAGCAAGATCACCGCGCCGGCAAACGCCACGATCATCTCGCTGATGATCGGGTGGCCGATCACCTGCACGTTGACATGGAGGATGCTCGCCAGAAAACCTCCGAGAAACGCGCCGAGTATCCCCACGATGATGTCGCCGAACAACCCGAGCCCGTGACCCAGCGCCACCCGGCTCGCCACGAAACCAGCGACCAACCCGACCAGGCACCAGATCAGGATCGTGTCGAGATCGAGGTTGATGACGGACCCGTTGATCGTAATGACCATGTTGGTTCTCCCCTTAAGAAGGAGAACGCGCAGGTCGACGGCTCTCCCTAGTGCGTGCCCCTGCGCCCGAACCCGAGCATCCTCAGCACGAACAGCAGGATCACCGCGCCCACGAACGCATACACCATCGCGGTGATGATCGGGTGCCCGCTGATCGAAAACGTGATCTTGAAGACCTGGGCAAGCACCCCGCCGATGAAGGCGCCCAGGACCCCCGCGACCAGGTCTCCCAGCAGTCCGAGTCCGTGACCCAGCGCCACGCGGCTCGCGAGGGCCCCGGCGACGAGACCGACCAGGACCCAAACAAGGACGGTGTCCAGATCGAGCCGGATGTCGACCAATTCACTGCCTCCTTCTTCTAAGCAGACGGACGCGCGCCATAGATCATGCGGCTTTGGCCGCCAGATCCTGGAGGACGGCGCCGAGCACCCGGTTGAAGGCTGGGAACGGATGGATCACGTCGGCCAGGACTCGGAGCGGGGTGCCGGCTTTCACCGCCAGCAACAGCTCGCCCACGATCTCACCCGCCCGCGGGGTCACCAGCGTCGCCCCGATCAGCACCCCCCGGTCGCGGTCTCCGATCAGCTTGAGCGCCCCACCATGGAAGTCGTGGATGTAACCGCGTGCCGTCTCCGCGGGGTCGGTGGATGCAGTCACGATATCGATCCCGCGTTCTCGGGCGGCGGTTTCCGACAGCCCGACCGAGGCGACCTCGGGATCGGTGAACGTGACTCGCGGCACAGCCGTGTGGTCGGCGCGCACGTCCTCACCGCGCAGGCGTCGCGCCACGATCTGGCCGTGGTAGTAGGCGAGGTGCGTGAAGCCGCCGATGCCGGTCACATCGCCAGCCCCGTACAAGCCGGGCATTGCCTCCAGCGTCGCGGGATCGACCTTCAGCCATCCCCTGTCGGTCCGCGGCAGCCCGGCCTCCGCCCACGCCTCGAAGTTGGGCCTTCTGCCGGTGGCGACCAGCAATCGATCGGCCGTTACCGAAGCGCCTGACTTGAGCTTGACGATGACGCCGCCGTCGCTCTTTGCGACCGCCACTGCTCCGTCGCCGGCCAGGACCGTGATGCCGTCAGCCTCCAGGTGAGGCCGCAGCGCGGCGCCGGCCTCCGGCTCCTCAGCACCCAGGAAACGTGGACCGGCCTCGATCACCGTCACTTTGGACCCAAACCGGGCGAATGCCTGGCCGAGCTCCACGCCCACCGCTCCGCCGCCGAGCACGGCCAGGGCGATCGGGAGCTCGCGCGGGAGGGTGGCCTGGCGATTGGTCCAGAAGTCGACAGTGTTCAGACCCGGGATCGCGGGGATCGCGGCGGTGCCGCCGTTGGCGACCACGACGGCCTGCCGCGCAATGAGCCGTTCACCGCCGACCTCGACTGTGCGTGGATCGAGGAGCTTGCCTTCGCCGCGAAAGAGCTTGGCGCCTGTGGCCTCCATCGCCGCCGCGGGCCTGGAGTCGTCCAGGTCCCGAGCCATCCAGTAGACGCGCTTGCTGATCTTGGGAAAGTCGAGGTCCCAGTCGACGCGTGACGCCGCCAAAGCGCGCGCTCGCCCCGCTTCCTCGAGTGTCTCACCAGACCTGAGCAACGTTTTCGACGGGACGCAGCCCCAGTAGGGGCACTCGCCGCCCACGAGCTCGCGCTCCACCACCGCGAGCGTTATCCCGCTTCCCTCGAGCCCACCGGCGATCGCTTCGCCGGCGACGCCGCCACCCAGGCATACGACGTCAAATTCCTGTGGCAACCTGATCACCTCCGCCCGCGGTCGCGCGGCGCAACGATTCCAAAAGCGACGTGGCCGTGAACTCCCCCAGGTAGCGATCGCCTTCAAACACAGCCGCGCGTTCGGTCGGGCTGGTGAGCGCGGCCGCGAATGCCTCGGTCAGTGAGCTGCTGAGCGGAACACGCGGCTCATCAGGCCGCGGTCCCCCAGCGGGCTCGAGGGTCTGACGATCGATCGTGACCACCGACATCCGTCTCACCAGCCGCTCGCGGCCGAGGAACTCCGCCACGTAAGGGCTGGCGGGTCGCGTCAGGATGGCCTCAGGCGTGTCGTACTGGGCGACCTGCGCCTGCATCTGCATCAGGCAGATGCGATCGCCGACCAGCACCGCCTCGTCGATGTCGTGCGTCACGAAGACCACGGTCTTTCGCACCGACCGCTGGATGTTGATGAACTCGTGCTGGAGGCGCTCACGAGTGATGCGGTCCACGGCCCCGAACGGCTCATCCATCAAGAGGATCGGGGGGTCGGCGCCGAGAGCGCGGGCGAAGCCGACGCGCTGCCGCTGTCCACCCGAGAGCTGGTGCGGATAGCGGTGACGATATTCGCGCGGGTCGAGGCCGACCAGCGTGAGCAGCTCATCGATCCGAGCCTCGACGCGCGCTTTGTCCCAGTTCCACAACCGAGGGACGGTGCCGACGTTGTCTCCCACGGTCATGTGCGGGAACAAGCCGGTGTTCTGGATGACGTAGCCCATCTTCAGCCGCAGCTGCGCGGGATCGACCCCGCGCGTGTCCTGGCCGTCGACGAGGATGCGGCCCTCGTCGGGTTCGATGAGGCGGTTGATCATGCGTAGGGTCGTCGTCTTGCCGCATCCAGACGGTCCGATGAGCACGCAGGTCTGGCCATCCGGAATGTTCAGCGACAAGTCGATCACCGCGTTGGCGCCGCCGGGGAACCCCTTGCTGACGTTCTCCAACCGGATCACAGCGTCCTTTACCGTAGTTGAATGCCGACCGGCATATTCCTCGACTACGTCGACCCGTGGGTCAACTGGGCGTGGCTTTCGACCCACATCGCGCTGATCACGGATGCCCTGCAGCAGCACCTGCTCCTGACTGCGATCGCCGTCGCCGGCGGCCTGGCCCTTTCGCTCCCGATGGGAATCGCCGCCCATCGATGGCCTTCACTGCGCAATCCGATCCTCGCTGTCTTCGGCGTCGTCTACACCATTCCTTCATTGGCCCTGTTCGCGCTGCTGGTGCCGTACACGGGACTCGGGATCGTCACCGCCGAAGTCGGCCTGATCGGCTACACGATCCTCATCCTGGTTCGCAACCTCCTGATCGGCCTCGAGTCGGTGCCGCCCGAAGTGCTCGACGCCGCCGACGGCATGGGCTACCGGCCGACGGCGCGGCTCTTGCGCGTCGAGCTGCCCCTGGCGCTCCCGGCGATCTTTGCCGGCGTGAGGATCGCGACCGTCACCACGATCGGGCTCGTCACGATCACCGCGTTGATCGGCCTCGGCGGGCTGGGCCAGCTGATCGACAAAGGCCTGATTGAGAACTTCCATACACCGCTCGTCGTCGGGACCGTCCTTTCGATCGCACTGGCATTGGTGGCCGACCTCGCGCTGATCGGCGCGCAGCGGATCGCCATCCCCTGGTCGCGAGACACCACCGGATGACGCATATCTCCAACGTCGTGCGGTGGTTCGCCGATCCCGCGCACTGGAATGGTCCGGACGGGATTCCCCAGCGGCTCGTGGAGCACATCCAGATCTCCGCCGAGTCGGTCGCCATCGGCGCCGTGATCGCCCTGCCGATCGGCATCGCGCTCGGCCACTACGGACGTTTCGGCAACCTCGCCATCAACATCTCCAACGTCGGGCGGGCCCTGCCGTCGTTTGGTGTCCTAGTCCTCGCGTTCCAGGTGTTCGGCCTCGGCAACCTGCCGATCCTGGTAGCGCTCGTCGCGCTGGCGATTCCGCCGATGGTCACCAACAGCTACGTCGGGCTGCGCGAGGTCGACCCAGACGTCAGGGAGGCCGCTCGCGGGATGGGCTATCGGGAGCTTGCGCAGCTCCTGCGGGTCGAGTTACCACTAGCGGTACCGCTTGTGATGGCCGGCATAAGAACGTCTGCGGTGCAGGTGGTGGCGACGGCCACCCTGGCCGCATTGATCGCGGGCGGTGGCTTCGGTCGATATGTCATCGACGGGTTCGCTCAGCAGGACTACACGAAACTGTTCGCGGGCGCGCTGCTCGTGGCGGTCCTGGCGATGGCCACCGAGCTTTCGCTCTCGGCGGTGGAACGGCTGCTGGTGCCTCGCGGGATCAGGCTCCAGCGGGCGCCGGCGGCCCGGCGGGCGACCGCCTTCAAGACGGCATAGGCCGCATAAATGGAAGAATCAGGGCGAGCCCAAGGTTGGATCGGCGAACCCACGGGTGGTAAGGAGAAGAGTTCGATGAATCCCAGGCTCGGTTCCGGGAGGTTTGTCGCGGCCCTCGCCGCTTTGGTTTTCGCGGCAGCCGCGTGCGGCGGCACCGGGGGCGGCACGACGTCGTCGCCGTCCAAAGGCACGCTCACGGTCGCCGGTTTCAACTTTCCCGAGAGCAGCATCCTGGCCGAGATCTACGGCCAGGCGCTAGCGCACGACGGCTATACGATCAACTACAAGCTGCTGCTCGGCACGCGCGAGGTCGTGGCGCCGGCGCTCGAGTCGGGCCAGATCGACCTTTACCCCGGCTACGCTGCCACGGATCTCGAGTTTTACAACAAGGGCGCGGGCGAGGCCAATGGTGACGCAACGGCGACCAACGCCAAGCTCAACAGCCACCTCCAGCCGCTCAGCCTCGTCGCCCTGACCCCATCACAGGCGGTGGACCAGAACGCTTTTGCGGTCACCAAGGACACGCAGACCAAATACAGCCTCACCAAGCTGTCCGACCTTGCGCCCATCGGGAGCAAACTGACGCTGGGCGCCGGGCCCGAGTGCCCCACGCGGCCGTACTGCCAGCCCGGCCTCGACAAGACATACGGCATCAAGTTCAAGGCGTTCAAGCCTCTTGACACGGACGGGCCGCTCACGCGCGCCGCGTTCAAGAACGGCACCATCGACGTCGGCCTCGTGTTCAGCAGCGACGGCGACCTCAACTCGCTCGGCCTAGTCGTCCTGCAGGACGACAAGCATCTCGAGAACGCGGACAACGTGGTGCCGATCCTGCGCCAGGCGGCCGCAAGTGACGAGGTCAAGAAGGTGCTCAACGCGATCGATGCGAAGCTGACCACGGCCGACCTGGTGACCTTGAACTCGCAGGTCTCGATCCAGCACCAGGACGCCGACGCTGTGGCGAAGGCGTGGCTGCAGCAGCACAACTACGACAGTTAACCGTTAGGCCGCCGCTGTCTCTGCCGTCTCGGTAGCCTCGGGCTGCATCCGGCGCACGCCGATCGCGTTGGCGGCGGCTCCGGCGATCAGGAGCGCGGCCGATATGAGCATGGCCGCATGAAACGCATCCGCGGATGCGTATCGCGCCTGGACCGCCACGTCGGCCGGTGCTGAAGCGGTGGGCCGGTTGAGCGGGCTGACCTCCGCTCGCAGCGTGGGCGAGTTCGGGTCGGCGCCGGGGACCCTCGAAGCCAGCGACATATAGAAGACCGAGGTCACCACCACGAAGATCAGCGCGCCCGCCAGCTGGGGTCCGATGCGGGAGATGGCGTTGTTGATCGACGACCCGAGACCCGCGTTGGCAACCGGCACCGATGCCATCAGGGCCGCGGTCAGGGGCGCCACCATGATCCCCAGCCCGAGGCCGAAAATGATTGATGCGGGCAGGAAGTCGACCAGGTACGACACGGTTGGCACAAATGTCGACGGCGACTGTGGGTTCAGCGTCCAGGGTGTGCTGGTGGCAGGCACGCGCGCGTAGAGCAAGCACGCCGCCGCCATCACCAGCGGCCCGACGATCAGGAACGGCCGTGCCCCATAGCGGCCAACCAGCGTGCCGACACGTGGCGACATGAGTGTGAGCAGCAGGCCTCCGGGGATGAACATCAGCCCCGCGGCGAACGCGGTATACCCCAGGGTGCCCTGCACGTACAGCGCCTGGTTGTAGCCCGAGACGTACAGCGCGCCGTAGATCAACAGGGTCGAGATGTTGATGGTCGTGAACGCCCGTGACTTGAACAACCCGAGCGGGATGAGCGGATTGCGCGCGCGGGCCATGTAGAAGGGGAGGGCTATGGTCGCCAGGGCGCCGGCCGCCAGCATGACGTACGCGATCGGGTCACGCCACTCGCGCTGCTGGCCGTAAACGGCGCCGAAAGCGAGCCCGCCGACCGCGACGCCGACGATGATCGCGCCCAGCCAATCGAAGCTCGTAACCGGCCGGTCAGAGCGACTTTCGGGGACGTGGCGCCAGGTCGCGTAGAGCGCGATCGCGATGATCGGGATGTTGATGAAAAAGGCGGCGCGCCAGGACAGGGTGTCGACGAGCAGCCCGCCCACCGCCGGACCGAGCAGCGTGGTGCCGGAAGACGCTCCCGACCAGATGCCGAACGCGCGGCCCTGGATCGGGCCGCTGAACGTGGCGGTGATCAGGGCCAGCGAGCCGGGGACGAGAAATGCGCCCGCGATGCCCTGTAGGACGCGGAGCACCACAAGGGCCTCGAGGTTCGGCGCCAGGCCGCACAGCACCGAGGTGACGCCGAACCCGGCCAGGCCGAGCATGAACACGCGGCGCCGCCCGTACGCATCGGTCAGGGCGCCAGCCAGGATCAGCAGCGTGCACAGGGAGAGCAGGTAGCCGCTGTACACGTAGGTCTGGCCTTCGAGCACGCCGACCAGCCGGTGTGGAAGCTCCCGGCCGATGCGCGGCAGGGCGACATTGATCACGGTGGAATCGAGGAAGACCGTGGCGGACGCCAGTACTGCCGCGATCAGCGTCCACCGCTGCACTCGGGTCATAACGCTGTACCTTAGCCGCCGTGGACCGCGACGCCGCCCTGTCCGACTTCGACGCCGCGCGTGCGGAGTGGGAGTCCGTCTTCGCGCAGGTGCCGGACGCCGCTCTGGCCTACCTCAAGCCCGGCGACGACTACGCGCTGGGCGGTCTTCAGGTCCATGTCAACTGGGTTCTCATCCACTACAGCCGCGTCCTCAACGCAATCAAGACCAATCCCCATCGCGCACTGGAACCGCTCGACGGTCCGAATGAGTCCAAGGATGCGGGCAAAAGGGCCAAGGCGGGCCTCACGCCGGCACAGCGCAAGCCCGCCCTCGAAGAGATGGCGGGGCTGCACT
>MNES01000044.1 GCA_001917815.1 Chloroflexi bacterium 13_1_40CM_65_17 | reverse complement strand
TGGCCGATCTTCTGGAGCGCCTCGTTGAAATCGTCCATCTGCTTGCGAAGCGCGTTCGTGTCCGTGCCCTTGGCCGCGCTCTTGAGAGCCTCCAGCTTCGAGTTGACCTCGGTCTTGACGTCGTCCGGTATACGGTCGGCGTTGTCCTTGATCACCTTCTCGGCCTGGTGGATCATGTGGTCCGCCTGGTTGCGGAGCTCGACCTCTTCGCGCTTTGCGCGGTCCTCGCCGGCGTGGAGCTCGGCCTCCTTGACCATGCGGTCCACCTCGTCCTTGGCAAGGGTCGAGGAGGCGGTGATGGTCACGGACTGTTCTCGGCCGGTGCCCTTGTCCTGTGCCTTGACGTTGAGGATGCCGTTGGCGTCGATGTCAAAGGTGACCTCGATCTGCGGCATGCCCCGCGGCGCGGGTGGAATGCCGTCCAGGTGGAAGCGGCCGAGAGTGCGGTTGTCCCGCGCCATCTCGCGCTCGCCCTGGAGCACGTGGATCTCGACCGAGCTCTGGTTGTCAGCCGCTGTGGAGAACACCTGTGACCTCGAGGTCGGGATGGTGGTGTTGCGCTCGATCACCTTGGTGGCGACCCCGCCCAGCGTCTCGACGCCGAGCGAAAGCGGAGTGACGTCCAGGAGCAGGATGTCCTTGACCTCGCCCTTCAGCACGCCGGCCTGGATCGCAGCGCCGACGGCAACCACCTCATCGGGGTTGACGCCCTTGTGGGCCTCCTTGCCGCCCAGCAGGTTCTTGACCAGCTGCTGGATGACAGGCATTCGGGTCGCGCCTCCCACGAGGACGACCTCGTCGATTTGCTGCGGGATGAGGTTCGCGTCCTTCAGCGCGGCCAGGAACGGACCGCGGCACCTCTCAGTCAGGTCGGCGGTCAGCGACTCGAATTTTGCGCGAGTGAGCGTCATCTCGAGGTGCTTCGGGCCGGTCTGGTCGGCGGTGATGAATGGCAGGTTGATCGTCGTCTCGAGCCTTGACGACAGCTCGATCTTGGCCCGCTCCGCGGCCTCGGTAAGGCGCTGCAGGGCCTGACGATCGGCCTTGAGGTCGATGCCGTTCTGCTTCTTGAACTCTTCGGCGAGCCAATCCACGACGCGGCGGTCGTAGTCATCACCGCCGAGGTGGGTGTCGCCGTTGGTGGCCTTGACTTCGAACACACCGTCCCCAACATCGAGAACGGAGACATCAAAGGTTCCGCCACCAAGGTCGAAGACCAGGATCGTTTCGTTGGTCTTCTTGTCGAGACCGTACGCGAGCGCAGCCGCGGTGGGCTCGTTGATGATGCGGATCACGTTCAGACCCGCGATCTGGCCGGCGTTCTTGGTCGCCTGGCGCTGCGCGTCGTTGAAATACGCGGGCACGGTGATGACCGCGTCCGTGACCTTCTCGCCCAGGTATGCCTCAGCGTCGGTCTTGAGCTTCTGCAGGATCATCGCCGAGATCTCTTCAGGCGTGAAGTCCTTGTCCACAGCCGGGACGTGGACGACGACGCGGTCGTCCTTCCCAGGCTTGACCTGGTACGGCACGATCTTCCGCTCGGACTCGACCTCGCCGAACTTCCGACCCATGAAGCGCTTGATCGAGTAGATGGTGTTCTCGGGGTTCACGGCCGCCTGCCTGCGGGCAAGCGTGCCCACCAACCTCTCGCCGGTCTTCGTGAATGCGACCACCGAAGGCGTGGTTCGGGAACCTTCCGCGTTCGGGATCACGACCGGCTCTCCGCCTTCCATGACGGCGATCACCGAGTTGGTCGTCCCCAGGTCGATTCCTACGGTTTTTGGCATCTGTCTGCTATTCCTCCCGCGCCAAAACGGGCGCGTATTCGATTGTCAACCCTGATCTTCTTCCCCATGCCATCAGCCCCGAAACCATCAACCGGTAGGCTGTTGTAGATGCCCATCTTCGAGCTCGACCCGGTGGACCAGATCGCGGTCGCCGCGGTCGGCCAGCCGGGCCAGCGACAGTTCTTCCTCCTCGCCAGCGGCGCAGGTCGCACGCTCACTCTTGCCTGCGAGAAATCGCAGATCCAGGCCCTCTTGGTGCGGCTCCAGCAGATGATCGAGACGCAGGGTATCGAGCGCGTCGAGTCGCCCGCGGCCGCCCCCGCGCTGGAGCCCGGCGAGCCCGAGTGGCAGGTCGGCGAGATGGGGCTGGGCTACCAGGAGGACCGGCGAATGTTCGTGCTCGTCGCCAGCCAGGGCGCCGCGGGCGATGAGGGCGGAAGTGCAGACGACGCGCCCAGCGTCCGCTTCTGGCTCAGCCATGAACAGGTCGTCGCCTTCTCGAAGCAGGCCGAGACGGTGCTGACCGCGGGGCGCCCGCTGTGCCCGCGATGTGGTCTGCCGATGGACCCAGCCGGCCATCCCTGCCCGGTCAACAACGGTGCCCGGCCGATCTTCTGAATCCTCTGCCGAGGCGACCGAGCGTCTTCTGGCCCAACTGCCGGAGATGCAGCTTTCCGGCGTCCTGCACGGAGCTTCCAACTACACATTCCTGGCCACGCTGGCGCCACATCCACCTGACGGCCTGTCGGTCGTGTACAAGCCGGCCCGTGGCGAATCGCCGCTGTGGGACTTCCAGACCGGGACGCTGTACAAGAGAGAGGTCGCGGCGTACGAGCTCAGCAAGGTCATCGGCTGGCCGAACATCCCGCCCACTGTCATCCGCCGGCGAGCCCCGCACGGCGTGGGCATGGTCCAGAAGTTCGTCGATGCGGACAACAGGCATTTCCTGTCGGCGCAATCCTCTTTCCGCGACACGTGGATCAAGGTCGCGCTTTTCGACGTCATCTCCAACAACGCCGATCGCAAATCGGGCCACTGCCTGTTCGACGCGGACGACCGCATCTGGGTCATCGACCACGGGCTCACGTTTCACACCGATCACAAGCTCAGGACTGTCATCTGGGATTTCGCGGGTGAGGCTCTGCCTGGCGACCTGTGCAGCGATGTGGAGCGCGCGCTCACGAGCCTGCAGTCGGGAGAGCTCGCCCGAGCGTTCGGCGGGCTCCTGAACCCGGAGGAAGTGGGGATGCTGCGGCGCCGCCTCCGCGGGGTCATGGATCCCCGGTGGCGATTTCCCGAGCCGACCTCCGCCTGGTCGATCCCCTGGCCGCCGATCTGAGGTAACCTTCGGCCTTCGAGTGAGGTCGCTCAAGGTCCTGGTCATCGTTCCCGCCTGGTTTGCGCTCGTTGCCGTGGCGGGCACCCCGTCACCGAGTCCATCGCCATCGCCGTCGCCAAGTCCATCTCCGAGCCCTATCCCGAGTCCTTCGCCGACTCACGCCTTCATCACGCTTGACGCCGCCGCCGGAGGCCCGAGCACCAACATCGGCGTGACCGGCTCCCTCTTCCCGGCCCGCGTGACGGTGTCCCTGTACTGGGACACCTCCAACAAGGTCGCGGGCTCGACGTCGACAGACGCAAACGGAAATTTGGCTACCAATGTCAAGGCGTTTCCTGGTGATAGTCCTGGCCAGCACAACCTATGTGGCGCGGCGGCCGGGCTGAATCAACCCCCTCCGTGCGCCGGATTCACCCTGCAGGGACCGCCGACCCCGACTCCGGCCGCATCGCCGTCGCCGTCCGCCTCTCCACCATCGTCGCCGTCACCTTCGCCCGCTTCGTCCGCAAGCGCGTCGCGGTTGACGTTGACGACCGGCTCCGGCAGCAGTGGGCTGGACGTGATCACGAAACCGCCGCTTGTATTTCTGCCGATCATCGGCCTGCTCGGCCTGCTCGCCGCGATCGCCTATTGGCTGCTAATGCGTGTCGAGCGGACGCCGGTCCTGCCGTCGGCGTCGGTGGTCCACAGGAGCGCTCGCCCTGACATCGGGCCGCGTCCCGCTCAGGCGCCGCCGCCATCGCCGCCGGATGAAGCCCGCCCACCCGATCCGCCTCCGAACTAGCCACTCGAGGCGAGCCTCCTTACACTGACCCGCGAAGTGGCGCTCCTCGAGGTCCGCGAACTGGCAGTCAGCTTCGGCGGAGTCGTCGCCCTCGACCACGTGTCCTTCTCGGTCGAGGCAGACCAGGTCGTGGGCCTCATCGGACCCAACGGCGCGGGCAAGACAACCCTCTTCAACATCATCACGCGCGTCTATAAACCTGGGGCAGGTGCCGTCCTCTTCGACGGCACGCCTGTGACCCGGCTCGCTCCGCACGAAGTCATCCGGCATGGAGTCGCGCGAACGTTTCAAAACCTCGCCCTGTTCCGTTCGATGACCGTGCTCGACAACGTGATGGTCGGCGATCACATCAGGACGCGCAGCGGCTGGCTCGCGTCATCGGTGCCCATGCCTGCGGCGATGAACGCCGAGTCGGCGTCGCGCAAGCGAGCCCTCGAGGTTCTGGACTTTGTCGGCCTAGCGGCGCGTGCAAGTCATCCCGTCGCGACTTTGCCCTTCGGCACCCAGAAACGGGTCGAGCTGGCGCGCGCTCTGGTTTCGAAGCCGCGCCTGCTCCTTCTCGATGAGCCTGCCGGTGGCATCAGTCATGAAGAGGTCGACGGGATGTCCCGCTTGCTTCGGCGCGTGCACACAGAGCTCGGGGTGACGATGCTCTTGGTGGAGCACCACATGGGTTTTGTGATGGGCATCTCGGACCGGGTGGTGGTCCTCGACTTCGGCAAGAAGATCGCCGAGGGCAACCCCTCCGAGGTCCAGCGAAACCCCGCCGTCATCGAGGCGTACTTGGGCGCCGCATAGTGTCCGCACTCCTGGAGCTGGAGGACGTCCGCTGCGGTTACGGGCCGACGTCCGTGCTTCACGGCGTTTCGCTTGCGGTGCCCGAAGGCGGCATCGTCTCGCTGCTCGGCGCCAACGGGGCCGGAAAGACGACCACGCTTCGAGCCATCACTGGAGGACTCAGGTGGCTCGGCGAAATCCGTTTCGCCGGCCGTTCGCTGCGTCGGATGCACACCGAGGACATCGTGGGCGTGGGCATCGCTCATGTGCCTGAAGGCAGGGGCATTCTGACCGAGCTCACCGTCGACGAGAACCTGAAGCTCGGCGCACACAGGAGAAAGGACGGCGCCACCGCCGTTCGCAAGGATTACGACCGCGTCTTCGAATACTTCCCCGTCCTGCGCGAGCGGCGCAACCTTTCTGCCAGCACGCTTTCCGGCGGCGAGCAGCAGATGCTGGCCATCGCGCGGGCGATGCTCATGCAACCGCGATTGATGCTGCTCGACGAACCCTCGCTTGGACTTGCGCCGCTGGTTGTTCGATCGATCTTCGAGATCATTCGCACCTTCAATCAAGCCGACCACGTCGCGGTGCTGCTCGTCGAGCAGAATGCCCGCCTCGCGCTGGAGATGTCGACCGACGCCTACGTGTTGGAGGTCGGACGTGTGGCGGTCAAGGGAGCGAGCGCGGAGCTGAAGGGCAATGAGTCAGTGCGTCGCTCTTATCTGGGTTACTAGATGCAGGAATTCCTCCAGCAGATCGTCAGCGGCATCGCCAGCGGTGGCATCTTCGCCAGCCTCGCGCTTGCGCTCGTCCTCATCTACAACGCGATGGGTCTGGTCAACTTCGCCCAGGGCGAGATGGCCATGCTCGCGACCTTCATAGCGTTCACGCTCGTGGATCACGGGGTCAGCTACTGGATCGCCTTCCCGGTCACGCTCGTGGTCGCGTTTGCCGGCGGCATCCTGGTGCAACGGATCGTGATCCGCCCGGTGGAGCGCGCACCCATCCTGACGCTGGTCATCGTGACCCTCGGCCTCGCGACGTTGGTCAACGGCGTCGCGGGCTTCATCTTCGGCTACGTCCCGCGGTCGTTTCCGAGCCCCTTCTCGGCGCAGACCGTGAACCTGTTGGGAGCTTTCGTAAGCTACCGCGACCTCGGCGTGATCGGGGTCTCAACAGTTGTTTTGCTCCTGATCTATCTGCTGCTCCAGCGGACCACGATTGGACTCACCATGCGAGCCGCCGCGCACCACCCAGAGGCCAGCCGCCTGCTCGGCGTGCACGTGAGCTGGATGCTCGCGCTCGGTTGGGGCCTCGCGTCGGCTGTCGGTGCAGTGTCCGGGATCATGGTCGCCCCGATCCTGCTGCTCGAGCCCAACATGATGCAGACGATCATCATCTACGCCTTCGCCGCGGCGGTCCTCGGCGGCATCGAGAGCCCGCTGGGCGCAGTCGTCGGAGGACTGATCGTCGGTGTGACCGTCAACCTCGCCGGTGCGTACATACCTTTCGTCGGAGGCGACCTCCAGCTCGCCGTCGCCCTCGCGATCATCATCACCGTCCTGGTGATCAAGCCCAACGGCCTGTTCGGCCGTCCCAGCGTCCGCCGAGTCTAGACAGTGCTTCAACGCATCCGCACCGCGCCACCGCGTTACTGGCTCGTGGTCGTGGTCGTCCTCTTCTTCGCCGGGTTTCCGACCGTGATCAGCAGCTTCCAGGCCGGCCAGTGGGCGCTGGCGCTCATCCTCGCGATCGCGATCATGGGCCTCAACATCCTGGTCGGCTACAGCGGCCAGCTATCACTGGGCCATGGCGCATTCATGGCATTCGGCGCTTACGCATCCGCGATCCTCGCACACCGCTACAAGATGGATTACCTCGTGACCATCCCCATTGCGGGCCTGCTCACCGGGATGGTGGGCTTCCTGTTTGGCGTGCCTGCGCTGCGACTCTCCGCGCTGTATCTGGCGCTCGCGACATTCGCACTCGCGGTCGTCATGCCCAGCCTCATCAAGCGGCCGGTCGGGCTCACCGGCGGCGTCCAGGGAATCAGCCTGCCACCGGTCGTGGTACCCCAGCTCGCCAAGGACGGGTTCACGATGCTGACCGGTTCCGCGATGACGTCCGACCAATGGGTCTATTACGTGACGTTCGCCTATGCGCTCGTCCTTTTCTGGCTGGCGTGGAATCTCGTGCGGCACCGCGCCGGACGAGCGATGCGCGCGATCCGCGACGGCGAGGTGGCCGCCGCCGCTTCGGGAATCAACATCTCCGGCTACAAGACGCTGGCGTTTGGAATCTCGGCCCTCTATGCGGGAATCGCGGGCTCGCTCCTGGGCCTCGCGACGGGCTACATCAGCCCGGACACATTCCCGGTCTCCCTCTCGATCCAGCTCCTCGTAGGGGCGGTGGTCGGCGGCCTCGCCTCCATCCCCGGGCCGCTGCTCGGCGGGATCTTCGCTTACTTCCTGCCCATCGAGTCAAACCAATGGGTCCCTACACAGACATGGATCCCGAGCCAGATTGTCGCGACGGTCGTAAAGGCGGGCCCGGCAGTCACTTACGGCGTGGTTTTGATCTTGCTGATGATCTTCGCCCCCAACGGCATCGTCGGCCTGGCCACAGCCGGATACAACCGCCTCCGGCGGCGCCTACGAGGGGCTGCTGATCGCGAGAGTGGACATATACCGCCCGATCCCCAGACTGTGTAGTGCAAAAGACTGTTAAATACATCTTCATAAAAGCGGGAGGAACTTCTATGGCAACGACCGGGTCTCGCATCGCTGCGATCGCAGCCGTTCTCATGGCCCTTGCCGCTTGTGGCGGGTCGGCCACCCCGACAGCCCAGACGGACGTCGGGATCACCAGCACTGAGATTCTCCTGGGCAACACGAATGCCCTGTCGGGGGCGGCGGCCGCCTACGGGACCATCTCCAATGCCGAGAACGCCTATTTCACCTACGTCAACAACAACGGGGGGATCAACGGCCGGCACATCACGTTGAAGATCCTCGACGACGTCTACAACCCCGCCAACACCGTCCCGCTGACCAAGCAGCTGGTTGAGCAGGACAAGGTTTTCGCGATGTTCAGCGGCCTCGGTACACAGACTCAGACTTCGGTGCGGGACTATCTGAACGGCCAGAAAGTCCCGCAGCTCTTCGTGGCCACGGGGGCGACCACGTGGGGAGCGGACTACTCCAAGAACACCTACACCCTAGGTTGGCAGCCGCCGTACCAGGGTGAGTCGCGGATCTACGCCAAGGACATCACCACCAACCACACCAGCGCGAAAATCGGCGTCCTCTACCAGAACGATGACTACGGCCAGGACTATTTGAAGGGCTTGACCGATGGGCTTGGTTCCTCGGCGTCGACGATGATCGTCGACAAAGAGACCTACGACGTGACTGCCGCGACACCCGCGGCACAGCTCTCGAAGCTCAAGGCCGCCGGTGCCGACACTCTCTTCCTGTTCACCACGCCGGGGTTCACCATCAAGTCACTGGCGACCGTCACCGCCCTGCACTGGGAACCGGCGATCTACCTGAACTCCGTCTCTAACCCGCAGGTCTATATGGGCATCGCGAAGAAGGCCGGCGCGGCTCTGAAAAACGTGACGAGCGTCGGTTACATCAAGGACCCGACCGACCCTCAATGGGACGCCGACGCGGGCATGAAGCTTTACAAGCAGGCAATCGCAAACTGCACGAACTGCAACGTCAATGACGGTTTCAACATCTACGGCGTCGCCGTGGCCTACACGATGGTCGACGTCCTCAAGCAGGCTGGTTCTAACATGACGCGCGCCAATGTCCTCAACATCGCCGCCAACCAGCTGAACGAGACCAACCCGTTCCTGCTCCCAGGGGTCGTGGTCAAAACGACGTCGAGCGACCACTTCCCGATCATGCAAGAGCAAGTGATCACCTGGAACGGAACCGGCTGGACGCTTCAGGGCACCCTGATCAACGAGCGCGGAACGCTGAAGTAGCAATTCTTCGGGGGCGGCCGGCGCCGCCCCCACTCCCCATTAACATTTCGTCGGTGCTGACCCGCTTCAAGCCGTACTGGCTCCACGCCTACGTGCTCACGTACCTACCGCTCTTGTTGCTCGCCGACAGCCACATCACGGCGATGTGGCAGCAGTGGCTCCTGGGCGTGCTCACCTTCGCGGCGCTTTACTTCGCCACGCTGAAGGTGCCGAGGCAGCAACGCCTGCAGGTCTGGATTTGCGTCGTCGTCGCCACAGGGTTCGAAATCTTCGGATCGTTGATCTGGGGTGTCTATCGATATCGGCTCCACAACGTGCCCTTGTTCGTTCCGCCCGGGCACGGAGGCGTGTACCTGTTCGGATTGCTTGCGGCGGGCACGCCGGTCGTCATGAAGCACGGGCGCTACGTGGCGTACGTGATCCTCGCGGGCGCGGGCGTGTGGGCGTTGGCCGGACTGACTGTGCTCCCTCTGCTGACCGGCCGCTTCGACCTTCAGGGCGCCCTTTGCCTTCCGCTCTTCGCCTGGTTCGTGCTCCGCTCGCCGCGGTGGTCCCTGTTCGCCGCCATCTTCATCGCCACCGGCGTGCTCGAGATATTCGGCACATCGTTCGGCAACTGGTACTGGCTGCCGGTGGCGCCATGGACGCACATCCCGTCCGGCAATCCGCCGTCTGTCATCGCGGGCGGATACTGCGTGATCGACGCCTCGGTGATGCTCGTGATGCGCGCCGGATTCGCGCTGCGGCCGGAGGTCCCCTACAGGTGGGGTTTGAAGACCATCATGGCGAGTATCACCAGCACGATCAAGCCCAGCGTCTGACCCAGGACCCGCCCGCGCGTCGCCAAGCGGTTGAACTCGGCCGACGTCGTGTCACCTGCCTCGGCGAGCTTGATCTGACTCCGCAGCGTCGGTGTGTACTGGGTGATCGCAAGCACGACCAGGACCGCGTATAGAACGAGCGCGATGACGATCCATAGAGTCGTGATCGGAATCGGTAGCAGTACCACCATCAACAGACCCGTGAGCAGAAGCACACCGTAAGCGGGATTCGCGATCCGGTCGTCGAGGAACTTGATGCCTTTGAGCGCGAAGGCAGTGTTAGCAGGCTCGCGCTGAGCGCGCAGGATCCAGATCGTGTAGCTGATGTTCAAGCCGACGGCCGTGATCGCGGAGAGGATGTGGATGTACTTGACGATCGAGAACGCCATCGCCTACTCGTTCAACAAGACTGTCGCCGATCCGGCCGTGGTCCGGTTCCCGTCGGGGTCCTCACCCCACACCTCGAGCTCGATTTTCGGGCCATCCACCTTTACGATCTTTCCCCGGCATCGGTATGGGCGCCCAGGCACATCGATGCCTCGGTAGCTGACCTCGAAGCTCTTCAGCGTCCCGCGCTCGCCAAGCCAGTCCGTGACCAGCTGTCCGAGGAACGCCGCCTTGAGCAGACCGTGCAGGATAACGCCCGGCAACGCGACGCTGCGCGCGAAATCCTGGTCATAGTGGATCTCGTAGAAGTCGCCCTGGGCGCCCGCGTATTGAACGAGCTGCCGCGTGGTCGGATGCTTGACGAGCGCCGGAATCTCTTGCCCGACCTGCATCGTCATCGCCTTATCGCGGTCCCGCGTAGGCGCGCCACAGTCCGGCCGTGCTGGTTGACGTAATCGGTCTCGAAGATGATGAACAGCAGCGACCCGCTCGATCCTGTCTTTTCGTAGACATCGGCAACCCTCGCGGTAGCAGTGATCCGGTCGCCCACTCTGACGGGCTCCACGTACTCGAAGCGGTTCCCGCCGTTGAGCCAGCCCTTGCCGTACTCCTCGGCCTCGGCAAGGTGCATAGAGGCTGGCACCAGCGCCACGAGATACGTCGGCGGCGCCTCTGTGTTCCAGCGCGGATTGGGGTCACCGATCGCCTCGGTGAATCGCTTCAGGTGGCCGGCTTCGACGGTAGCTGAGATCGGCGCCACGGTGTGCCCGATACGAGAGCGCAGGCGATCAACTGCGGAGGTGGTGGCCATCAGCGGCCGCGAGGAAGCCCGAGCACCCGCTCGGCGATGATGTTGCGCTGGATTTCGGACGAGCCGGCATAGATCGTCTCCGCCTGCGCCCACATCCATCCGTATTGCCACCGGCCGTCCTCAACCGCAAATTGCGAGCCGGGCGCGAGCACTCCGTACGCACCCTGGACGCCGACGGCGGTTTCCTGGATGCGCTTGTCCATCTCACTCCAGTAGAGCTTGGTGAGCGACGCTTCGGGTCCTGGCGCGTGGCCTTGCTGCGCGCTGGTCAGGCTGCGAAGTCCGATGAGCCGAAAGACGTGCGCCTCGATTTGCGCCTGCGCAACCTTCTGCCGGACGGTCGCGTCCGAACCTGCGCCACGCTCTCTTGCGAGGCCTGCCAGCTCCAGGACAGCGCGCTCGAAACGTGCTGCCTGCGCAAGGCCGCTGCGCTCGAAACCGAAGACCGTCATCGCGATCATCCAGCCCGCGCCGGGCTCACCGACGAGGTCGCGATCTTCGACGACCGCACCAGAGAGGAAGATCTCGCAGAACTCCCCGCCCCCCGTCATCTGCCGGATCCGGCGCACCTCGACGCCAGGCTGGTGCATATCGACCAGGAAGAACGAGATGCCTTTGTGCGGCTCGGCCTCGGAGTCGCTTCGCGCTAGGAGGAAACTCTTATCCGCGTAGTGGGCGCCGCTCGACCAGGTCTTCTGTCCGTTGAGAACCCAGTGCCCGTCG
The DNA here is from genome assembly GCA_001917815.1 of Chloroflexi bacterium 13_1_40CM_65_17. GTDB lineage: Bacteria > Chloroflexota > Dormibacteria > Dormibacterales > Dormibacteraceae > UBA10449. The sequence continues at coordinate 22,476 of MNES01000044.1, read as the reverse complement.
CGCCGCTCGGCCCGGGCGTGGAGACCCGCGAGGTCGCTGCCCGCGTCAGGCTCGCTGAATCCCTGGCAGAAGATCAGCTCACCGGAAAGGATCTTTTCGACGTACGTGTCTTTCTGCCACTGCGACCCGTGGACGAGCAGCGTCGGCGCGAGAAGGCTCACACCGAGCCGGCCGAGGATGATCGGTGCGCCGGCCTTCGCCATCTCCTCCTGGTAGATGGCCTGCATCACAGGCGTCGCCGCGCGGCCACCGGCCTGCTTGGGCCACGCGAGCTTCAGCCATCCCGCTTCGTGCAGGCGGCGCTGCCACTGGCGCTGGAGGTCGGTCTCCTCTTCCTCTCGGTAGCCGCCGACTCCCTTGTGGCGCCATTCGGCCGGGAGATTGCGATCGAGCCAGTCGCGGACCTCTTTCCTGAATGCTTCCTCGTCAGCCGTGAAGCTCAGATCCACGATTCGGAGGCTATCAAAACGGGCATGCTAGAGATGTGGCATCAGATGTCCTCTGCGGCCGATGCGGGGCGTTGATCACCAATCCGAGCGCGCCTTGCCCACGGTGCGGGGCGCCCGCTTCCGGCGCCTATCAAGCTGTGTATCAGGGTCAGTATCCGCAGACGCATAAGAGCCCTGCTCTCGCCGCGGCGCTCGCGATCGTCCCCGGCTGCGGCCACTTCTATCTCGGGCACAACCTGAAGGGAATCGCGTACCTCGTCGGAATTGCGGGCCTGCAGTTCTTCGGCTTCGACCTCGACCTGACGGTGATCGGCGCGGCGGTCGGCGTGCCGCTGGAGCTGGGAGGCGGCGCGTTGTGGATCTACAGCATCGTCGACGCTTACCGAACCGCCAAGCAGATGGAACGCGCGCCGTCGAGTTAGGTCGCTTTGCGGCGCCGCCTCGTGGTGGTCGCGCGACGCTTGGTCGCAGTTGAGGCCGCAACCGTGCGCCGCTTGCGCCGTTTTGTACCGCCAAGCGCTTTTTGCACTCGGCGCTGAATGGTTCGCAAGCTTCGCTCCACGGTGGTGCTGGCGGCGCTTGTGCCGCGCGCGGTCATCTTCTCGACGCGCCGCTTGAGCGTGCGATTCTCCTTGATCAGCTCGGCAACCATTTTGTTTAGCTGCTCGATGAGCTCGCTGCCGCCAAGCCTGCGGCGAGGTCCTGTTTTCGACTTGCTGCCCGGCGGTCGGCCGCGACGCCTTCGTGTCGTTCCTTGGTGCCCTTGCGCCGCCTCATCTGCTGCCATTTCGGCTCCTGATTCATAACCAATTGGTGCGGACAAATCGCAGTATAACCACGCTTTTCGGCAGTGCCGGTGATCAGGTCATGCAGCAGCGAGAGCAGGCTGACGCGAAATGCTCTTCAAACCTTCGCGTGCTAATTCATGCGCAGGATTTGCTTTACGGCTGACATAACGAACCACGCGCCAGCCGCGCCGGCATCGCTCGCGAACTTCGTGCACTGCAACGCGGAAACTGTCACTCGATGGCATTCGGCTGCGCACCACAGGCGCGCAATCCGTACGCACGATTACACGGTGATACGGCCAGCGAGCCGCGGCCAGATCCAGCGCCCCGGCGCACACATGCGCCTCCAGCTGGGCCGAGCCGCCGAGGTGCGAGAAACCGAACGATTCTGTATAGACGGCCCGGCCTCTAATGAAAACGGCCAGGCCACATCCTGCCCGGCCGTTTCTGTCGAGAGCGGCGTCAACGTAGATCACCAGGCACTCCCGCAATAACTGTCCCTCCTCGAGGAAATGATGAATTGCGGAGAGCCTAACACTATGTTGCGGGCTTGTGACAAGGACGCCACTAGATATGGTGCCAGGGAGCCCGTCTACTCCGCGGGCGGAAGCTCAGCTCCCATGGCGTGGTAGCCGCCGTCAACGTGCAGCAGCTCGCCGGTGGTCATGTTCAGGTAGTCCGAAAGGAGCGCCACCGTAGCCCTGCCCACCGGCGTCCTGTCCTGCAGGTTCCAGCCGAGCGGAGCTCGCTGCCCCCACACCTCTTCAAAATCCTTGAAGCCAGGAATTCCACTTGCCGCCAGCGTCGCCAGAGGCCCCGCGCAAACGGCATTGACACGAATCTTGTAGCGCCCTAAATCGCGGGCCAGATAGCGAGTCACCGATTCCAGCGCCGACTTGGAAACGCCCATCCAGTCGTATTTCGGCCACGCCTGCGTGGAATTGTCGAAATCGAGTGTCACAAGCGATCCGCCGTGCTCACGCATCAGGGGGAGAAAACCGACCGCGAGCTCCTTGAAAGAAAATGCGCTGACCTGCAGCGCCGTCGCGACACTCTCCCACTTGGTGTTCAAAAACTCGCCGCCAAGCGCGTCGGGTGGTGCATATGCGACCGAATGAACGAGTCCGTCCACTCGCTCCCACCGCTTGCTCGTTTCCTTGACGGCAGCCGCGATGTCATCGGGTTTGGTGACGTCCATCTCGAGTATGTCGGGGATGGGATCCAGCTTCTTGGCAGTCATCTGCGTGATGCTCATCATCCGGCCGAAGCTCGTGAGCAAAAGCTCCGCGCCTGCCTTCTGGGCTTCCACAGCGATCGCGTAACCGATGCTGCGCCGGTCGCTCATCCCGGCGATGAGGACTCGCTTTCCCTTCAGGATCACGCGCGAATCGTAGCGCTCAGTCTGGTTTATCGCCGGTTGCGACCGGGGCGTCCCGGTGCGAATAGTCGCTCCACGATCCGGCATACAGGCGCACGTCGGAAATGCCGGCGATCTCCAGCGCGAGCAGGTCGTGGCATGCGTTCACGCCCGACCCGCAGTAAACGACCGCGCCGTTCTTGCCGTTGACGCCCAACGCCTCGTAGTTGCGCCGCAGCTCGTCCGGCGACTTGAACCGGGCGTCCGGGTTGAGATTGTCGATCCAGGGGGCGCTTACCGCACCCGGGATGTGGCCTTTCTTCGGATCGATGGGCTCCTTCTCTCCGCGATATCGCTCGCCGACCCGGGCGTCGATCAGGACGCGGCCACGTGCTTTGCCGGCCGCGGACAGGCGTTTGACCTGCTCGAAGTCGAGGATGCGCGACCGCTGGGGGGCGCGCGCCTTGAAATCTCCAGGCTGAACGAGGGGGACGGTGGTTTCGAGCGGTTCGCCCCATCCCTGCAGTCCAGAGTCAAGGACGGCTTGCGCGCCGTGGCCGAACCAGCCGAGGAGAAACCACAGACGGGCCGCGATCGAGCCGCCGGCGTCGTCGTACACGACCACTTTGGTCGAGGTGTTGACGCCGGCTCTGCACATCTCGTCCTGGAATTGCTGCCTGGTCGGCAATGGGTGACGGCCTGCCCCCTTGCCGGTGACTGCGTCGAGGTCGACGAACACGGCGCCGGGGAGATGCCCGGCGTTATAGGCATCCCGACCCTGGCGGCCGGTCAAGTACCAGCGGAAATCGATGACCCGGATGTCCGGATCGCCGATGTGCTCGTGGAGCCATTCCGGGCTCACGAGCGGACCGAAGTTGCTCATCTCATCGCAACAACGCGCGTGTCGTGGCAAAAGTGCACTGCGTTTGGCCGCATGTCGTGAAGCCTGCGCAGCGACGCCGCCCAGGCTTCATGGTCCGCGTACTGGCCTCGCCAGCGGCTGAGGTCGGCGTTTTCCCCTTCCCGATAGATGTCGGAAGTGTACGCGGCGTCGCCGATCATGACCGCTCCGCCGCCGGCGGTGTCGACGATCACGCTTTGATGGCCCACCGTGTGGCCGGGCGTGGCAACGACTCGAACCCCTTCAGCGACCTCCGCATCGCCGTCCATCAGCTCGAACCGGGCGCCGGCGAAATCGAACCACTCGGCGGTCAGCGTCTCCTCGCTGCGCGCGCGCTCGAGCTCCTGGCGCTGGACGTAAAAGGGCGCGTGCTTGAAGACGGCGTTCTGCCCGCAATGATCGAAGTGGAGATGCGTGTTGACCACGATCCTGACGTCGGCGGGACTCAAGTCATGCTCAGCGAGCGCGTCGGCGGCGTGGCGATTGACGATCTTCCACTCCGCCAGGATCTCGTCGGGCCACCCGACGCCGGTGTCGACCAGGATCGCGCCGGCGCGAGGATGCTTGATCACAAAGCCATGCACCGGGATGTGGTTGAGCGCATCGATGCGGGCGAGGTGCAGCCGGACGATCTCCATCTCAGGATAGGAATGGGGAAACGGCGAAGAGGCCGAACAGCAGCGCCACGTACACGATCGAGTAGGTGAACAACCGGCGCGTCCAGCGACGCCCGCGCAAGTCGAGCACGCAGATCGTCACCAGCCCCAGGCCGAGCACGATCGCTCCGGCCAGGTAGATCGCGCCGGCGAAGCCGGTGAAGAAGGGGACCACGCTGACTGCCAGGGTGAGAACCGCGTACACGACGCTCAGGCGCTTCGCCGGCCCCTCACCTGCGACCACCGGCAGCATCGGGATCCGCGCGCGCGCGTAATCCGCCTTGATAACCTGCGCCAGGGCCCAGAAGTGCGGCGGCGTCCAGAAGAAGATCACGCCGAACAGGGCGAGCGCGGTGAGGTCGAGGCGCCCGGTGACCGCCGCCCAGCCCACCAGTGGCGGCACAGCGCCGGCCGCGCCTCCGATGACGATGTTCTGGGGCGTCGACCGCTTGAGCCAGATCGTGTAGACGAAGATGTAGATGAGGGTTCCGGCGAGCGCGAGCATCGCCGCCAGTACGTTGGCCCAAGCCCACAACACCGCGAACGCGATCGCGTTGAAGGCGATGCCGATCGCCAGGGCGTGCCATGCCGGGATGCGGCCGCCAGGGATCGGCCTCGTGCGAGTGCGGGTCATCTCAGCGTCGATGTCGCGATCGAACCAGCAGTTGATCGCGTGCGCGCCGCCGGCCGCCAGCGTGCCGCCGACGAGAACCGCGAGGATCGTCTCGAGGCGCGGGTGGCCGTGCGCGGCCGGGAACATCACTCCGATCGCGGTCGCGTCGAGGAGAGCGACGATGCGCAGCTTGAGCAGGCTGATGTAATCGCGGGCCAGGCTGAGGACGCCCACCCTCGGTTGGACCGTGATCGCGCTCACGCTGAGCTCTTCTCCACCGAAAGGTGGGAGAGCTCATGGGCGCGGTCAGTGCGTGGAAGGCTGAGCAAGGCACACGTGAGCACCCCGGACCAGACCAGAGTAGCGAGGGCCACATGGAGTCCGTTGAAGAATGCGGCGTCGGTCAATGCCGAACCGGCGCCCACCAGGATCTGCGCCCCGAAGAGGATCAGGGTCGCGATAGCGCTACCGCGGATACCCCGCCGCCTGATCCCGATCACAAGCACGTACACGAGGAAAATCCCGATCACCAAAACAGCGCCTCGATGCAGCATCGTGAAGGCGTTGGGGCCGCCGAAATCGGCGGCGAGCCCGCTGCCGCAGAGCGGCCAGGCATGACAGGTCTGATCCGCGCCGCTGCCGACGACCGTCGACCCGGTGAGCAGGAGAACGTAGGTGGATCCCGCTGCCGCGGCGGACAGCCGGCGAAACGATCGGTCCGGCACTCCTGGTGCCGGCGGGCCGGCCATGACGGCGGCAGCGACCAGGAACCCGAGGATCATCATCGCCAGGCCCAGGTGCACCACCACGAGCCACGGCGACAGCTCGTTCGCGACGACCACGCCGCCGAGGATCCCCTCCCCCACGACCCCGATCAAGGATGCGGTCGCGAGCCACGCCACAAGCGGCCGCCGCGAGCGAAACACCACCCAGGCCAGCACCACCGTCGCGATGATCAGGATGCCCGTCACGCTGCCCACCGCTCGGTGCGAGTACTCGATGATCGCGTGCGCGTCGGCGGGCGGATACGGGCGGCCGTGGCATAGCGGCCAATCCGCGCAGCCGAGGCCGGAGCCTGACACGCGAACCAACCCACCGAGCGCGATCTGTAGGTAGGCGAAGACCGCGGTGAGGACCGCAAGCCGGCGAAACCCTACGACCCCAATCAATGTCCGAAGTCTACTGACCACTCAGGTTCGACAGCTCGGCCACCAGGACAGGTTCGTTGATCTGGCCGATCTGGCGCGCGGCGATGGAACCATCGGCGCGGACGAACACGGTGATCGGCAGCGCTACTGCGCCATAGGCGCGACCGACCGCGAGGTCCGAATCGAGCAGGGCGGGCTGGTGGATGCCCGCCGAGCTCAGGAAGCTCCGCGCGGCCTGTGCGCTGTCGCCCTCATTGATAAGGACGAGGCGGACTGCCGGCTGCGCGCCGACTTTGCTTTGCAGCATCGGCATCTCGACCCGGCACGGCGCACAGTAGGTGGCCCAGAAGTTGATCACCAGCGGCCGCCCCAGCAGTCCCGCGAGGCTCACACGCACACCGTCTGTGCCAGTGAGCGAGAAGGCAGGCGCAACACCCCCGCCGGCTGGTGCAACATTCTCGCGACCGCTGATGGTGACGAGCGACTGCAGCACCTGCGGTGTCCCCCACCCGTCGCCGCCCGAGGCAAGCTCGCGGAGGCCCTCGGTGCCCAACGACGTGACGAGCGGCGGGGCGATGTCGTGGCCAATGTCCGGCACGCCTCGATAGACAAGGCGGATGTAGCCGTGGCGATCCAGCAGCGCGAGTGTCGACACATGGCTGTCGCCCGAGGCAAGCGCAACCCCGAACGGCTGCCAGAACGCGGTCAGCGCCTCCGGAGTCCCGGTGGCGAACTTCCACTGGGCTCCGATGCTGTGCGCATAGTCCGCAAGCGTCGCCCGGGTGTCGGTCGTGGGATCGGTGGTCACCTCGACCAGCAGCACATCCTCCGGCAGCTTCTGCTTCTCGAGCTGGGCGAAAAGCGCCGTGTAGAGCGGGCACGTCTGGTGGCAGGTGGTGTGAAAGGCCGCGATCACAACGTCCTGGCCGGCGATAGTGGCGTTGTTGAGCGGGTTGCCGTTGTGGTCGACGAGGTCGAAAGCGGGCATCGCGACGAACTTGCCCGAGAGCTCACCCAGGCCGAGGTTGACCTGGTCGTTGCCCGCATATGCGGCGCCGAAGATCAGATGCCCCGACTCGATGCCGATGAGGAGCGGCTCTACCCGGCTGCTCTCGACCCGGATGTCCACGAGCTGTTCGGCGCCGCCGACGCGCACGCCGTCATAGCTGCCTACGGCAACATCCAGGCCGAGCAATTCGCGCAGTTCGGGAGCCGCCGGCACTTGCCCCGAGGCGGTGCCGACCGCCGCCCATCCGCCGCCGGTGGCGTGCAGGCTGATGGTCGTCGGCGCGAGCGAGTCAGCCGAACGTCCGGCGCCCAGGACGAGCAGCGTGCCGGTCTGCGGCCGCAGGTGCGGGAGGGCAAGAAGAAGGCCCGCGAGCACAATGGCCACGAGCGCACCGGTCGCCCAGAGGACCCGAGGACTCGGCAGCTTAGTGGCGGCCGTACCGTGCCGCTACGCGGTCGATGTAGGCCGCGCAGATCTCGGCCACGACGTGGCTCTCGATCTGGACCACGTTCTCGGCGTTCTGCTCCCCGCTGTGGGACAGGTTGAAGCTGCCGCAGTAGACGTAGTCATCGGCAACCAGGATCTTGGCGTGCATGAAGTCGTGCACCGAGCCGATCGCGTAGGGCGTCGAACGCTTCGAGCCGAACTGGGCGCCCGCGATGATGCTGTGGAAGGCCGCGATCTTCCACGCCGTAGAAGGTTGAGCGCTCCACTGTCGATTGACCTGATCCATCTGAGTCGCATCGTACACACCGGAAACATCGACTCTTCCGTGCTCAACCACCTCGGCAAGCGTGCCGAGGACAGGGCCCGATGTAAGAACCGGAGAGCAGATGCGAATGCGTCGCTGAGCTGATGCGATCGACCTCGCCATCGCGTGGACGAGCTTCAAGCCTCGCCCTGGGCAGAAGTAGGGGCGCACGCGCGTCGAGTCCGCGAGCGCCAGCCAGGGAGTGGAGATACGGCCGGACAGCGCAACGACTGGGTTCTGCCAGAGCTCCTCGAAATTCTGCTTGTAGATGGCGGCGACATCGGGTGATGCGATCGTGAAAATCACGTTCTCTTCCCGGTTCCACGAATCGTTCGTCCAGTTGGTCGAGCCGGTGAGCACCCCCGCCGGAGGCGTGCCCGCGTCGCGCACCACGTACTTGTGATGCATGAGATCAGGCACACCGGGAATCGGTTTCGTGTCGACGCCAAATGATTTCAGCTGGTCGACAAACGCCCAGTCGATCTCCGGCGGAACAGAGTCCGCGATCCCCCCTGGATGGTCCTGGTTGAACATCAGCCGTACATGCACACCTCGTTTGACGGCGGCCTGGAAGGCGGCGAGGACGGCGGCGCCGGGAGACGTCTGCAGCCGCAGGTCATAGATGGCGACGTCGAGAGTGGTCGTAGCGCCGTCCAGAAACGATGCGATCCGCTGAGCGACGACATCCGAGGTCTGGCCGCCGTCGCTGAGGAAATAGAAATCGAGGGAAGGCGTCACCGAGGTGATGGCGGCTATCGAGCTTCCAACCTGGGCTCGCCTGATTCGGTGCGGGGTTCATCGATAGGTACGGGAAGCGGCCGGGTTGCCATCGCCGCCGCTTCTTCAGGGTCGTCGGTGAGGCTGATCAGGTCGAAATCCTGCGGCGACATGGCGCCCCGGGCGAGCACGACCCTGTGCATCCAGTCGAGCAGCCCGCTCCAGTATTCGGTGCCGAAAAGGACGATCGGGAAGTGCTCGATCTTCCCTGTCTGTGCCAGCGTGAGCGATTCGAACAGCTCGTCGAGGGTCCCGAGCCCTCCGGGAAAGATCACGAAACCGCGCGCGTACTTCACGAACATGTTCTTGCGCACGAAGAAGTAGCGGAACTCGACGCCAAGGTCGACATACGCGTTGAGCTCCTGCTCGCGCGGCAGCTCGATGTTGCAGCCGACCGACAGGCCGCCGGCCTCATGGCAACCCCTGTTGACGGCTTCCATCATTCCCGGGCCACCTCCGGTGATGACCGCGAATCCGCGTCTCGCGAGTGCGGCGCCAAGCGCCATGCCCATTGCGTAATACGGGTCGTCAGGTTTGGTGCGCGCGGAACCGAACACGGTCACCGCCGGCCCAACGCCGTTGAGGGCGTCGAAGCCTTCGACGAACTCGGAGAGGATCCGCAGAACGCGCCACGGGTCGGCATGGTGGCTGAGCTCCTCGATCGCGCTGCGCTCGAGCAGCATCTTGTCCGCGGGCTCGACCCGCGGCGGAACGACAAGACGGCCTGCTCGCCGGCGCTCCGCCATATTGGCGCTTACGCCCCTGGGTTTGGCTTGGCCGGTAGTTCGGTCCCGGTGGCGTCCGCGCCGTTGGCCTGCTGGGCGGTGGGCTGCGGGCTGACCGTGAGCCGGACCCGCTTACGCCGCTCCGACTTGCGAGCCTGGATCTCGGGTTCCGGCTGTAGAGCGGCCGGCTCCGGCGCGAGCTCGACAGTAGTGGCAGGTGCCTGAGCTTCGTCTTCCGGCGACGGCAGCGAAACCTTGGCGGCGGTCTTGGCTGCCAGGCCCGCGTGGTCGGGCATCTCGAGCACCTGGTCGAGGTGCGCCCTCAGCGCGCCGAGCTCGGCCTCGAGCTCGTGGACACGGTGCCGGTGGCGCATGTGCTCCGTGAAGTGGTGCAGGCTGTCGACCCAGTGGTAGACCGCGCCTGCCGCGATGGTGAGCGCGACCGGGACCAACGCCACCGTCCACAACGGCACGCCGTTGATGTGGAACACCGACCAGTGGACGTCGACTGAGGCGAGGTTGCTGTAGCCGAAGACGGTGGCCGCGACGCCGACCGCGAACCCCACCAGTAGGGAGCTGGTAAGTAGGAAGCGTTGCCAGATGTGGCTCAAATTCAGTACCGGGGCGAAGGTTACGCGGTTTGCCCGCTGGTCTGTACGACTTAGCGCGAGGCGGCGCGGACCAGCGCCTGGGCCAATACGCGAGGTCGAGACAGGAACGGCGAGTGCCCGCCGGGCAGCTCGACGGGTTCGGTCCCGAGCTGGCGGCGCGCTGCCTGGATCGAATACGCGCGTGAGACCGCCCGATCCTCCGCGCAGAGGATGTACGCGGTGGGCACCGCCGGCCACTGACGGAGAGGGGTCACCTCCTGCGTCACCTTCCAGAACTGGGGGCGAAGCCGCCGCGCCGCTGACCGCGCGACGTCGGGCGCGCAGTCGTGATAGAAGGTCTCGATCGCCCCTTCCTCGGGCCACGAGGCGCTGCCGTCGGGGTTCTCGAACGCCGGTTTCGAAGACTCGAATCCAGTCGCCACTTCGGCATGCTGGGCGTCGAAGCTCAGGCCCGGCACGGGCGTATACGCGCACAAGTAGATGGTCATCGCGGTGCGAGTCCGCGAGGCGGCCACCGGGATGGTCAACCCCGCCATCGAGTGCCCGACCAGGACCACCGCGTTCGCATGCTTGGGAATCGCATGGATGACCTCGTCGACATATCGCTCGGCCCCAGCGTCGGGATCATCGCAGGGCAGGTCCACAGCCGTGCTTGCGTGACCGCCGCGCTCCAGCTCGGCGCGGAGCTGGTCCCAGCACCATGCGCCGTGGTAGGCACCGTGCACTAACACGAAGTGCATGTGCCAACACTAGGCTGTTCAGGACGCCATTGCCGGGAGCGCGACGCTCGGTAGTGCCGAGTCCATGTTGCCGTCTCGAATGCTGCGTCCGAGCGCGGATCCAAGGTAGGGAAGTGTGCCGGCGAGGACCTTACATGGCCAAATCGCTGAGCTGGTTGTCATAGGTGAGGTATTGGCTGCGGTTCCGCACAGCCAGAGCCACGCAGAGGCCCGAAGCGGTACCAGGCCGGCGTCGGGGACCGTCCCGGCCTGCCTTTCTGGACATTTTTGGTTGACGGCGTCTCGATGATTCCCGCGACGACTCCACCTGACCTCGCGCGAGAACCCGTATCTCAAGGCTGTCCTGCTGACCCATCACCCGGTGAGTTTGGGGGTCACTCTGGGGGTCACCCGCCTTCTTCCAAATACAAGAATTGGTGGAGGCGGCGGGAGTTGAACCCGCGTCCGAAGCAGTGTCCCCCGGGATCTCTACGAGCGTGTCCGGGAATTTGGTTCTCGCTTGGCGGCTCCTCCCGACGGGATCCGCTTCTGCCAGCTGCGGTGGGTGTCCCGCCTCGAGGCCGCAGCGCCCTCGAGGCGGCAATCCGGTCTTTTGTGACGCCGCTCCCCGGTCCGCCGGATTGACCGGGGGCAACGCCCGGGATCTAAGTCCCGGGGATCACGTCTCTACTGCTTACGCAGCGAGGGCGAGACCGTTCGTTCTGTTGGCGTTTGTGAAACGCTGCGCTGTAACGCTCGCGGCTCTCGGCTCGCAATCCCGAAGCCCAACTACCCCGTCGAGACCGGACGCCCCCACGAAACTGAGCTCGGTTGCGTGTTTGATTCTACCCGCCGGCGCGCGGAGCTAACCGCACGTGCCCGCGGGCGCTGCCAGAGACTCGGACACGAGAATCGCGCCGGTGCGCGACGTCCACAGGTACACGCCGTCGAGGCTGCCCAACCACCAGCCGTTCGAATCGGCGACCAAGCCGCCCATCCAAGGCACGGCGTCTTCGGATCCTGGGACGGTGATCGGTGCAGCCTGGCCAGGGGCACTTAGCGCCCAGAGATACGTGCCAGCGCCGTCGTAGCCACCGACGATGATCGTCCCATTCGCGGCGGCCTGCACCCTCACTCCGGAACCCGAGCGGTAGAACCACCTGGTGGTGACTCCAGTCTTCAGGTCACGACCCCGGATTTCGTTGTTCGCTCCGCCAATGCCTGGCGGTTCGGGCAGCGGATCTGTGTTGTCTCGCATTTCTAGCCACGCCACCTGGCCGGACACGATGTCCACGGCCGCATCGCTGAACAGCTGCCGCATGGCTCCCGTATCCGGGTTGACCAGCCACAGACCCGGGCCGATGCCTTCGTAGCTCTGGTGGACATAGACCCCATCGCTGGTGAACCCGACCACGCTCCACGAGCCATTAGGGATGGCCACAAGCCGGTCATGACCGGTCGCGACATCGACCGCATGCAGCTGAAAATCGAAGGGGCGGCGGTAGTCCATGTAGGCATACCGCCGGCCGTCGGGAGACATCGCACCCACGCCCGTTGGCACCCAGCGCCCGGCCGCTCGATCGTAGTAAGCCGGCACCTGCCCCTGGAGAACAGGAGTTGCCACCGAATGAGATAGCAGGTCACCGGCGACAAAGCCTCCGTTCGGGTCGAGGCTCACGGTACCGTCGCGCACGTTCAGGAATCCTCCCTGCGTGGTCGATTTGGTGTTCGTGAACACGGGCAGCTTGCAGTCTGGGAGCTGGGCCACGAGTGAAACGACCTGGGGGTTGCCAGTTGCGTTGTCGGTGATTGTCAGCTGTGCGGCGTGTACGCCAGGATCCGAACCACTGGCGAAAGCCACGCTGATGTGGCACGAAGCGTGGACTGCCACGCGGTGCCGGATGCAATCGTCACTCGTCAATTTGAATGCGCCTTGATCGGCACCGGCCAGGGCGACGCCGGTGATGGCGAGGTCCGCATCGCCGGTATTCGTGACCGTGACGCTGTGCGGGGTCGCCGATCCGGCGCCGAACGTCATTACATGCGCGTCGAGCGTCACCTCGGGCACGGTGGTCCCGATGCTCGCGACACGGCTTCCCTCCGTGAACCAGAGCCGACCGTCATGACCGGCGGTGACCTGGGCCGGCTGCGAGTTTCGCCGCGGCAGCGCAAACAGGCGAGCAGCGCCAGTCGGGCTCAAGCGGCCGATCGTGTTTCCGCTTGGATCCGTGAACCAGATGTTGCCATCGGGACCACTGGCCAGGTCACTCGCGGCACCACGTGAGGGGAGCGCGAAGAAGGCGACCACCCCCGCGGGCGTGATCCTGCCGATGCTGGGCTGGGGAAATTTTCCTTGCGGAGCGGTGAACCAGAGGTTGTGATCCGGGCCGACAACCATCTCGCTCGGGTACACGTCGGCCGGCACGTCGAGCCGGTACTCGGTGACTGAACCAGCGGGCGTGATCCGGCCAATCACCGGTTGGGACCAGCTTGCCTCCGTGAACCAGAGATTGCCGTCGGGTCCCGCCACGATCGCCCGTGGATTGCTCCGCGCCATAGGGAGTGGAAATTCGGTGAGGGTGCCGGCCGGAGTCATCCGGCCGATCCGGTTGGAGAAGGCCTCGGTGAACCAGAGGTTTCCATCCGGGCCGGTAGTGATCCTTTGAGGACTGGTGCCGCTGACGCCATCACCGACGCCCGCCTGGAACGGCGTCACCTTTCCATCGAAGCTCATCCGCAGGATCCAGTCCGGTCTTCCCTGGCCGAGGGCCGCGGTCGTGATCCAGAGGTTCCCATCTGGTCCGACGGTGATTCCAACCGGACCGCCGACGTTGGCCGGCAGGTTGAACTCGGTGACGGCTCCCACGGCCGTGAGCCGACCCACCTTGTAGTGGCCGCTGTCGAGGAACCAGATGTTGCCGTCGGGACCCGCGACGATGCCGCCGAGACTCGCCTGACCGCACCCGAAGCACGACGCGCCCGGCGCGATGGGATCCGGCACCGGGTACTCGACAACACCACCCGACGCCAGCTTTTGCGGAGTCGCCCGCGCGGCGGGTTGCCCAATCGGGCCCGTGCATCCGACCGCCACCAGCACACAGACCGCCAGCACCGCCCTCATGGCCGTTCAAACGTAGCTGTGGGTCAGGAATTACGCGACCGAAGTTCTGGTCTAATGAACCCCACATGGCCGTTGAGACTCAGCGCGAGCGGCTCGACCCAGACCTGGAGCGGATCGCCCGCGCGAACCTCAAAGAGCTGGGCGACATCCGCATCGACGACGTCCTCTCTTTCATCGATCGCGGGATCGAGAACATGCCCAGCTACATGGACCTCTACCGCAGGTGGGAGTCGCAGCAATGGGCCGTCGGCGACCTCGACTTCACCCTCGACCGGCAGGACTGGCTCGAGGCCACCGACCAGGATCGAAAGGCCACGCTGTGGTCGCACCGCCTCTTCTTCAACGGCGAGGAGCGGGTCACGTCGACGCTCGCGCCGTTTGTCTGGGCGGCACCAACACCAGAGATCGAGATCTTCCTGTCCACCCAGATGGTCGACGAGGCCCGGCACACCGTGTTCTTCGACCGCTGGTGGCACGAGGTAGTGGGCACCGACGCCAAGAACCTGGGCCAGCTCCTTGCTGAGATCCGGCCTGACACCAATGAGGGCTACAACGAGCTCTTCTACGACCGGCTTCCCTCCACCGCCCAAAGACTGGCGACCGATCCGAAGGACGTCGACGCGTTCATCGAAGGCATCACCCTCTATCACATCGTGATCGAGGCCACCCTGGCGCTCACGGGTCAGCGCTTCGAGCTCGAGTCGATGAGGGAACAGGGCAGCACAGACCGCGGCTTCTATCGCGGCTTCACGGCCGTGGCGCGCGACGAATCACGGCACGTGAACTTCGGGATCAAGGTGCTGCAGGAGGCGGTGCGCGACAACGCCGACCGCTTTGCGCCGCTCATCCAGAGAACGCTGGTCGAGTGCCTGCCCTTGATCTCCGGAACCCTCGATCCACCTGACCCGCGATACATCACCGACTACGGACACAGCGAAAGCGAGATCCTGCAGTTTGCGTTCGACTCGCTGAACAAGCGGCTGCGCGCGATTGGGATCAACCTCGCCGCCTGATTCGCGGCGTGTCTTCGCCGACCGGCGAGAAGCTGGACGCGTTCTTGCCGGCCTCCTCGAGCACTACCGCGACCGCGACGACGTAGTGGTGCTGGCGCTTCCACGAGGAGGCGTCCCGGTGGCATACGAGGTGGCCGGGGCTTTGCATGCCCCCCTGGACGTCTTCCTGGTCCGCAAGCTGGGAGTGCCCGACCACGACGAGCTGGCGATGGGGGCGATCGCGAGCGGCGGCCTGGTGGTCATCAACGACGATGTCGTCCGCGGCTTCGGCATTCCGCCCCAGGTCATCCAGCGCGTTGCCGCGGAAGAAGGACGCGAGCTCCTGCGCCGCGAGCGGGCCTATCGGGAAGGACGGCGACCGCTAGACGTGACCGGCAAGGTCGTGATCCTGGTCGACGATGGACTGGCGACCGGCTCGAGCATGGCGGCCGCGGTCAGCGCGCTGAAGGAGATGCACCCGGCAAAGATCGTGGTCGCGGTGCCGGCTGCTCCTGATTCGACTTGTCGGGCGCTGAAGACGATCGTCGATGAGATGGTCTGCGCCACGACTCCGTCGCCGTTCTTCGCCGTGGGGCAGTCGTATTACGACTTCGCGCAGACCACCGACGACGAGGTTCGCCAGCTGCTCCGTGACTCCTCAAACGGGGCGGCGTCGCCCCTTTCCGAATAGATCCCTGAGCTCGTCCTTGGCCGCCTCGAGGCGGTCACGACGCTCCCTGGGCAGCGTCTTGCCTGCGCGGTTGAGGTAGAAGGTCAGCATTGACATCGCGGATCGATATGGATCGCTCTTGCGGCGATCGCTGCGTTCGGCGGAGCGCTTCAGCGAAAGAGCGATGCTCCGGGGATCGTCGATGGTGAACACGCCTGGTTCGAGGTCCAGAGCATTGCTCGTCTCTGTGACCTGCTTAGACCACCGCTTTCTCTCCGTCGAAGGGATCTTCACCAGAACTTACATCCCTTAACCATCTAGGACCCGGGATCCGGCCAAATCCACGTTACCTCTTACGGAGTTGCGCTCAATCGTCGAGTTCATCGGTGTAACTCGAGCGTACGGTTCACGCCTTGCGCTCGATGATGTCCACCTGGCCCTGGAGCCGGGTGAGCTCGCATTTCTGGTCGGCCCGAGCGGCGCCGGCAAGTCCACCCTCCTGAAACTGATCAACCGCGAGATCCGCCCAACAACCGGCGAGGTGTGGGTGGACGGCATCGCCGCCCACAAGCTGAAGGCATCTCGCGTTGCCGAGCTGCGGCGCCGCGTGGGCGTCGTCTTCCAGGACTACAAGCTGCTGCCGCGGTTGACCGCAAAGGAGAACGTCGCCCTGGCGCTCCAGGTGGGCGACCTGCGCGTCTCGGACGAAGAGGCTTCCGAGCGCGCACTCGACGCGCTCGACGCGGTGGGCCTCGGCGATCGCGGCAACGCGTTCCCACACCAGCTTTCGGGCGGCCAGCAGCAGCGTGTGGCGGTGGCGCGGGCGGTGGTTGCGCAGCCGCCGCTCCTCATCGCGGACGAGCCGACTGGCAACCTGGACGTGGACACGGCCTGGGAGATGATGGACCTGTTCGGCGATATCGCCGCCTTCGGCACGGCAGTCCTGATCGCGACCCACAACGTCGAGATCGTGAAGCGCCTTCAGCGCAGGGTCCTGACGCTGGTTCACGGCCGCCTGGTCCGCGACCAGCCGGCCGGACGAACCGGGAGGTTGGCGTGGCTGGCATCGTCGTGAAGGGCCGGTTCCCGCGCCGTCGGGTGGTCCAGGTTGTCGCGACCAACGTCTTCCGCTACCTGTTCCAGGGAGCAGCCCGGAACTGGATCCGCAACATCGGCAGCACGACGCCGGCGCTCGGCTCGATGACTTTGCTCCTGCTCATGTTGGGCTTGATCGGCTTGAGCGGTTTCGCCCTGTACAACCTGGAGCGGATCGAGGCCGCACAGGCTTCGCTGCTGCATGTGTACATGCGTGACGGAGTCGCATCCGCGGACGTCGACACTCTGTGGGATCGGCTCGCTAACGACCCGCGCGTAGCAAGCGTCGGCTACACGACAAAAGCGCAAGCCCTGGTTCGCGCGCAGCGCATGCCTGGGCTGACGCAGCTGGCCGACGCCACCGACAGCAACCCATTTCCGGCCAGCCTCGACGTGCAGGTGAAGAACATCGACGACATCGCGGTCATCGACTCGATGGTCCGCAACGACGTCGCGGTGGACCCGATCTACCCGACGTCGTATGACCGGGGCGCGTACCAGCGCATCCAGGCGGTCTTGTTCGGCGTCGCGGTCGCCGGATTCGCATTTCTGTCGCTGCTCGGATTCGTTGCCGTCACAGTGACCATGAACAGCATCCGAGCGGCGATCCACTCACGGCGAGACGAGGTCACGATCATGCAGCTCGTGGGTGCACCGCGTTGGATGGTGCGCGGGCCGTTCGTGGTCGAGGGCGCCATCACCGGTGGCCTCGCGGGGGCGGCCGCGGGCCTGGTCACGTTTGCCCTCGCGATGGCCGGGATCGCCGCGGGATCGGGCTCCTTCACGCGGTTCGCACCCGGCGTCACGGTCGTGGTTGCGGCCCTCGCGGCGACGATCGTATTCGCGACCGGGCTGGGGCTCGGCTCGGGCACATCGCTCGTGAGCGTGCGGAGGCACCTCGAGTCGTGAAACGGCTGATCGTCGCCGTAGGGCTCGCGCTGCTGGTGCTCGGCGCCGGACCGGCGGGGGCCGGCGCGAACTCAGGGCCAACCGACCCGCTCCAGCAACAGGCGATGATCGACCAGATCCGCGCGCAGCTTGGCAGCAACCTGGCCGACGCGATGGCCGCCCAGCAGCAGCTGCGGAAGTCCTTGCAGGACAACGCCGCCCAGCAGGCGGATCTTCAGACCAAGATTGCCGACGCTCAGCAGAAGATCGTCGCCCTCGAGGTGCAGATCGCGGACGCACAGCGTCTGGAGGCGTTGACGACGCGGCGGATCGAGGCTGAGCGTGCCCAGATCCGAGAGCTGGCCAGAGCCATCTATGCGCAACCGGGCTCGGTGCTCGTGGTCCTCGGCCAGGCGCAAAGCCTGGGCGACCTGCTGACGCGAATCTCCGACCTCAACGCCGCCGGGGCCCGGGCGGCCGAGCTCAAGACCTCCATGGCACGCGACCTGACGGAGCTCCAGGCACAGCGCGAGAAGGAACAGGCCGCGCGCGATGAGCAGGTCAAGCTTCGCAATGAGCTCAACTCAGAGCTGTCCCAGCTTCGGGTCCTCCAGGCACAGCAGGAGAAATCGCTGGCAGATCTGCAGGTAAAGGTCGAGGAGACCCAGACCGAGCTGGCGTTGCTGAGCAGGCAGTCGACCGAGCTTGCCCAGCAGGTCGCCGACTGGCTGCAGCAGCAGCAGGACGCGATCATCGCCGCGGCGATGCAGGCGGTTTGGACGCAGGTGCAGCTCTGGTCCCAGTCGAACAACGTGGGCCAGATCCCGACCAGTCCCGGCCACTCGACGATGTATCGCTTCGTCTGGCCTGAGCCGCAGGCGCAGATCTCGCAACCCTTCGGCCCGAGCGCGCTCGGGTTGGAGCCGCCGTATGGCGGATATCCACACTTCCACACCGGCATCGACCTGGTCGAACCGTTCGGCTCGCCCGTCTACGCCGCCGACGATGGCGTGGTGGCTGTGGTCGGCAGCACGACCAGCGGCTATGGCAAGTACGTGGTCATCGCTCACTCGGGAGGGCTCGACACCCTCTACGGCCACCTGGCGACCGCCGTGGTCAACGTCGGACAGACGGTGTCCCAGGGCCAGCCGATTGGGATGGAGGGGTCGAGCGGAAACTCAACCGGGGCGCACCTCCACTTCGAGCTTCGGATCAACCAGAAGCCTGTCGATCCAAGGCCATATCTTCCCCCGGGCGCTCCGTCAGCCTTTAAAGGCTAGTCCGACTCCTCTCTCCCGATATTCATTTTCAACACGCCTGGAGCGCCGGCGCTTGTCGCGAACGCCGCAAAGTTGGAAATGAAAATCTGGCTGTCGCCGCCGGCCCGCGTAACGGCGATGTCGGACGGGAAGCTCAACGGATTGCCGGCAGCGATGACCTCGAACTCGCCTTCAGGATCGACGCGATCGATCTGGCCCTTAGAGTTCGCAGCGACGTAGAGGTTGTCCCTGTTGTCAATGGCAACACCGTCGGCGCCCCATAGGTCGCAGGAGGGGCCGGCGAAGATGCTTGCTGCGCCGGCACTGCCATCGTGGTGGCTCCGAATGCGGACGACGGTGCCGAAGTCCGTGTTCGCCACGAGCAGGTCACCGTGCTTATTGAATTCCATACCGTTGGCGCCTAGCGGCCCAAAAGATGGAACGGCGGGATGGACAAGTCCGCACGGTCCAGCGGCCGTGGTGCCCAACAGCAGCGGACTGTTTGACCAGAGTGCAAAGGTCCCGCTCTTGCTCAGGCGCCAGATTTCCCCGGCATGCGAATCGGACACGAACAGGTTGCCGCGACGGTCGAACACGAGTCCATTCCACAAGCCCGGCTGATTGACGAGCTGCTGCTGGGACCCACCGGCCGCTGGAATCTCCCAGATGCCACTGCCGGCCACTGCGACGAAAACGTTTCGCTTGTGGTCCAACCTCACCCCGAGCGGGAACGTTGAGGAAGGGAAGGTCCCGATCGTCGAGATCGTCCCCGAGCGGGTGGCCATCAACACCGAGTGCGCAAAGGGCGCTCCAATGAACATGTTGCCGCGGTTGTCGAGGGCGATGCTCTCGGGCAGGTTCGGTGGCGACATGGTTAGAACCCGCGTGAGTCCCTCGCTCGCCTGCGCGGCGGGTGACAAGGCGACGAGGAACACACCGGCCAACAATGTGGCCAAACGCAGACGTCGGCTAACTCTCATCCTCCGACCCCCTTTCTCGCCAATCTAACCTCCGACCGACCGCCGGTCAATTCAGGAGTTTGATCAAGGGGATCGCAGAATGCTCTACTCGCCCGCGGTCCACTCCATCTCGTAGCCGCGACGCTCGGCGGGGCTGAGTACCCTCCACATGATGCGGACGGCACCGATCGCAACCATCGCCAGGATGACCATTCTTCGCATGCCACACATATTCCCTGAGGTGTGGTCCCGCGTCTTCGTGAACGGGACACGAAGAACCACGCCACCTTACGGTCGTACTCGCATGGTCAATCGGCCGGCACCAATGCCGCACGCTGTCTTGCGTGAACGCTAACTCTCTATTGGTTCTGATCGAAGGCGACTATGGCGATTCGGCGCTGGTTCGTTCGGCGCGAGACCACGCCGACGGAAGCGGTTATTCGGTAACGCTGCTGCAGGTCCTCCCGGAGGTAACTCGCGCGTCTCGCACTGACCGAGGCGCGCTGGTCCTTCCGTGGCAGGCGATGCAAGTGATGAAATCCGCTGCCAGGTTCGACCTGGAGCGGCTCCGAGACCAATTTCTGAGCGAACGCACCCTTCCGACCAGATTGCTCGTGCGGTTTGGCGACGTGGTCGATGAGATCGCGGCGGTGTGTTACGCCGCGCATCCCCACGCGGTTCTGGTCAGGTCCAAACCACGTGAATTCCTGAGGTGGCGGAATCGTGATTGGCGCCTGATGCGCAGACTGGCCGCGCCAGTGCTTTTCCTGGATGACGACAATCGGCTCGTCGGCGACGAGGCGTCACCCGACTCGGGCGCGGCGCCCTTGACCTTTACTGACAAAGTCAAAGCCCTCTACCGCCTGCCGGTCTTTGCGGGCATGTCGCGAAAAGAGCTCGAGATGATCGCGCGAAACCTCGACGAAGCCAAAGTTGACGCGGGCACGACGGTTGTCCATGAAGGCAGGTCCAACCGCGCCTTCTGGATAGTGATCGATGGCGAGCTGGAGCTGACCTTGCGCGGCAAGCCGCTCGAACGCATCACGTCGACTGGGCTCGTAGGTGTGCCGAGCATGCTCGACAGCCGGCCGGCATGGGCCTCCGTAACCGCGATGACGCCGGTCCGCGCCCTGGTCGCGAGCACGGAGCAGTTTCGGGCCCTGCGCGCCGATGACAGGATCGCTCTACGACTCTGGGCGGCGACTGGAGCAAGACTCCGAAACCACATCGTCGAGTCGATGAGCGAAGCCGGCTAGCTGGTTTTGATCAGACACCGACGTTTATCGGCCGGTCTGGTATGCGACCTTCAATCAGCGGCGCGAGAAACTTGGCAATAAGTCTGGGCGCGAACACTGTATTTGCGGCGCCGTCGATCTCGTCGAGTTTCCACCAGCGATAGCCCAAGACGATCTCCGCCTCAATCGAGTCGTGCCGGCTGCTGTCGATGGCGGTCGACTCAGTCCGCGCGATGAAGAACCTCTCGCGCTGTCGATAGGTGGCTCCTCGAAATGCGAACTCGTGTTTGCGCACCCATATGCATGGACCCAACGATGCTCCGGCCTGACCAACTTCTTCGTGGAGCTCGCGAAGCGCAGCTTGCCGGTACGTCTCCCGCGGAGCGAGCCCGCCGCCTGGTGTCAGCCAGACCGTCCGCTCCTCGAACTCGTCCGGCCGGATCTGTTGAAGAAGGATCCGGTCTTCGGGATCCAGCAGCACGATGCGAGCGGCCGCACGATCGACAACCTTCTCAGACACCGCGGGCACAATACCGAATGTGTTGAGTGGCAAACGGGTAAGGCTGCGTCCGGTGCGGCCCGGCGATGAACAGGCGCTGACCAGGATCTTCACCGATCCCGATGTCGCGCGATGGTGGGGCGATCCATCGCGATCCGTCCAGGACGCGTTGAACCCAGATGACTCTGAGTCCGGTTTCATGATCGAAGCCGGCGATGAAACCATCGGGTTCATTCAGTGCTCGGAGGAAAACGATCCGATGTACGAGCACGCCGGCATCGATCTGGCGCTGCATTCCGACTGGCAGGGCCAGGGTCTCGGACCGGATGCCATCCTCACCCTCGCGAAACATCTCGTCACCGAGCGGGGTCACCATCGGCTGACGATCGATCCCGCGGCGCACAACGTGCGCGCGATCAGGGCTTATGAAAAGGTCGGGTTCAAGCCGGTCGGAGTTATGCGCAAGTACGAGCGTGGGCCCGACGGCACGTGGCACGACGGATTGCTGATGGAGCTGCTGGCGGACGACTTTCCGGTTTCACGCCCCTCTCCCTAGCCCTCTCTCCGATGGCGAGAGGGGAAGCTAGTGGCGGCGCATCGCGCGCGCGATCTCGCGCTTGGCGTCCCGTTCGGCGATCGCCTCCCGCTTGTCGTATTGCTTCTTTCCTCTCGCCAAACCGACCTCCACCTTGGCATGGTTGCGCGTGAAGTACACCCGCAGTGGAATCAGCGTGTACCCCTTCTGGCGCACCTTGCCGATGAGGCTCGAGATCTCCTTGCGGTGGAGCAGCAGCTTGCGAGGACGAAGGGGCTCGTGATTCATGAGATTGGCCTGCGCATACGGCGAGATGTGCACGTTCTCGAGCCATGCCTCATTGCCATCGATCCGCACGAACCCGTCACGCAGGTTCGTCCGTCCGTTGCGCACCGACTTGACCTCGGTGCCCGTGAGCATGAGCCCCGCCTCGAGCTTCTCGTCGATGAAGTAGTCGTGATAGGCGCGGCGGTTGACAGCGACGTCGCGCTCGCGCACCTCCTTCTCAGGCATCTCTCAACACCTGCTTCGCCGGCGCGGGCTTCTTGCCGGGCGCCTGCACGACGTCGGGGACGTAACGATCGCCTTCCACATGGCCGCTCAGCACCTTGACCCGCCCGCGTGATGTCGGGAGGGTCGCGCCCGGCCACGGCTGCAACGCGCGCACGCGCCTATCGATCTCTTCCGCTCGCAGGTTCCAGTCGAGATCACCATCCTCG
>MNES01000020.1 GCA_001917815.1 Chloroflexi bacterium 13_1_40CM_65_17 | reverse complement strand
AGGAGTGAACGCTGCCGGCTACGCGGCAGCCGAGCGCGGTTGGAATGACCTGCACGAGCTGCTGGTCCGGGTTCGCGAACGCCTCCTTGGGGAGGAAGGGATGGCCGGTGTGCTCTCGGACGCGCCGGCGGAGGACCGCGCCATCATGAGCGACCCGGCGTGGCGGCGGATCAGCCGCGCTAATACCGGGGAGGCGCTCCGGCAAGGCGCGGAGGGTTGGACCGACGAATCGATGGCCTTGCATCGTGGCTGGGACTTCGACCTGAAAACGGTCCGGCAGACGGTCACCTGGTGGCACGGCGACGACGACATGAACGCGCCGCTCAGCGCCGCGAAGCGCGCGGCGGCTCGATTGGGCCAGGTTGATCTCCGCGTCCTGCACCAGGAGGGCCACTTCGCCTCGCTGACGCACGAGGCGGAGATCGTGCGCGAGCTGCTCAGCCGCTCAATGAGCTGAGGCCGCCACCACCGCGGCGGTTGATCCGGCCGCCGCCGCGGAATCGCGAGCGAACAGTATCAACAGATACCAGCCCAACACGACGAGCAGCGGCAGCTCAGGTAGTGCGGATGCCACCGGTTCGATGCCAACCTCACCTTCCGTCTTCAACAGGCCCGCGTGGCTCTTGAAGTGCACGAGCGGATTGCCCTCCGGGTCCGACCAATCCCACTGCGAATGCCAGAAGTTGGCGGCGCCGAACCGTAGCAGCCGTCCCTGCGGCAGTTCGAGCATGCCACCACCTGTCCACGCCGGCTTGAATACGGCTAGGTTGGCGTCCGAGCCGGCTACGCGAACGGTGATCTGGGGGTGCCAGAATCCTTCGCGCTTGAAAGTCCACTGCTGGTCTGCCACCTCGCCGGCCGCCAACGACGCTCGCTGGAACTGCAGCGTCGCCCCGACCTCGTCCGCCGCCTGAAGCTCGAACGCCTGCTTCAGACGCGCCGGCTGCGACCAAACCAGCTCCTGGTCCGCGACCTCGGCGATTTTCTGCACGGCCTTTAGTCTGGCATCCCCTTAGCTGAGGGCGGGCCCGCGATCGCCGCAGCGAGGATTGCCACCCACGCGGGCGTCCATGCGGCCAGGCCACTCGTGAACGAGATCAGCACGATCGGCAGCGCGATCGCAGCCACCACCGAAGGGATTCGGTTCCGCAGCCACCCCGACAGGAGCGGAGCCATGGTCAAGATCATCACGATCCCCACAGCCACCGAGCCACCGAAACCCCACGTCGACGCATACGTGACCTCGGTGCATCGAAACGTTCCGCCCGAACCCGTGCAGATGCTGCTAGATCCTTCGAGCAGCGAGTACACGAGCACCGCCACGGAATAGAGAGGCCCGATTCCGGCCAGCACCAGGCGCACATATCGCAGGGTCTCGGTCATCAGGGCCCGACGATGCGAATCGTCCAGAAGTCCGACGCCAGCCCGGTCTGGATCAGATATGCGTACGGCATCGTGAAGTAGCCTGCCATGCCCCAGCCGGTACCCCATGAGTTGCGCACCAGGAACCACTGGTTCGCGTCCTCATAGCCCACCGCAACAACCGCGTGGCCTCCGATCGCGCGCTCGCTGGGAGCCGGCATCGGGGCGTGGCCGCTATCAGCCACACCGGCGCCTTCGAAACTCTCGTAGACCGTGAAACCGAACACGAACGGATAGCCCGATGCGAGGCATCCTTTCATCTGGTTCACGTCCTGGACGAGGCTCTGGTAGGAAACCGCTCGGTCGGTCACAGCGTCCGCATACGCCTTCGCCGGCGGCTTCTGCGTGAACTTGGTGATGTCATACGGCCAATCAGGCTCTGGACACACGCCCAAGCTCGCCACCGTTTTGATGCCGTCACGGATTTGCGCCCCGCTGTCCGAGTTGATGGTCCCCTCGATGACCCTTTCGTTGTAGTAGATGAACAGCCGCGACGGAACGAAGTCGGGCAGCGTCTGCTTCAGCCGGTCGAACTCGATCGCGCCGCCGATGGCGTTCGCCGTGCAGCTGCCGAGCATGCCCTGGTCGTAGACGCCGGGACACCGCGGACGCAGGTCGGTCGAGGGAGGCAGCGCGCTGAGGAACTGCGGGGGCGCCGCGTAAATGTGGTCACGCTCGTCGGGCAGGTCCGGAATCCAGCCGTAGTGGGCGATCTTCCTGGGGTCGGTCATCGGCTCGTCTCCTCGTGAGATTGGGTGCCCGCAAGTTTGCGCGGCGGCGTCCGTTGACGTCATACGGAGGGGATCTGCAAATGATCACGTCTCCCGGTTTCTGTCGACGACAAGCACCGCTTTAGGGGCGAGGCGGAACCCTTCCCCAACTCCGTGCCGGCGGCAAGCCCCACCGCCGGCTCCCCGACCCAAAATCTCTCGTCACACCACTTGACACGCTCAAACTCATGTGATTGAATGACCAACCAGATTTGGTTGAGCGTTCAACCAACCAGGGTTCCAGCAAGGAGAGTGGCGCCAAGGTGGCAAGCGACAACCGGGAAAAGATCCTCCAGGCAGCGTTCGCGGTCCTGAGCCGCCAGGGGTACGAAAACACCTCCATCAAGGACATCGCCGAGGAGGCCCGCGTCGCCCAGGGCCTGGTCCACTACTACTTCAAGTCCAAGCAGCAGCTGGTGATCGCGGTGCTCTTCGCCGTCTGCCAGAAGATGGAGATCTACACCGCCGAGGGCACCGTCGGCGCAACCGCCGCCTTCGAAAATTTCAAGGTCCTGCTTCGGGAACGGCCTGACGCCCACACGCTCTACATCCAGCTGATCGGCGTCGGCCTCCACGACAAGGAGATCGGCGCGGGCATCCGCGAGAACATCAGGTTCGAGCGCGATCGTGTCGAGTCCCTCGCACGCCAGGTCCTCGCCGAGCGTGAAGCCGATCCGAGTCCCGCACGCGCCATCGCCGGCGCCGTCTGGGCCGGGGTGCTCGGAATCATGGTCCAGAAAATGATCGACCCGGAGTTCAACGCGGACGAGGCTGTCGACGCGCTCGCCGCCATGTCGCTGTCAGCCGTGTATTCGACGAATCCGAGCGCATAGAGCGCCGGCGAGAGGAGAGGAAATGTTCGCGAGCTGGGGTCGTTTTGTTTATCGATACCGGTGGGCCACGCTGGCCGGGTCCGGCGTCCTGCTGGCCATCTCCATCGCCGGCATGCTCATGGGTGGCGTGCTCACGAGCGGTGGCCCGCTCACCAGCAACCTCGAATCCGCGCGGGCGGGGAACCTGATCTCGTCCGAGCTCGCCGCCGGCAAGGTCACCTCGAACTTCGTGTTCATCTTCACGAGCAGCACGGAAACCGTCACCGACCCAGCCTTCAAGGAGGCTGTGACCTCAGCCCTGGCGCCGATCCAGGGCGACCCTCGCATCGCCTCGATGGTGACGCCATACAACGCCCCCGACGCGCGAATCGCGCAAGCCTTCACCTCGACCAGCGGCCACCAGGCGCTCGTCAGCATCGACCTCAAGTCGAGCGGCATGCAGGCGCGCAACGACTACGACGCCCTTCGCGCCATGGTTAAGTCCGACACGCTCACCGTGACAGGCACCGGGTTCGTGGCCATCAACGAAGCTTTCAACAAGACGCTCGAGGCCGACCTTCAGCGAGCAGAGACTGTGACCCTCCCGGTGACACTGGTGCTCCTGGTCATCATCTTCGCGTCCCTCGTCGCAGCGGGCCTCCCGCTTGGCGTGGGCGTGCTCACCATCCTTGGCGGCCTCGCGGGAACGTTCTTCCTGAACAGGTTTACGGACGTATCGCAGTACGCGCTCAACATCGTCACCCTGATCGGCCTCGGGGTGTCGATCGACTACTCGCTGTTCGTCGTCAACCGGTTCCGCGACGAGCTGGCCCGAGGCGCGAGCCGTGAAGACGCTGTCGCCACCACCATGGCGACCGCAGGTCGTGCCATAACCTTCTCTGGAATCACGGTCGCCGTCGGCCTGTCAGCCATGCTCTTCTTCCAGGGCACCTTCCTCGCCTCGATGGGTGCGGCGGGCGCGATCGTGGTCGCGGTTGCGGTCGTCTACGGGCTGACTTTCCTGCCCGCGCTGCTCTCGATCCTCGGTCCCGCGGTGAACCGGCTGCGCATCCCGCTCTTCCGGCGGGCGCCCAGCCCTGGTACGGGCTTCTGGCACGGCCTCGCGACGTGGGTCATGCGACGCCCCCTGGTCGTCCTCCTGCCCACGACCGGATTCTTGCTCCTCGCCGCGTCGCCGTTCATCCAGCTGCGGCTCGCCAACGGCGACGTCGATATGCTGCCGACGCGCCTGGAGGCCCGGCAGGGCTACGACCAGATGATCGCCAACTTCCCAGGCCAGGACCAGACAACCTTCAACATCGTCGTGAACTACCCAGACGGCTCACCCCAGACGCCTGATCGCATCGCCGCCCAGTTCGGCTTGACGCAGCGCATTGCCGCCATCCCGGGCGTGCTTCACACCACCACTGCAGGCGTGGGCAGGCACATCGTGCTGATCCAAGCCACCACCAGCTCGCCCGCGACATCGGACGCATCGCGCGCCATCGTGAATGCGATCCGCGCCGACCAGGGCGTCGGCAACGGCGGCCAGATCCTGGTGGGTGGTCAGACCGCGGTCGACCTCGATGTCATCAAGTTCATCGTCGACCGCACCCCGGTGGCGGTCGGATTCGTCGTGGCAGTGACACTCCTTGTGATGTTCCTGCTCACGGGTTCGGTGGTGCTACCGTTCAAAGCCGTACTGCTCAACTTCCTGTCGATTGGCGCGTCGTTCGGCGCGCTGGTCTGGATCTTCCAGCAGGGGCACCTGTCGAACATGCTGGGCTTCACACCGCAGTCGATCGATCCCAGCATCCCGGTGATCCTCTTTTCGATCGTGTTCGGCCTGTCGATGGACTACGAGGTGCTGCTCGTAAGCCGCATGCACGAGGAG
Organism: Chloroflexi bacterium 13_1_40CM_65_17; assembly: GCA_001917815.1. Taxonomy (GTDB): domain Bacteria; phylum Chloroflexota; class Dormibacteria; order Dormibacterales; family Dormibacteraceae; genus UBA10449. The sequence goes on along the minus strand of MNES01000020.1, from coordinate 11,961 downwards.
TATGTCCGCACCGGCAACAACAGGCTGGCGGTGGCAAACGGTCTCGAGAAGACCGCGCGCCTCATCACCGGGGCGGCGGCGATCATGGTCACCGTGTTCCTTGCCTTCGGCCTCGCCGAGGTGGTGATCATCAAGGCCATCGGTATCGGTCTCGCTGTCGCGGTCGCGATCGATGCCACGCTGGTGCGGGCGCTTGTAGTGCCTGCTGTCATGCGGCTGCTCGGCGACTGGAACTGGTGGGCGCCGCGCCCGCTGCGGCGGCTGTACGACCGGGCTGGTCTCGGCGATTTCAAGGTCGAGCCGGCGCCGGACCGGCAGCTGGAAGTGGCCTGAAATAACGGGTACGGCGCCAGCCCTACCCGTTCCCAGGACATGGACAACCTGATCGTGTTGCTGCTCGTCGGTCTTATCGCCGGGTTCCTTGCCGGCAAGGTGATGACGGGCCACGGCATGGGCCTGATCTGGGACATCGTTGTCGGCATCCTAGGTGCCTTCCTCGGCGGCTGGCTCGCCGGCGCGCTGGGCATCGCGGTCGGAGGCCTGCTGGCCGAGATCGTGGTCGCCTTCATCGGCGCGATCATCCTGCTCTTCATCTTCCGGGCCCTGGTCGGGCGCGGGATGCTCCGCCGCACGTAGCAGCACCTCCCCACGCAGTGGGGAGGTCGGTCGAGACCGCGCAGCGGTCTCGGCCGGGTGGGGAGACCCGAGCTAGTTCAGCGGCCGGATAGTATTTCCGGCAATGGCTGCTGGACATAAGTGGGTCTACCACTTCGCCGAGGGGTCCGCGAAAATGCGCGACCTCCTTGGCGGCAAGGGCGCCGGCGCCGCCGAGATGACCCGAGCCGGGATGCCCGTCCCGCCCGGTTTCACCATCACCACCGAAGCATGCCGGGCCTACCTCGCCAAGCGCGGCAAGTTCCCACCCGGGATGTGGGAGCAGACGACCACCGCGCTGAAAACGCTGGAGAGGAAGACAGGCAAGAGGTTCGGCGACCCACACAACCCGCTGCTCGTCAGCGTTCGCTCGGGGGCCAAGTTCTCGATGCCCGGGATGATGGACACAGTCCTCAACCTCGGCCTCAACGACGTGACAACCAAAGCCCTGGCCGACCTCACCAACGACGAGCGCTTTACGCTCGACTCGCGCCGCCGATTCATCCAGATGTTCGGCAAGACCGTGATGGGCATCGACGGCGAGAAGTTCGAGCACGCATTGAGCGAGGCGAAGAAGCGCGCAGGGGTCAAGACCGATCCCGAGCTCAAGCCGGCGGACCTGCGCAGGCTCGTCAAACGGTTCCTCGACATATATAAGGACGCGACAGGCCACGAGTTCCCATCCGACCCGATCGTGCAGCTGCGGGCGGCGATCGAGGCCGTGTTCAAGTCGTGGAACACCGATCGCGCCAAGACCTACCGCCGCATGGAGCGCATTCCTGACGATCTCGGCACCGCGGTCAACGTCCAGATGATGGTGTTCGGCAACATGGGGCCGACATCGGGCACGGGCGTGGCGTTTACGCGCAACCCGATAACCGGTAAGAAGGAGCTCTACGGCGACTATCTCCCCAATGCACAGGGCGAAGACGTCGTGGCCGGCGTGCGAGACACCGAGCCCATCTCGGCTTTGAAGCGGAGGATGCCGAAGGTCTACGCCGAGTTCGAGGGCTACGCGCGCAAGCTCGAGAAGCATTACAAGGACGTCCAGGACCTCGAGTTCACTGTCGAACGAGGCAAGCTCTGGATGCTGCAGACCCGCTCTGCGAAGCGGACGGGCGAGGCTGCGGTGAGGATCGCGGTCGACATGGTCCACGAGGGCCTCATCAACCGAAAGGAAGCTGTCGCGCGTGTCGAGCCGCGCCAGCTGGAGCAGCTGCTCTTCCCCCGGGTGGATCCATCGGCGAAAGTGCAGGCGCTCACGCGGGGCGTGCCGGCCTCGCCCGGAGCGGCGACCGGCATGGCCGTGTTCGACGCCGACACCGCCGAGGAGTGGGGCAAGCAGGGCAAGGCGGTGATCTTGGTCCGCATCGAGACCAACCCGAACGACGTCCACGGTATGGTCGAGGCCAAGGGCATCCTTACGCAGACCGGCGGGACCGCGAGCCACGCGGCCCTGGTCGCGCGAGGCATGGGCCGCCCGTGCATCGTCGGCGCAAGCAAAGTGAACGTCAATCTCGGCACGCGCTCGTTCACGGTCGATGGGGCGACGGTCAAAGAGGGCGATGAGATCACAATCGACGGCCTCACCGGCGACGTTTACCTCGGCCGCGTGCCCACCATCGACCCCAAGCCTCTGAGCAAGCACCCGCAGGCCAACTCGCTCCTCGGTTGGGCCGATGCGATCCGACGCCTCGAGGTCTGGGCGAACGCCGATTACCCGCGCGATGCCACCAAGGCACGCGAGAACGGCGCCCAGGGTGTGGGTCTGTGCCGGACCGAGCACATGTTCATGGAGCAGGACCGCCTACCGATCGTGCAGGCGATGATCATGGCCACGACCACCAACGAGCGCGAGAAGCAGCTCGACCTCCTCCTGCCGATCCAGCGAAGCGACTTCCACGGGATCCTCTCGGTGATGAAGGGCCTCCCGGTCGTGATCCGGCTCATCGACCCGCCCCTCCATGAGTTCCTCCCCAACCGCGATGGCCTTGTGAGCGAGATCGCGACGCTGAAAGCCACCGGAAAGGACAGCAGGAGGCTCAAGCACCTCGAGAAGATCCTTGCCCGGGTGGAGGAGCTGCATGAGGCGAACCCGATGCTCGGCCTGCGCGGCGTGCGGCTGTCAGTGCTCTTTCCTGAGATCACGCGCATGCAGGTGCGCGCGATCATGGAGGCGGCCGCCGACCTGCGCAAGAAGAACGTCGACGCCCGGCCCGAGATCATGATCCCGCTCGTAGGCACGCTGGCCGAGATGCACGCGGTGCACGCCGAGCTCAAGCCCGTGGCGGAGCAAGTGCAGAAGGAAAAAGGCGTGCGCGTGCCATACAAGTTCGGGACCATGATCGAGATCCCGCGCGCCGCGCTGACCGCCGGCGAGATCGCGGGCGAGGCCGAATTCTTCTCGTTCGGCACCAACGACCTCACGCAGATGACGTTCGGCTTCTCGCGCGACGACGCGGAGCGACATTTCATCGTCCGCTACCTTGAGCGCAAGATCCTCCTGCGCAACCCATTCGAGACCATTGACGAGAACGGCGTGGGCAGGCTGATGGCGCTGGCAGTGAACGAGGGGCGCAAGACGCGGCCGAACCTCGAGGTTGGCATCTGCGGCGAGCATGGTGGCGACCCCGACTCGATCCACCTCTGTCACCGCATCGGGCTCGACTACGTTTCGTGCAGCCCGTTCCGCGTGCCGATCGCGCGTTTGGCCGCGGCGCAGGCTGTGATCAGCAACTCGAGCCGAGACAGGTAGTTGGCCGCCACTCTGGATCGCTTCGCCGGACAGATCATCCGGCCCGACGACCCTGATTACGACACGGCGCGCATCGTCTGGAACGCGATGGCAGACCGGCGGCCGGCATTGATCGCCCGGTGTGCCGACGTCGACGACGTGGTCACCGCAATCCGGTTCGCGCGCGAGAAGGATCTCGTCGTGGCGGTGCGTGGCGGCGGCCACAGCGTGGCCGGATTTTCAACCTGTGACGGCGGAATCATCATCGACCTGTCACTGATGCGGGGCCTGACGGTCGACCCCGAGCGGCGAGTCGCACGCGCCGAGGGCGGCGCTCACCTCTCGCAGCTGGACAAGGGAGCACAGGAGTTCGGACTGGCTTGCCCGGTCGGGGTGGTGGGGCACACCGGCGTTGCGGGCCTGACTCTCGGAGGTGGGATGGGACGCCTGCAGCGCAAGTACGGTTTCACGATCGACAACCTGCTTGCGGTCGACCTCGTCGCGGCCGACGGCCGCCGGCTGCACGCGAGCGATGATGAGAACGCAGACCTCTTCTGGGGCATCCGCGGCGCCGGCGCCAACTTCGGCGTCGTCACGTCATTCGAACTTCGGCTGAGCCCGGTCGAAACGAACGTCACGCATGGATGGATCGCTTTTCCGATCGAGCGCAGTCGTGAGGTCGCCGCGCTCGTTCGCGAATTCCTGACCGCGGCTCCAGACGAGGCCTGGCTGTCGATCAACTTCGGCATCGCCACCGACCCGCCGTTTCGCTCAGAGGTGGCCGGCATGCCGGTGGTGATGGTCAGTGTCACGCACTCCGGTTCCCTGGACGACGCCGAACGCGACCTCCGGCCGCTTCGCGAGGGTATGGACCCTCTAATGGACACATTCGCGCCGCGGCGGTACGTCGAGGTGCAGGGGATGAATGACGAAGCGATGGCCTGGGGCAAGCGGTTCTATATGAAGGGTGGGTTCCTGGCCGAGCTGAGCGACGAGGCGATTGCGGCTTGCGCCGCGCATGCGGCCGCCGCGCCCGCCGGCGGTGAATGTGGCGCTTCGCTGTGGGCGCAGGGAGGGGCCATCGCCCGGGTCCCCGACGACGCCATGGCCTTCACGGGGCGCACGGCGGCATGGTGGGTCGGACTTGAGGCCGCCTGGGAGGGCGCCGAGTTGGACGAGCCGCACAAGGCGTGGAGCCGGCAGGGCATGGCGGCCCTGACGCCCTTCACGACTGTCGGTCAGTACGTCAACGATGCGGTGGACTCAGACGTCGGATCGGTGCGGGCGATTTACGGCAACGAGAAATACGACCGGCTGGTCCGACTGAAGCGAGCCTACGACCCGGACAACATCTTCCGGCTGAACGCGAACATCCGACCCTAGGCCCGCCGATCGCGGCGCAAGCCCAAGCCCGGAACTGCTTGGCAGTTCCGGGCGCGCTCGACACGTCTTAGACTTGGCCACTTGCGGCGACTGTGGGCGTCCGACCAAGGCCTCCTGCCAGCGTAAGCACGGCTAAATCAGCACCACGGCGCGCACTCGCACCAAATGATGCATGCACTGGCGTAGCCACCAACGCAGGCTGCACAGAAGCCGCAGTCCCAAATATATCTAGCCCTGCAGCCTCCACAGGCCATCCAACAGCCGCCCTGGATCCACCAGGGAAGCGTCGGCCAGATGGATATCAGGCACCAGCTAAGACAGTCCCAATAGTCCTGTCCGCTGTAGGCATGTGCAACGGGGATGCCTGGTACCTGGATGGCAGGATGAACCGCACTGCTCACCATCTTTCCATTGGCGAAGCTGGCCTTCGTCACCACGCGGTCGTTGTGATCGAGAAACGCCGCATGACCGGTGAAGGGATTGGCCTCTGTGATCACGAGCTCCATCTGGAGGACGCGGAACTCAGATGGCGATTCGCTGCGGAAGTACGCGAAGACTCCCCTTGGCGCTCCACCATTCGATGGGGTGAGGGACGCTATCACTGCGTGGAGCGAACCATCGCCGTAAGTTGCGTGGGTTGCTTGGGACAGCGCTGAACCGCCGTGCTTGGCGACTATGACTTTCAGTCCATCACTGTTCATCGCGGCAGTCAGGAGGGGGTCTGAATCAGCGAGATCGACGGATGAACGCAGCGCGTGGTCCTTCCCAGGGCCGCCGGGGCTCTGCGCAGCCTTTGCCAGTGGGAACTCGGGGAAGAAGGCGCTCGCCCATACGCCGATACCGCCCGCCGACATCAGCTTGAGGATTCCGCGTCGCGTAAACCGCTTACGTCTCAGTGGTGGTCGCTCTTCTGCCATCGGTGATCCTCCCCAAAATCAATTAGCCGCCACGGCCGCCACCGCTAACGCCGCGATGCTCGGCGTGTGATGTCGGCGTTCATATGTACCCCCCGATGGCCAGGCCCGCGAGTGCGGCAATCACGACCGCATTGCGCGCGACCACCCGCCAGCTGAGAAGCTCGGACGCATGGCCAAAGCAGCCGCACGGAACGATTCGGCCTCTGATCAGGGCCCGGGCGACCGCGCCAGTGATCAGCACCATCAGCATGGCCGCTGCCATGGCTGCCACCGACGTGAAGAGACCGGTAAACAACCAGAATCCGAGCCCGACCTCGACCCATGGCAGGATCCGCGCCCACACCCTTGCCAGCGCGATTGGAAGAACGCCGAACGCGACGACGGACTTGGCGACGGCGACGTGCCCGACGCGGACCTTCGCGATCCCGGCGACCACTAGCACCGTGCCGGTGATCAATCTGCTAGCCAGCAGCACGCCGGGCAATGCGTGCAACAGAAGGTTGGTCATTCGACGCTGTGATCTTCGATATCGCCAATCACACCGGCAACGTTTTGTGAAGCTCCGCTTCACACAGACGCAATCAGCAGCTACTCGCCAGGCGAGAGTCCCATCCGATCCAGCCGTCGAGCGCGAGTCAACAGCTCATCGACGCTCTGGTCGCTCACCTTGGCGGCTGCTAGCAGGGCCGAGGCCGGGACGCGCGACTCACCACGTTCCCATGCGTAGATTGCGCGCCGGCTCAGGGATTTCCAGCCAAGCTCGCGACGCACCTCGTACGCAAAAACCTTCATGGGCGGCCGCAGGCGCCGGGCGATCCCGATCGCCAGGGCTACGTCATGGTCGAGCGCCGCGGGAGCTCGCGACAGGGTGCCCATCGCAGCAGGCTAGGTGGCGCCGAATTTCGCGCCATCGGCTGGAGTACCTACTCGATGCCTATACGGGACTTACTACTCCCCTAGTCGTTCGTGGGCCCACAACGCAATCTGCGAACGGCTGCGCACGCCGAGCTTGTTGCGGATGTGTTCCACGTGAGCATCAGCAGTGCGGCCGGCCATGCGCAGGCGATTTGCTATCTCCGGGTTGGTGAGGCCTTCGGCGACGAGCATCGCGACCTGCTTCTCACGAGCAGTCAGTATCGATCTGCCGTCGCCGTCAGGCTGCGCAGCGGCTCCCGTTGCAAGTCGAACAGCCTCTTTCATGCTCAGCGCCGCACCTTGCTTCCAGGCAGCGTCGGCGGCTTGGCGCCCCAGCTTGGCGCGAGCGGCGCGCAGGCCCTCCGCCACCTCGAGAGTCCAGTCGGGCGTGGGTTCGACACCGATCGCCGCGCGCAATCCATTGGCGGCGGACATCAGCCGAACAGTGAGGCTCGAATCTCCCTCGGTGAATGCCAGCAAGGCCACGCCTTCGATGCTGTTGGCGATCGTGAACGAGTCCTCGAACTCCAACGCGATCGCGAGCGCAGCTGCGTAGTGACCGCGCGCTGCGACACGGGCGCCAGACCTGAGTGTCACCAGGGCCAGGCTGTCGATGATCTGTGCCGTGAGGTATGTGTCACCCGCCCCCTTCGCTTCACCAAGCGCCTGCTCGAGCTGGGCTCTAGCAGCGTCGTGTTCGCCCCGGGCAGAAGCCATCAACGCCAGGTTGTTGAGACAGCCGGCCACTCGAAGGTGGTCGCCGCACTGTCGCGCCAGCTCCAACGCCTCTTCGTGGTAGCGGTCAGCGGCGGCGCGGTCGTCGGTGATGCCGCTCAGCACTCCGAGAAGCGAGAGTGCTGCGCTGCTCACATCAAGGCCGAGCTCGAGCCGGCGGCTGAGCTCCAAAGTCTCCTCAGTGTCCCGCCGAGCCCCGGCGTAATCGCCGTGACGAACGCGGATGCGCGCCCGCGCCAGGAGTGCGATGGGCCTCGTGGGCATGGTCGATGTCGACAGTTGGATCGCGCGGTCGAGCCAGCCGAGACCTTCTTCAATATGGCCGCGCATGTTCCAGTACGGTCCCACCGCCGCGACCAGGCGAAGCGCGTCGTCAGGCTGTTCGCTGAGACACCACTCCAGGGCAAGACGGATGTTGCCTTGCTCGTCGTCGATGCGCTTCAGCCAGTGAGCCTGCTCGTATGAGCTGAGCTCGCGGGTCGCACGCCCGCACCACTCGACGAAGTAACCGGCGTGCCCGCGCCGGCCGTCGGTGTCGCCGCTTTGCTGGAGCTTTTCGATTGCATACTCGCGGATCGTGTCGAGCATTCGGTAGCGAGTTCGCTTTGGGTCGGTCGCTTCGGCGACAACCAGCGACTTGTCGACCAGGTGGAGGAGTATCGGCAGCGCTGGCTCGACAGGCGCCACGGCCTCGACGGCGGCCAGGTCGAAGCCACCCGCAAAGAGGGCGAGCCGCTCGAGGAGCGCTTTCTCCTCAAGACTCAACAATCCGTAACTCCAGTCGACTGCCTGGCGAAGCGTCTGGTGGCGCGGCAGGGCCGTACGACTCCCGCCCGTAAGCAGGCGAAAACGATCCTTCAGCCGGTCGAGGATCTCTTCGATGCTCATGACTCGTGCGAGGCTCGCGGCCAGTTCCAACGCCAGCGGGATCCCCTCTAGTCGCCAGCAGATCTGTGCCACAGCCGAGGCTGATGTCGATTGCTCCATCTCGAAGCTCGGACGGCTCAGACGAGCGCGCTCCACAAAGAGGCGCACCGCCTCGCTCTCGAGCATCAGTGCCGGCCGCCCCGCGTCCCCGACGCTGGGAAGGCTCAATGACGGCGTCCGCCAGATCAGTTCTCCGGGAACCCCCAACGGTTCGCGGCTGGTCGCCACCAGGGTGAGCTTCGGACAGCTTCGCAGCAGCCTGCCCGCCAGCTCCGCGCACGGTTCGACCAGGTGCTCGCAGCTGTCCAGGATGATCACGCTGTTTCGGATCGCGAGGCCCTCGATGAGCACCTCGACCACCGGTCGATGGCGCTCCTCGAGAATTCCGCACGCCGAGGCGACGGTCTGTTCGAGGAGCCGGCCATCACCAAGGGCGGCAAGGTCGACGAGCCAAACGCCATCGGGATGGCGGTCCATGACATCAGCCGTCAGCCGCAGAGCCAGCCGCGTCTTGCCTGCGCCACCAGGTCCGGTGAGGGTGATCAAGCGCGACTTGCGAAGCAGCCGCCGGAGTTCGGCCAGCTGCGGCTCACGGCCGACGAAAGAGCTGAGCTCGGCGGGGAGATTGTTTGGAGTTGTCACCGGCGGATGGCGACGATTATCTACCCCAGCCGCAAACCGATTGCTTTATGGCGAAGCGGTTAGAGCGGTCATGAAGGTGAGCCTATCCTTCGCATGCGATCAGCTCGGCCGACTTGCTCGGTGCCTTCGCCGGGCCACTCAACGTCCCTTAAATACTAGGCCCGCCGGGCCAGCTCCGGATAGTCGACGACCAGGCCGTCGGCATCAAACGTGATGTCGGCGGTGAACCCGCTGTCGAGTGATTTGTAGCGCACCACCGCACCCTGTGCCTCGGCACGCACGAACGTGTATCGCTGCCGGCTGGCGCGCACACCCAGGTCAGGCACGGAAACCCAGGCCATGAGGAAGTCAACGGGCCCTCCACCCTGGAGCAACCCGTGCCGGAGCACAGGCATCGAATTGGTAAGTGGGGAGAGGGCGAGGTCGCAGTCCAGGGCTTCAGCGAAGAGCGACGTGTCGCCGCCCGGCGCCGGCAGATCGGGGTTGCCCTCCCTCTTCGTGCGCACGGTCCATCGACCGCGCCTGTTGCGCCGGAGGTCCAGCTTGCGGTTCCATCCCGTTCCGCGAGCCGTGACGAGAAGACCGAGGGTGGTGAACCCATAGTCAGTCTCGAGCTTGTAGTCGAGTCGGTAGCCAACCGGGGCGGTGCCGATCGATAGGCCGGTGGCCGTGAGGCGCTTGTGCGCGATCAGGACGTCCGCGAACTCAGCCCCGCCTTGGTTTTCCTTTACCCACGCGATCGCTCGCGAAGCCATGGCCGCTCACAATAGTCAGGTGCCCACTCCAGCGTCCGATGACGCCTTCGCCGAGGTCAAGGCCAAGGTCGACCTGGTCAAGGTCGTCCAGGAGCACGTCCGCCTGACCAAGCGCAACAAGGACTTCTGGGGCCTGTGTCCATTCCACCAGGAGGACAGCCCGAGCTTCAAGGTCAACCCGCAGATGCAGTCCTGGTACTGCTTCGGCTGCGAGCGCTCGGGCGACGTCTTCACGTTCGTCGAGCTCATCGAGAAGACGGACAAGCGCGGCGCGCTCCAGCTTGTCGCCGAGCGCGCTGGCGTTGAGCTCAAGAAGCTCAGCCCCGAGCAGAAGGAGCGCGCGGACTCGCGCCGCCGCCTGCTCGCCATGCTCAAACTGGCGGCCCAGTATTACGAGTATGTCCTGTGGTCGATGCCCGCCGGCGAGCCCGGCCGGCGCCTGCTCGTACAGCGCGAAGTCGGTGAGGAGACCGCTCGCCGATTTCAGCTCGGATATGCCCCCGCGGGCCGCGGGTTTGCCGAGTACCTGAGGGCCAAGAAACGCTCCCTCGCCGACGCTCAGGATGCCGGGCTCACCCGCCGCGACGGCAATGATTTCTTCGCCGAGCGCCTGGTCATCCCGATCCGCGACGAGCGCGGCCAGCCGCTCGCTTTCACAGCGCGGACCGTGCGAGCGGACGAGCAGAGGAAGTACATCAACTCGCCCGAGACGCCCGCCTACGTCAAGGGAAGGGTGATCTTCGGGCTCGACCTGGCGCGGGACGAGATCGCGCGTCGCGGCCACGCCGTTCTGATGGAGGGCCAGTTCGACGTGATCACCGCGCACGGGGCGGGCATTCAGAACGCGGTCGCCAGCTCGGGGACAGCCCTGACCGACGACCAGGTGCGGCTGCTCAAGCGATTTACGGATGAGCTGGTGCTCGTCTTCGATGCCGACCGGGCGGGCCGCCAGGCGGCCCAGAAAGCGGTCCTGCTCGCGGCCGCGCACCAGATGCGCACCCGAGTCGCCACGGTCACCGGCGCCAAGGATCCCGACGAGTTCCTGCGCGCGGCTGGCGCTGACGCCACGCGGCAGTGGGAGGATCTCGTCGCGAAGGCTCCGTCCGGATTCGAATTCGGCATGGAGGACGCCGCTGCCGGCCTCAACCTGAGCAACGCCAACCATGTCGAGCTCGCGGCGAGAAGGCTCCGCGAATGGATCGCCCAGTTCCCCCTTTCCCTGCAGGAGGACTACCGCGAGCGAGCCAAGCGCTGGATGGGGGTTTCAGGCCATCTCCTGGCGGCCGACCCCGATGCCGGCCGCCTGGCCGGCCGACCGATAGCCAAAAACGAGGGTAAAAACGGTTTGGGGACCGGTGCGCCGGGGAAAAAACTGACCGTAGGCAGGTATCTGCTCCATTTGCTTGCGGTCCGGCCGGTCGCCTTCGATCGTGTACGAACAAAGATCACGCCCGATGAGTTGGACGAAGAGGACCGCGGTATATACGTACGGATGTTGGAGACTTACGAGCGCGGCGGTGCGTCCGGGCTCGAGAAGGAATTGGCGGGTTATCCCGCAGAGGAGCAGGACCTGATCAGAAGGGCTTGGGCGGCGCCACCGCCCAGCGTTGACGAAGAGGTGGCCGTGGAGCTGGCCGAGCGCATCAGGCTCGACCACATGAGAGGCCGCCACAGTGGGATAATCCGCGAGCTTTCCGAGGCGGAAAGAGGGAAGGACGCGGAGCGGGTGGCGCGTTTAGAAGCAGAGGCCAGGGAGCTGTTTCGCGCCATCAACGACATTGAAAGGAGAGGGTGACGATCGCGCGCGCAGCCAAAGTAGCGACCAAGGGTGGGAATCGGGCCGGTAAGGCCCTCGAGAAGCCGGAGCACAAGTTCGAAGACGAGCTGATGGCCGTGGCCGAGCAGCTCATCGTCAAGGGCAAGGAGCAGGGCTACCTGACCCCGGACGACATCCTCCAGGGCTTCCCGGAGATCGACGCCGAGCCGGATCAGATATTCCGGATCTTTGCCGCGTTCAAAGAGATCGGCATAGAGGTCACCGATGGCGAGAAGGATTTCGAAGAGGTCGAGCAGATCGACGACGAGATGCTCCTCGACATCGAGATGATGGATTCGGTCTCGCTGGACGACCCGGTCCGCATGTACCTGAAGGAGATCGGGCGAGTCAGCCTGCTCACGGCCAACGACGAGGTCGAGCTCGCGCAGGCGATCGAGGCCAAGCCCCTCCACGACGCCCTCAAGGCACTGAACGTCATCGAGGAGATCGAGGGGCGCCAGCGCTCCGTCGAGGAGATGCTGC
>MNES01000051.1 GCA_001917815.1 Chloroflexi bacterium 13_1_40CM_65_17 | reverse complement strand
GCGACGGTGGCGCGCGGCGCGGCTCGCCGGCCTCAGCGCGGTGCCGGCGGTCGTCCGAACCGATGCCGGCAACGATGCGCAGCTGGTCCTCGGGCTCATCGAAAACCTCCAGCGCACTGACCTGGATGCAATCGAGGAGGCCCACGGGCTCAAGCGCCTGACTGAAGAGTTCGGCCTCACGCACGACGAGATAGCGCAGAGAATCGGCAAGCATCGCGTATCCGTGACCCAGTCGCTCCGATTGCTCGGCGGCTGCGCCGCGGTCCAGTCTTCGGTGGCGGCCGGCGCGATCACCGCCGGCCACGCCCGCGCCCTCATCGCGCTCGACAGCCAGGCCGCGCAGGAGCACGGGCTCAAGGTCGTGATCGCGAAGAGGCTGTCGGTTCGCCAGACGGAAAACTGGGTACGGACCTACAGACCGCGTCGCTTAGCGCGTGGGGATGCGCCGGCGGAGCTGCGACGCATCGCCGCCGAGGCCGAATCCAGGCTCGGCGTGCCGGTGAAGATCAGCGGCAGTCTCAAGCGGGGAAAGATCGAGCTGCGTTACTCGAGTCAAGAGGAGCTGGAACGGGTCTGCGCTAAGCTCGTCTCCTAAAAATTTCATGGCTGCCCCCCAACAGCCCGCAGTCGCGGCTGACCAACCCCGCACCTCGGCCGGCTCGTCGCTACTGCGTGAGCTTGCCGAGGTCGTCGTGCTTGCGGTCATCCTGTACTTCGGCATCAGCTTCGCCGTGCAGACCGTGCACGTCGAAGGCCTGTCGATGTTCGCCACGCTCGACGACAACGATTACCTCATCGCCGACAAGATCGCCTACCGCCTCCACGCGCCTCAACGTGGGGACATCGTCATCCTCCGGCCTCCCACCGACAACTCCAAGGACTTCATCAAGCGGGTGATCGCCCTTCCGGGCGAGCAGCTGATGATTCACGACGGCGTGGTCTTGATCAACGGACATCGGCTGGACGAGCCCTACCTGCCCGAGGCCTGGACGGTCTTCGCTAATTTGGCTCCGTTGACAATCCCTCCCAACGAGTACTTCGTGATGGGCGACAACCGCAACCGGTCACAGGATTCGCGTACGTTCGGCCCGATCAGCCGCGACCGCATCGACGGCCGCGCGTGGTTCCGAATCTGGCCTATCAACAACTTCGGCAACATCTACTCGAAGATGCCCACGCTCGAAAGCAGCAGCTCGGGCGGGGGCTGAGCCCCTCTAGGTTCCGAGCGCTGCCCTGAAAGGGGCGTCCTTCGCGAACGGCCCGATCACGGCCATCTGGATCGGCGTGCGCAGGACCTCGTTGGCCACACGGCGAACGTCGTCCGCGGTGATGACGTCGATCAGCGCGATCTCGTCGTCGATCGTCTTGATCGAACCCATCAGCAGCTGCTGGTACGCCAGCCAGAACGACACGCCGTTGGTGCTCTCGAGCTCGAGCCGCAGGCGGCCTTTGGTGAATTCCTTCGCCCGATCCAGCTCCTCCTGCTCAAGCGCCTGGTCGCACAGGTTCTGCATCTCAGCGATCACCGCATTGACCGCGCCCACCGCGTTCTTCGGATCGACACCGAGGTAAACGCCAAGCAGTCCGGTATCGCGATGCTTCTGCGTGAAGCTGTGCACGTCGTACGCAAGCCCGCGCCGTTCGCGAATGTTGAGGAACAGCCGAGAGCTCATGCCCTCGCCAAGCACGGTGTTCATCAGGTCGAGCACGTACCGATCGGGGTGCAGGTAGCTGAAGGCGCGAACGCCCAGGCAGATGTGTGCTTGCTCGGTCCGCCGGCGGCGCATCTGCACGCGCGGCCCGGCCAAAGGCTCTGGCGGCGCCGGGAGCAGCCGGCCGTTCGCTTCTGCGGGGAGTGTCAACCCCAAGTTGACGAGCCCGAGCATCGTCAGCTCGTCGATGGCGCCCGCCGCCCCCATCACGAGGTTCGGCAGACGATAGTGCGTGCTGGCGTACTCGAGGATGTCGTCGCGGGTCAGCCTGGAAACCGACTCTTCGGTGCCGGCGATGTCTCGACCGAGCGGGTGGCCCGGCCACATGATCTCCTCGAACAGGTTCTGCACGAAGTCCTGCGGCTGGTCCTGGTACATCCGCAGCTCCTCGAGGATCACCATGCGCTCACGCTCGACGTCTGCCGGCGCGAGCTTGGAGTTCGAGACGATGTCGAGCAGCACGTCGAGGCCGAGCGCCGTGTGTTCAGCCGGCACGCGCGTCCAGTACGCCGTCAGCTCCTTGTCCGTGGAGGCGTTGATGAAGCCGCCGACGCCCTCGATCGCGTCGGCGATCTCTTTCGAAGTCGGTCTCCTCTGGGTGCCCTTGAAGAAAAGGTGCTCGATGAAGTGCGAGACGCCTGCATGGCGCTCGTCTTCAAGCCTCGACCCACCGCCGAACATTAGGACGAGGCTCGCGGAAAGCCGTTCGGGCATGGCGTCGGTGACCAGCTTCGCCCCGCCCGCCAGCCCATGAACTCGGTGCGGAGCCATGGGAGGTGCCAGTATATGCCGCCCTTTTGGCGGTCACTCCGCGGACCTCGGCTAGGCCCCGGAGCGGCTCTCCCCCAATGCACCGAGCGCCGCGTAAAGGGTCATGGCAACGAAGTCGGCGGGCATGCCGTCGGACGTGGCATCGAGCGCCTCGCCGAGATATTTCCGTACATTCGATCCCTGTTCGATCTCAGTCAGCTCGAGGCAATCCCGGATAGCCTCGGCGATCTCCGTCGGGGTGATCTCTTCATCACCTGCGCCATCTGCTACCTCGTTGACCAACGCGATCGCTTTCCGGATCCGCTCCGCGGCGGCCCGGCCGGCCACCGGATCAGCTGCTCGCGGGCTTGCGGGGTCCGACCACCACGCGGCGATCGGGCTCCTCACCGATGCTCGAGCTGCCGACGTCGGGGTCGTCTTGCAGGGCGAGGTGGATGGCCCGTCGCTCGAAGGCCTGCATGGCGTCCAGCGTGATCGCGTCGCCTGTCATCTTCACCTGCCGCGCCGCGCGCAGAGCGATCTCGCGCACGGTGTGCTCGCGCCGCTGGCGATAGCGCTCGACGTCGACGATGATGCGTTCGCCCTCGTCCAGGTGCCGGCCGACCATCACATTGGTCACCGATTGCAGCGCCCGTAACGTCTCGCCGCGCCAACCGATCAGCGCGCCCAGGTCGCGGCCGCTGATGTCGAGGGTGATCGGGTCGGTGCCGGTGCGAACCGTGACCTGGGCCCGAACCCCCATGTGCTTCAGCAAGCCCTCCACGAGCGTGCGCGCGATGTCGCCCTTGCCGTTTGCCGCCGGAGCAGCGCCTACAGGCGCTGGCTCATGATCGATGACGCTGACCTCGACCACCGTTTCCTCGGATCCCTCGCTGACCACGCGCACGTCTACGTTGCGCCGGCTCTCGCCAAGCTCGATCAAAGCGGCGTCGACCGCTTCGTCGAGGGTGCGCCCACGTCCTTCTGCCGATCTCATCGGAATGCCCTCACGACATTGCTCACTTTTTTGGCCTCCTGGGCCTGGGTCCATTCTGCGGCGCGGGCTTCAGGCTGGGTCTGGGTCCTTCCTTCGGACCGCCACCGCCCTTGATGATCGCGGTTTGGGTCGGTCCACTCCCACCTAGCCCCGGCAACTTCAGATTGCCCCACCCGACTACGAAGTACTGCTGAATGATACTGACCAGGTTCCCGACGAACCAGTAGAGCCCCAGCCCTGCCGGAACCTGCAGCGCGAAGTACCCGATCATCAGCGGGGACAGCCAGACCATCGTCCTTTGCATCTGCTGCGTCTGCTGCTCCTGCTCCGTCGGGTTGGGCGGAGGAGGCTGCTGGAGCATCTTCGACTGCACGAAGGTCGTGATGGCCGCCAGCAGGGGAAAGATCAGGTATTCCGGCGAGGGGATCGGCACGCCCGCGAACATCACGTGATGCATCGGGGTGTCGTTGAGGTTCGGCACGAACAGGAACGGCGCCGCGGCGTGGGCGTTGTGCGCAAAGCCCTGAAACACGTAGTACAGGGCCGTCAGGATCGGAATCTGGACGATGAGGGGCAGGCAGCCGACCAGCCCACCAAGCGGGTTGACCCCGTGCTGCTGGTAGAGCTTCATCATCTCCTGGTTCAATCGCTGCGGATCCTTCTTGAACTTCTTCCGCAGCTCCGCAACCTCGGGCGCGAGCTTGCGCTGCTCGACCATCGTCCGCCGCTGCGTGACCAGCTGAAACTGCTGGAGCGGCGCCAGCAGCAGGCGGATGATGATTGTGAGGATGATGATCGCGATTCCGTACGCGCCTATGCTCGAGATCACGGGAACCGTCTGCAGGTGGACGAATAGATACGTCAAGAAACTCGCGAGCGGCTGCTCGACGACTGCCTGCCACACGTCGTGGATCGGGGCTAAAAGCTTGAGTAAGTCGTTCAGTCGAATATCTCCGTCAAGGGCTTGCGGTTAGGGAACAGGATCGTAGCCGCCCTTGGCGAACGGATGGCAGCGCGCGATCCGAACAGCGCCCATCCAGCCGCCCCTGAGCCAGCCATACCTCTCCACCGCCTCGTACGTGTACTGCGAACAGGACGGGTAGTAGCGACACGAAGGCGGAAGGATCTTCGAGATCGACATCTGGTAGCCGCGGATGATTGCCAGCAGGATCGTCGTCATGGTTTCAATTTCGAGAGCCTGAGCGCCGCCTGTTCCACATCGTCTTCGAGGTCTGCAAACGGCACGTCGAGAGCCGCGGGGCGGGCGATCAGAACCACGTCATATCGTATTCCCACTCCACTCAGCGGCGAATCAGGTCCGAGCAGCCGCGACCGCGCCACCTCGCGGAGTCGCCGGCGCGCCCGGTTCCTCTGGACCGAGCCTTTGATGTTCCGGCTGACGGTCACGCCAACGCGGCTTTCCGGGGCCGAGCCAGGGATCGCAAAAGCGACGAGAGCCCGGCCGGAGTAGATGCGCTTGCCGCCGATCGCCGCGCGGAAATCCGACTGGCGGCGGAGCCGGAAACGGCGCTTCACGCGCGCTGTGTGCCGGCTACGGGGTGAGGCGCTGACGGCCCTTCCGGCGCCGGTTTTGCACCACTCGCGCACCACCGCGCGTGCCCATGCGACGGAGGAAGCCGTGCACCCTGCGGCGGTAGCGTTTCTTGGGTTGAAAGGTTCGTTTGATGGCGAAATCCCCTGTGCCTGGAGCCGGCTGGAACCGAGGTAGTGTACCGGACGATGGGCCTCTCATTCCTGATACCGACCGTATCATGTCATCCATGGACCGCGATGCCTTGCGGCATCCTACGCCGTTTGTTACAATCCCCGCCCGGAAGCAGACGGGGTCGGAGCAGCGGAAAAATCCAGTACGAGTCGCGCAGACCGAGCTCATCGATCAGCTCTTTTAACGCCACTGTAAGCCTACAGCATCGCTTCCAGGTTTCGGGACAGACCGGATAGGGGATTTCGAACGGGTCGGCACCGCCAACCTGTGGAAATCCGGTCCGCTCTTTTCCACAGGCAGGCAGAAGACGGAGCCCGGCACAACGAGGCTTCGATTGAACCTGTGCTCGTCGGCGCGTAGTTCAAAGATTCGGTCGGCGAGCGAGGGAGCAGAGGAGATGGACGGTGATTTTGACCCCAGGTTGTGCACAGCATTTGCAAAAGAGAGAGGTCCGTTGCCCCCAACCCGCGAGGGTCCGGAGGGCGGGTCGTGAGACTGGCTCGGCGGCGGCGAGGAATGCGTGAGGTGAACCAGGACCAGATCTGGTCGCAGGTCCAGGAGGAGCTCCGCTTCCAGCTCGCGAAACGGACCTACGACATGTGGCTGAAGAACACCTCGGTGGTATCTGCTGAGGGCAACACTTTCCGCATCGGCGTGCCGAGCAAGCTGGCCAAGGACTGGCTGGAAGACCGCTTCTCCGGGCTGATCCAGGAGACGCTGCAGGCGGTCACCGGCTCCGAGGTCGACATCGACTTCGTCATCTCTCCGAGCGGGCACAGGCCTTCGCTCGTCACCGCTGACGGCGACGTCGTGTTCAATGGCGACAACGGGCATGACAACGGCACGGAGGTGCCCGCAGATGCTCCGGTCATCACCCCATCCGAGCTCAATGCTCGATTCAAATTCTCTTCATTCGTGGTCGGTCACAACTCACAGTTCGCACACGCGGCCGCCAAGGCGGTCGCCGAAGCTCCCGGCGACAGCTACAACCCGCTCTTCCTCTACGGTGGTGTGGGTCTCGGCAAGACGCACCTCATGCATGCGATCGGGCATGAGGTCCACGACCGTTTCCCGCGCAAGCGTGTGGTCTACCTCACGTCGGAGCAGTTCACAAACGAGGTTATCAGCTCCATCGCCACGGCCCGCATGGGAGAGTTCCGCCACAAGTACCGCACCGTCGATGTGCTGCTGATCGACGATGTTCAGTTCCTGGCCGGAAAGGATCGCACGAAAGAAGAGTTCTTCCATACGTTCAACGCGCTGCACGAGATCAACAAGCAGATCGTCATCTCCTCGGACCGTCCTCCGAAGGAAATCCCGACTCTCGAGGACAGGCTGCGTTCGCGATTCGAGTGGGGGCTGATCGCCGACATCCAGTCGCCCGACTTCGAGACTCGCCTCGCCATCCTCCATTCCAAGCTTGGCGACAACAGCAGCCTGGTCCCAGAAGAAGTTCTCAGCTTCATTGCGCACAAAGTGCAGCGCAACATCCGCGAGCTCGAGGGCGCGCTCACACGCGTGCAGGCATTCGCCGCCGTCCACCAGCGTCCTGTCGACGCCGACGAGGCCGCGCGGCTGCTTGCCGACATCATCCCCGCCGGCACACGCAAGCCGATCAACGTGGAGCGGATCCAGGCGCTCGTCGCCGACTACTACAACGTGACTCTCGACGACATGAAGGGCAAGCGACGCGACAAGCACATCGTGTTCCCGCGACAAGTAGCGATGTTCCTCGTCCGCGAGGAGACGCCTTCTTCGCTCCCCGCGATCGGCAAGGCGTTTGGAGGCCGCGATCACACAACTGCGCTCCACTCCATCGAGAAGATCGCCAACGAGCTCAAGGAAGACGAGAGGCTGCGCTACGAGGTGCAGGCTATCCGCGAGCGCCTATACGCGCAGTGATGCTCAATGAGACGCGGCTATCCACAAGTTGTGCGAGTTGGGTCGGGAGAGGCAGTGGATCGTCAACCGGCCGGCGACTGCTCCACAGGGATAGCACAGGGAGCATCGCCTCCCCCCGGGCTTGTCCTGACCTTATCCCCCGCCCAGCCCGATCTGTAAAGCATCTCGACATCCACACTCTCCACAGCGCTTACTGTTATCGACTACGGGTGATCTCTATTAAGAGAAACTCTACAAACGGGGGACAACTGTCTTGAAAGCCAAAGCGATCGAAACCCAGCTGAAGGTGACATGCAGACCTGCTGTTCTCGGTCAGGCGCTGCAAGTCGTATCGCGAGCGATCTCGAGCCGCACCACGCTGCCCATCCTCAACAACATCCTGATCGAGACGACATCGGAAGGCCTCGCGCTGACGGCGACCAACCTCGAGATTGGAATCAGGAAGCTGGTGGCGGCGGAGGTGGCGATGGAGGGCAGCACCACCGCGCCGGCGCGGTTGCTCACCGATTTTGTAAGCACGCTCCCTGACCAGGATCTCGAGATGACGCTTGACGGAGCCACGCAGTCGCTCAACCTGCGGTGCGCTCGGTTTGACACCCACATCAAGTGCATCGAGGCCGAGGAGTTTCCTCCCGGTCCGCGACCAGACGAAGGCGACCGCATCGAAGTCGCGCTGGACGACCTGGTAAGCGCTGTCGAGCAGACTCAGATGGCGGCCTCAACAGACGAAGCGCGCCCGGTGCTCACCGGCGTGCTGGTCCAGGTTCAAGGCGGCAACCTCACGTTCGCGGCCACCGACGGTCACCGCCTGGCGGTGCGGAAGCTTGGTGCGGCTGGAGCGGCCGATCTCGAGGCAAGCCTGATCGTGCCGGCCCGCGCCCTGGCCGAGCTATCGAGAGTCTTGAAAGGGGAACCGGGCCGGGTGGAAGTGATCATCTCGAAGGCCCGCAACCAGATCTTCTTCAGAGCCGGGAGCTCGGAGCTGACTTCCCGCCTGATCGACGGCAAGTATCCCAACTACGCACAGGTTATCCCCAGCAAGAGCTCAACCACAGTCAAGGTCTCGACATCCGAGCTCACCCAGACCGTGCGGGCTGTATCCCTTTTCGCGCGTGACAGCGCAAACGTCATCCGGGTCAAAGCCCAGTCAGGTTCGCTCGTGCTGTCGGCGACCACCAATGAGGTGGGCGACAGCCGGGCGGAGATGCCGGCGGAAGTCGACGGCTCCGACATCCAGATCGCGTTCAATGCCCGCTACGTCCTCGATGCGCTGGGCGTGATGGGTGAGGATCAGGTCGAGCTCCTCTTCGACGGGCCGCTGAGCCCCGGCCTGCTGCGCCCGCCAGGCAAGGAGCACTACCTCTACGTGATCATGCCCGTTCGGGTGGCGATGTCCTAAGGTCCGTCAAAGCCTGCGTGCTCCTCCGGCGCCTCCAACTCAGGAACCATCGCAACTACGCCCATCTGGACCTTTCGATGGAGCCCGGGGTCAATGTTTTCATGGGCGCCAACGGCCAGGGCAAAACGAATCTGCTCGAGGCGGTGGCGATGCTGGCCCTCTCCACGTCGCCTCGCGCTCGCCGCGAAGTCGAGCTCGTGGGGCCGGTCGCACCGGCTTCGCGCATCGAGGCCGTGGTCGAGAGCTCGGGCAGGCGTATGGAGCTGACCATCGCCCTCAACGTCGAGGGGGACCGGGCGCACCGCACGATCGAGGTCGATGGCGCGCGGCGCCGGGCCGTCGACCTACCTGGGCACTTTCGGGTCACCCTCTTCTGGCCTGACGACCTCGGGTTGATCAAGGCTGGGCCGGATCAGCGCCGGCGATTCCTCAATCAGCTCCTCGTCCAGGTCGAGCCCGGGTATGCGCGCGCCTTGTCGGGGCTGCGCCGGATCCTCGAGCAGCGCAACAGCCTGCTCAAGCGAATCGCGTCCGGCGAGGAGGCCCAGGCAGTGCTCGACGTGTGGGACGCGGAGCTGGTCCGAACGGGCTCGGAGGTCGCCGCGGCCAGGGCCAAGGCAGTGCGCGAGCTCGCGCCGGCGGCCGCCCGCTGCCACTCGGAAATCGGGGCTGGGGAGCATCTCGAGATCGAGTATCTGGGACCGCCGTCGGACATGGCGGCGGCTGTGCATAACTCGCTAGCGGAGGACCTGCGCCGCGGCGCCACCAGCATCGGGCCACATCGCGACGACGTGCGCGTGCTGCTGGACGGGCGGGACGCTCGAAGCTTTGGATCGCAAGGTCAGCAGCGGACCGCTGTGGTGAGCCTGAAGCTGGCGGAGGCCGAGCTCGTGACCACGCGCACCGGCGAGCGGCCGGTGCTCTTGCTGGACGACGTCCTGTCGGAGCTCGATCTCGAGCGGCGTGGCGCGCTCCTGCGCCGCGTGGCGACCGACGGACAGGTCGTGATCACATCCGTCGATGCCGGCCCCTTTCCAGCGGATCTCATTGCCGAGGCCGCTGTCTGGAACGTCGAAGCAGGGACGGTGAAACCCTGTGGATAAGCTGGGCAAGATCCTGCCGCAGGTGCTCCGCCGTCAGCCTGGCGGAGGCCGCCTGCTGGGGACCCAGGTAGCTGTGGCTTTTCGGTCGATCATCGGTGCGGAACCGGCCCGGTTGTGCGACGAGGTGGAGCTCCGTTCAGGGACCCTGCTCGTGACCACGTCGAGCCCAGCCTTGGCCCACCAGCTGCGACTCGACGCCGAAACGATCGTCGAGCGCCTGAACGGACTGGACCTTGGCCGCCGGGTCCGCGCGCTGCGCGTGCGCATCGGGCGTTCGACGGTCGTCGATTGATCCGGCTGGATGCCGAGCAGCGCGCCGCGGCGGCCATCGGCCGCGGGCCGGTGCGTGTGGTGGCCGGGGCCGGCACTGGCAAGACGGCGGTCATCGCCGAACGGTTCCGGCGGCTTGTGAAGGCCGGCGCTCTGCCGGGCTCGATCCTGGTCATGACGTTCACCGACCGCGCCGCTGCGGAGATGCGCGAACGCATCGAAGACCTCACCGGGTCCGCGGCTCCGGGCGTGGGGACGTTTCACGCGATCGCCCTTTCCTGGCTGCGCGCGGACGGGCGTGCGATTGGCGTGCCGGCGGGATTCCGGATCCTCACCGGCGCCGACCGCTGGATCCTCGCCCGCGAGCTGATGTGGCAGCTCGGCGACCTCGCGCTCACCGGAGACGAGCGACCCGACGACCTGGTGGCACCGGCGCTGCTGATGCTGGAGCGGCTGAAGCAGGAGCTCGTTCCGCTGGAACGCCTGGGCATATGGGCGCGAGAGGCGGAGGATCGAGACAGGGGCGAGCTGATGCAGGCGTGCGTTCGCCTCTTTCGCGCCTACGAGGTCGAGTGCCGCAAACAGAGGCTGGTCGATTTCGAGGACCTGCTGGCGCTCGCGGTGAGGATGCTCGAACAGCGGCCCCAAGTGCTCGAGGCCTATCGCGCCCGCTATCCACACGTGCTCGTCGACGAGTATCAGGACCTCAACCTGGCGCAGGAACGCCTGGTCGAGCTTGTCGCTGGCGGTGGCGAACCGTTTGTCGTCGGCGATGACGATCAGAGCATCTATCGGTTTCGGGGCGCATCGCGCGCCAGCCTCGAGCGTTTCCGAAACGCATTTCCCGCGGCCACGACGGTGACGCTCGGCCGCAACCACCGCAGCTCGCGCCGCATCGTCGCTGCTGCATCAGCCCTCGTCGGCCACAACGCGGATCGGCTTCCCAAGCAGCTGCGTTCGGGCCGGACCGGCGAAAAGGTGCAGGTGTGGGCATGTCCGGATGGCGCCATCGAGGCAGACGCCATCGCGCGGGAGGCGGCGCGGCTGATCGCGTCTGGGTTGCCCGTCGCTGAGATCGCGGTGTTGTGCCGCACCAATGCGATCGCCCGCCCCATCGCAACCGCGCTGGCCGCGCACGGTGTGCCCCATGTGGTGATCGGGGGGCATGGATTCCACGATCGTCCGGAGATCAAGGATGTGGTCGCGCTCCTGCGCGTCCTCAGAGACCCAGGCGATGTGGTTGCTATTGCTCGCGCCGTGACGCGTCCGCCTCTGTCGCTGGATCCCGACCAGGCCCTCGCCGTTCTGCGCGACCGCAAGGACCTGTCTCCGCTCGACGCGCTGAAGGCGTGGGCGCCCGCAGGCCTGTTCGCGCACCTGCTGCAGACGCTAGCTGCGCAGGCTGCTGAGCTCGACGTTCGCGACCTCTTCTTCGAGCTGATGGAGAGGACTCGCTACCTGGACGTGCTCTCGACCACGCTCGAGGGAAGCGAGGCCGCGCTGGCGGTGGCCAACGTAAGCCGCTTTGCCGAGCTGATCGCGGAGTACTGCGAGGTGCAGGCCGACCGCTCGCTCCAGGCCTATATGCGCCACCTCGACCTGGTGCTGCTGTCGCAGGAGGACGAAAGGCCGGCGGAGGTGGAGGGTCTCGCCGACGCTGTGCAGGTGATGACCATCCATCAGGCGAAGGGTCTCGAGTTCGACGGCGTCTTCGTGCCCGGGCTCGTGGAGGGGAGGCTGCCGCAGTCGGGGCGTTCGCCACGGTTCGAGCTGCCGGCGACAGTGCTGGAGCCACTCGTCCGCGGGCGGGAGGATGTCATCGCGGAAGAGAGGCGCCTCCTCTATGTAGCGATGACGCGCGCGCGCCGGCTGCTGTATCTCACGCGAGCGTCGCACTACGAGGGAGGGCGGCGGTGGAGGGATTCGAGGTTCCTCGAGGAGGTGCGACAGGCGGGTACACGTACCGTCGAGCGCCGCGACGTCGCGGAAGACCGCGTCTCCCCACCCCCTGCCCTCCCCGCGAGCGGGGAGGGCGCACCCGCTGTCGTTCTTTCCTACTCTTCTATTGCCTCTTACCGCGATTGTCCTCGCCAGTACTGGTACCGCCACGTCCAGCGGCTGCCCGTGGTCCAGTCCGCGGAGGCGGTACAGGGCGTCATCATCCACGAGACGCTGCGTCGCGCCGGAGAAGCCAGGCGCGCGGGCGCGGATGTGACCTCGAGCATGCTCAGGGCGCTACATCACGACGTCTGGGGCGAGACCACCTTTCCCGACCCCCGTCGCGCTGCCACGTTCGAACGCAACGGTGTGGAGCAGCTGGAGGCCTATCGCAAGCGGGGCGGGCTGGACGCTCGTCCCGAGTTCCTCGAGCAATCATTCTCGGTTGCGGTCGACGGCTGGACGCTCAACGGCATCATCGACCGCATCGACCGCACGGCTGAGGGCTGGCACATCATCGACTACAAGTCAGGCCGGCCGCTCGCGCGAGGCCGGCGCGATTTGCAGGTGGCGCTCTACGCACTGGGCGCCGAGTCGGCGCTGCAGCTCGATCCCATCGAGCTCGAGATCGTTTACCTGGCCTCGGGAACCTCCACGAGCGTCGATCACTCCAGCGCGTCGGTGGCCGAAGCGGCGAAGCAGGGTGCGGAGGTTGCGGAAGGAGTGAGGTCTGGTCGCTTCGATGCGAGACCCGACCGGCGTCGCTGCCGCCTCTGTCCCTACCGCCTCGTCTGCGCTGACGCCCTGTAGCGGGCGGCGAGCAGCAGGCACTCGCGCGCAATGTCCGAGGACGCATACGGGTGCGCCATCTCGGCGGCCTTGCGCGACATCTCCTGCCATGTCGGCCCACCCTCGGCGAGTACCCGCATGCCGTCGAGCAGCTCGTTTTCCTTGGGGGTGAAGGCGCCGAAGCCGGACTCGACGACAAAGTCGACGTTTGGCGATTCTTGTCCCGGCAGGAAGCCGGTGATCAGCACCGGCACACCGGTCGCCAGCGCCTCGGCGATGGCACCAGGTCCGGCCTTCGTCACCACGGCGTCGCATGCGCGCATGAGCTCGGGCATGTAGTCGACGAAGCCGAGGATCAAAGTCGGCGTGGCGAAACGGACGCGGGCCAACCGACGGCGCAGCTTCTCGTTTCGCCCGCACACTGCGACGACCTGCCACTGATGCGGCTCCCACGCGAGCACGCGCACCTGCTTCAGCAAGTTGCCGACGCCGGCCGCTCCTCCCATCACCAGGACTGTGAATCGCGTTTCATCGAGGCCGAAGCGGCGTCGCAGCGCAAGCTTTTCGCCCGGGGCGGGTGGGCGAAAACGGAGGTCGACCGGCAGCCCGAGCAGCTTGACGCGGTCTGCCGGCACGCGGCGGCGAAGAGCCACCTTTCGCGCCAGCTCGGTCGGTGCCACGACGAGGTCGGCCTGACTGAAGGTCCAGCCGCGATGGAAATCGACAAGGTCCGTGATGACCGTCATCAGCGCTCGCGGCCGGCCGCCTTTCTGAATGGCCTGGTGGGCGACATGGTTCAGCAGGGGATGCACTGAAAGTACGACGTCAGGGTCGTGTTGCTGGAGCAGCTCGGAGATGGCGTTGCGCACGCCGCGGCCGAACACGGCGCGGATGGCGGCGAAGGTTGGCTTGGTGTTGCTCGAGTGGTACACCGCACCCCACGCGACGCGGGACCGCTGGATCAAAGGCGAGTACAGCGAAGCGAGCCTTCGCACCACCTCAGGTCCCTGTGTGATGAGTGGATCGGCAACCGTCACGACACAGGTCGGATCGAGCTGTTTCAGCGCGTCGGTAAGAGCACGCGCCGCGGCACGATGGCCGCCGCCGGTGTCGCTGAAGAGGATGAGGACCCTGGGCGAGGCGCCCTTCGGGGTCGGAATCGGCACCGGCGCGCGACGAGGGCTTGCGTCCGCCCCCTGCGCGCTTACTTGTGTCGCGCCGCCGCCCGGCGCGCGATCCAGCGCATGTTGTACTGGGCCAGCAGGAACGTCACGAAGACCATGGCCGCAATCCCGATGAAGACCCAGAGGATTGTGCGCTTGGCGAGTTCTCCCGGCGGGAGGGGCGCCGATCCGGGTGGCAGCTGGTTCTGCTGGATGACGTAAGCCGCGAGGTCCCTGACGTCCTGAGGGGTCAGGTTGGCATTGCCGCCCTTCGCCGGCATGTCCACGGTTCCCGGATCACCCGCCTGGTGCTTGCGGCCGTTTGTGATGATCTGGATGAGGAAGTCGGGGTCGAGGGGATCGGTCACGCCTGGCAGCTTGAAGATCGGGTTGAGGGCCGGGCCGATGTTTCCTTCCAGGTTCACTCCGTGGCAGGTGGCGCAGTTCTGGCCGTAAAGGGTTCCGCCTTTATTGGGGTCCCCCGGCAGCGGAGTACGAGCGGGAGAGGCGTCGGCAAAGGTTGTTATGGCGGTGAGCACGAGGAGCGCCGGAACCGCCATCGCGACCAGGGCGGAGACTTTGAAGCCCTTGAGCAGGCGCATGCCGCCAAATCATAACCTCACCGGCTTCGGGGGCCTTCCGAGCGGGAATAGCCGGGAACCGCGTACGTTTTTACTCGGTATGGGGTCTTGTTCGCCGGTCTCACGGTCCGGGTTCTGCTGTGTCTCGAGGCGCTGGCTGGACGCGAGATCGGCGTACCGTGGCTGAGCAGAGCCGATTGACGTCGGATCGCGACGCGCGCAGGCGCATCGCGGTGATCTCCATGCACACCTCGCCCACCGCATCCCTGGGCAAGAACGCCAACGGAGGCCTCAACGTGTACGTCCGCGAGGTCTGCAGCGCGTTCAGTGACCGGGGCATCGCCACCGACATCTTCACGCGATTGCAGTCGAGCGAAGATCCCGTCTTCGAAGCCCTCGCGCCGCTATCCCGCGTGATCTACCTCCCGGCGGGCAACGGACTCGACAAATACTCGCTCATCAACGAGGTGCCTTCGTTCGCCTCCCAGGTCGCGGCTTTCGCCGCGAGCGCTGGGATCCAGTACGACCTCCTCTTCTCGCACTACTGGCTCTCAGGCGAGGTCGCATGCCTGCTTCGGCCGCAGCTGGCCGCGCGCTGGGTGCACATCGCGCACACGCTTGGCCTGGTCAAGAACCGAAGCCTGGCCAGCGGCGCGCGGCCTGAGCCGGCCCTTCGCATCAGAATCGAGGCTGAGATCGCGCAGCAGGCCGACCTGCTGGTCGCCTCGACTTCGGATGAAGTCGACGAGCTCGTCACCTCCTACGGCGCAAACCCGGACCGGGTCTTCGTGGTTCCGCCCGGAGTCGACCTCACCAGCTTCCGCCCGCTCGATCGGGCCGAGGCGCGCCGCAAGATCGGCTACAGCGGTGGACCCCTGCTCCTCTTCGTCGGCCGGCTCGAGCGGTTGAAGGGAGTCGAGATCGCGATCCGCGCCCTCGCCCTGCTGAGCGACCGCGCCCATCCCGACCTGCGCCTGATGGTCCTGGGTGAAGATAGTCGCGACGCCGACGAAAGCGAAAAGGACCGGCTCAAGGCTATCGCGAGCGTGCTCGGCGTTCGCGACCGCGTCGATTTTCTCGGATCGGTCGCGCACCACGAGCTGCCGTACTTCTACTCGGCCGCCGATGCGTGTGTCATGCCTTCGTACAGCGAGTCGTTCGGGCTCGTCGGATTGGAGGCGCAAGCATGTGGCTGCCCTGTGGTCTCGTCGGACGTGCCGGGGCTTCGGTCCGTCGTCCGCGACGAGGTCAGCGGCTACCTCATCCATGGCAACGATCCCGCCGCATACGCCGAGCGCATCGGTCGCCTGCTCGCCGATCCTCAGATGGCGCAGCAGATGGGCCGCCATGGCAGCCTGCTCGCGCAGCGGTTCTCGTGGAATCGCACCGCGGATCGTCTCGAGACTTTGTTCGACCGGGTGATCGAAGACGGTCAAGCCCGAGTCCAGCTGAATGTCGGACGCGACTAAAGTCGCGTCCAGGCAGGCATCCGGCACGAGTAGGGGAACGACTCCGAATCGAACCGCGTGAGCGCCGTCGGCCTGGTGCCGTCGGCGTTCATCATCCACACCTGGTCGCTGCTGACGAATGCGATCTGATGGCCGTCGGGCGATGGGACAGGATTGGTGACGTCCAGCGCGGATGTGGAAGGGATCGCGAGCGCAGCCGTCAGCACCGCCGGCGGAGCGATCACGTTGACCAGGAATGCTTTTCGCACGGCGCCGCTCGCCGCTGCGATGCTTGCCGCAAACACCAGATGCGTGGAGTCGGGCAGCCACGTCGCGTGGCCGATATCCCCACTCGCGATGGTCGTCGTCGCCGCTTGCCCGGTGAGGTTCCGCACTCGCAGCGTGATCGCTTGAGCGTCCTGACGCAGATAGGCGATCCGGTTGCCGGCCGGTGACCAGCTCAAATCTCTGACTGCCGCAGGCTCCGCCGAGAGCTCGTATCGCGACCTCAGTCCCACGTCGTAGCCCCACACGGTCGACGATGACAAGCCGGGCTGCACGTACGCGACTCGCAGGCCGCCCGGCGCCGTCGCTGCCTGCGACACGTTCGTGGCGATGACCTCGTCGGCGCCGTCCGCGGACCAGCGGTGCAGCGTGCCGATCGCGTCGATGTAGACATACCCGCGCCCGGCCGCAAGCGGGGCGGCCCAGCCGGCCTTGAAGGGCAAGGACACCGAGGTGACACCGGGCGTGAAAACCGACCAGGTCCCGTTCGTATGGATCAACAGGCTGGTTCCTTCGGGCGACCAGCTGAACGATTGCACCGCGGGTCCGTCGAACAGCTGGCGGGGAAAGCCGGACTCGTTCACGATCCAGACGCCCCCTGAGGAGCCGTCGGCGAAGGCGGTGGCAAATGCGACCCAGTGGCGCAGCGGTCTCGCCAGGCCGGTGTGGAACACAAAGCTCTGGTCGCGCAGCAGCTGGTTGCCGTGCGCATCGAGCGCCGCGGTGCTGACATCCACCGAATAGCTCGTCGAGGGGTCGAGCAGCGAGTCCGGGACGACGACGGCACGCTTTGCGTCGGCTGGGTCCAGCCGGACCGAGAAGGGCACCGACGGCTCGATGGTGATCGCGCTCTTCAGTGCGGCGACGTCCATCTCGCGAGTGAAGTCAATGGAGACGTACGACGCGGGATCGACGTCGCCCTCGAGGTTGGCAGGAGTCGAGCCGGCGACGCTCGGGGCGCGCTCGGTGTTGAAAGACCAATGGTGTCGAAGCGCGTATGCATTGCCGGCGACGTCCTTGTAGCCGGCCTCCAGCACGACCTCGTACAGGGTGCTCGGCTGAAGAGTCGCGTGCTGATACTCCAGCTGTCGCGGGCCGAGCCACACCACGGTTCCATTCGTGGCGGGCAGCATCGAGAGCCTGATTGCCACCGACTCCTTGTCAACGTCGTGGTCGAACGCGATGCGGATCGGGGCCGCCGTCGAAACGTCGATGGTGCCGCGCTCGGGCGAGTAGCTGATGATCTGCGGTGGACTGCTTCCACACGCCGCGATGGCGCTCAAGGTGAGCATCGCCGCCGCGATCGCCGCCTGTCTCACATCGTCAGACTACCGGGCTTCGTAGTGTCCGCTCGACCCGACGGCCTAGAGGTGCGACTTGAGCCGCGCCCTCATCTCCTGCGCGAGCTGCTCCAGCCGCGAGGAGTCGACGAAGAGAAGTGAGATGCTCGGCACCTGGTCGATGGCGGCTTCGATGCCCGAAAGTGACGGGTCCGCTGCGCCGAGTATGTCCTTGACCTTGCGCGCGCGGTTGCCAAGCGAGTCCTCGGCCATTGCCTGGAGCTCGGCGACGACCGACCCCCAGTCGAGCTGCGGGCCGCCACCCGAAGGGGCCGGCGGTGTCGTCGGCGCGACAGATACCTGCTGCGACGGCGGGTTGGGAGACACGTATCCGGCCGGAGGCGGTGGCGGCTGTGACGCGGGCTGCGTCGCGAATGCGGGAAACTGCTGGGTCGGTGGTTGCGCGGCCGGGGCGGGAGCGGGTTCTGCAGGCGGTGCCGGAGCCGGGTTTCGCGATCCCGACCGATGCCCGGCCACGACCTCGTCGACGTCGAGCGGCGGATGCTTGGTGGCGTCGGCCGACTTGACCTCGATCATCGCGCTCGGATCGTCACAGAGGGCAAGCGCGCGGTCTGGCTTGTCGGAGATGTCGCGCGATTCGCTCGTGTACGCGCCGGCGAGCTCGCCTTCCGAGAGGATGATCACCCCGGTCCCGGCAGCCGCGCGGATCATCACGCTGCCGCTCAGCTTGCGATCGCTGAGGAACTTGAGCAGTGCCTTCATGTCGACCCAGGCCGCATAGAGCTCGGTGTACATCGGCTTGGAGACGGTCAGCTCGTAAAGACCATCGATCAGCTCGGCCGAAAGGCCAACGACGTCGAGCACACCGTGCCCGGCCGTCACGTCTTCGTTGAACTGGTGCAGCGCCTGCTTGCCCAGCACGAGGCCGGTGGCTTCTCCCGCGCCGTCATACATGCACTCCAGCGCCAAGCCCTCCCTGAAGAGGATCAGTCCCGATGCGTCGTCCGTGAGGAGGCGGACGTAGCCTGTGTAGCCCTCCTTCTCGAGGGTCGTGATCAAACGCGGGAAGTCGACGAACGAAGTCTTGAGCGAGTCGTAGATCACCTGCCCGGCGGGGACCGGAATCGGCTCTCGGCCGTGCTTGGGCGACGGTCTGTGCTTCACGCCTCGTCTCGGCTGGGGTGCTTCCACCTTTCTCTCCGGTTCAGGTTGCTCTCGGCGCTCGGACTGTGCTTCGGCGTTTGCGTTGCCGCTCGGGGGCGCAATCTCGGCAGGCGCGGGCTTCGGTGGGGCGGCGTTGGCCGCTTGAACCAGCTCCGGGATTCCGGCCTTGACAGTCTCGTCCGCAGGCAGCTTGGCCTTGGCATCGAACTCGAATTCTCCCCTCGTCCAGTTGAGCGCGCTGATGACGGCATCGTCCCCCGCCTTGCCGTTGCCCTCGGCGTGGAAGAGGTGGCCGAACAGAAAATAGAGCGCGGTCGACTCCCCATTCCCATTCCGGAGCGTAAGCGTACCTGTCGACCTCTCGCCCTGGGCAGATTCCAGAAGCGAGCGAAGGGGAATTTCGGCCAGCGTGCCGTGTGAATGCAATGGCGTCTCCCGAGATCGGCCCAACTCCGATCGTGGTCTAAGAGTCGATGGTCTAAGAGAAGCTAGTATAGATATCGAGATCAGATTCGCGCGCCCCGAGCCTCCTGAACTCCCGCTTTCCCCGAAGCCCTCGCCTGCGCGATTGTTGCTGGTCCGCCATGGCCAATCGACCTGGAACCGCGAGCATCGAATCCAGGGCCAGCTCGATCCCCCGCTGTCGACGGATGGGCGCCGCCAGGCCGAGCGTCTCGGTCGTCGCCTGGCAAGCTGCAGCTTCGTGGCGGCCTACTCCAGCGACTTGAAGCGTGCCATGGAGACGGCCAGACTGATCGGCGAGGCAACCGATATGTCGCCGGTCCCCACCGCGGGCCTGCGCGAGGTTTACCTGGGTCGGTGGGAAGGTCTCAACGTCGCCGAGATCGAGCAGCGGTTCCCAGAGGCCTGGATGCTGTGGACGAAAGAGCCGAGGTGGGACGTCGTCCCAGGCGGTGAGGGCGAAAAAGCCTTCGAGACCAGGGTCAACGCTGAGCTGGATTCCATCCTGGCGCGCCACGAGCACGGCGACGTTTTGATCGTGACTCATGGCGGGGTCATCCAGGTCGCATTGCATCGGGTAATAGGACGGGCGAATCATGGACTCTTCCCGTTTCGAATCGACAACGCGTCGATCTCCACCATCGAGAAACGAAACGGCCGGTTCGTCGTCTCGGGTGTCAACGACACGGGCCACCTCGAAGGCCCTGAATGAGCGGCGCGGAGGAGAAGGACAGCTGGGATCGCGAGCTCGGTGAGCGCGCCTCCCCCGCTCCGCTCCTCCAGACATGGGGATGGGGGACCGTACAGTCGCGCGCCGGCTGGACTGTGGACCGAGTGCGGCTCGCGGGCGGAGCGATGGCGAGCGTCCAATTGCGTGGCCTGGGTCCCGTGCGCGAGGCGTACGTACCGCGCGGGCCGGTGCCCGCGACGCCCGAAGCCGTAGATGCGCTGGTCGACTGGTCGCGGAAAGCGAAAGTCGCTCGCATCACCGTCGAGCCCGAGGCGCCCGCGACGTTTAGCGCCGTGATGCGCGAGCGTGGCTTCACCCCTGCTCGCGTCGTGCAGCCTCAGCACACGCGAATCCTCAAACTGGCGGCGCCTGCCGAGATGCTCGCCTCCTTCAAGCAAGGCAGGCGATACAACATCCGCGCCGGCGAGAGGCGCGGCGTCGTGGTCGAAGAAGGCAAAGACGCCGCGGAGCTGGAACGGCAGTCCGAAGCGGTCGAGCGCCGGGAGTCGATCCACCTCCCGGCGAAGGGCTACTACCAGCTGCTGCTGGACGAGCTTCCCTGGTGCCGTACGTATGTCGCCCGCCACCCGGAGACCCATGAGGCGCTGGCGGCGGTCCTGGTCGCGCGTCACGCGGGCCGCGCATACCACCTGTTCGCCGGTCGAAGCGGCGCGCATCCGGAGCTCATGGCCAACGATCTCGCGTGGTGGGCGGCGATCAAAGCGGCCGCGGCGGCCGGCTGCCGTGACTACGACCTGTGGGGCGTGCCGCCGCCGGGAGCAGGCATCGACCATCCGTGGCACGGCCTCGGTTTCTTCAAGGCCGAGTTCGGAGGAGAGGAGGTCGCTTATGCGGGCGCCTGGGAGCTGGTGCTGTCGGCTGGGGCGGCACGGCTGCTCGGCCTGGAGAAGAAGGCGCGTGGCCGCGTTCGGGGCTTGAAACGCAACATCTCCTAACAATCCTTCAGATCGGTTAGGATTCGATGTGATGGCGCAATCACCGAACGGAGCGCGAAAAGTCCTGATCGTGGATGGGGATTCGACCACGCGCCGCGAGGTTCGCTCCGCGTGCGTCCAGGATGGCTATCAGGTGCTGGAGGCGGACACCGGCGCGGATGGGCTGCGACAGGTCGACGCCGTCAGACCCAGCCTGGTGCTGCTCGAGGTTGCGCTTCCCGATGCATCTGGATTCGACGTGTGCCGCGAGCTGCGCAAGAAGGACAGCGCGGTTCCGGTGATCATGATGAGCTCGCGCTCAGACGAGATCGACGCCGTCGTGGCGCTCGAGATCGGCGCCGACGACTACGTCGTGAAGCCGCTCCGCCTGCGGGAGCTTGCGGCGCGGATCGCTGCGCACCTGCGCCGGACGCGGATGGAGTCGGCCGAGACGACGCGCAATCGATTGGAGTTCCGTGACCTGGTCATCGACGTCAACGAGCGGCGCATCTACCGGGCGGGGGAGGAAATCGAGCTTACCCACACCGAGTTCGACCTGCTGACGTTCCTCGCCAGCAACGCGGGCAAGGTGCTGAGCCGCGAGAAGATCCTCAACTCGATCTGGGGCTACGAGTACCCAATCGAGACGCGCGTGATCGACGTCCACATCCGCAACCTGCGACGTAAGATCGAGAGCCAGCCCTCGCGGCCGTACTACATCCTCGCTGTGCCTGGCATCGGCTACCGGTTCACGAACGCGCGACCGACCTGATTTCCGCCTTCACGCCAAGCTCGCTGAGGCCCGCCACAACGAACGGTCGCTCGGCGATGCGCGGGTGCGGGATCTGCAGGTCGGGGTCGGAGACGCTGACTCCGCCGAATAGAAGTATGTCGATGTCGATCGCTCGCGGACCCCAGCGGCGCGCGGGCTTACGGCCGCCTTCGCGCTCCACCGCTTTGGCCGCGGCAAGGAGCTGGCGCGGCGAACCCGGCCACTCGACTTCGAGCACCTGGTTCAGGAAGCGCGGCTGCTCGGTGACGCCCCACGGCTCCGTCTCGATGACGCGACTTTGACGCAAGATGCGTGCGCCTTTTTGACGCAGCCTTCGCCGCGCAGCCGATAGGTTCCGGGCGCGGCTTCCCAGGTTTGATCCGAGGCCCAAAAACGCAACGCTCAACGCATGCGGTCCGCGACGCGCACCACTCGCATCATCTCGCGCACGTCATGGACCCGGACCACGTCCGCGCCGCGCAGAACCGACGCGGTCACGGTGGCCGCAGTTCCCTCCACCCGCTCCGTCACCGGCAGGTCGAGCAGCTTGCCGATGAACGATTTGCGCGAGGTCCCGACCAGCACCGGTTGTCCGAGCTCTTTGAGCTCCTCGAGCCGGCGCATGACCTCCCAGTTCTGCTCCGCCGTTTTCCCGAACCCGATGCCCGGGTCGACGAGGATGCGCTCGCGAGGCGCGCCCGCGGCTACCGCTGCGTCGACCGCCGTCCGGAGAAAGCGCTTGACCTCGGTCATGAGATCGCCTGGGTAATCGGTGCTGTCCTGGTTGTGCATCAATACGAGCGCGCAGTCGTATCGCGCCGCCAGCTCGGCCAGCGCGGGTGAGCGCGTAAGGCCCCAGATGTCGTTGACGATCGTGGCGCCGGCGGCCACCGCCGCCTCGGCAACCTCGAGCTTGTACGTGTCGATCGATACCGGCACGTGCGACTCGCGTGACAGGCGCCGGACGACCTCCTCCGTACGGTCGATCTCGTCTGCCCCGCTGATGGGCACATGACCGGGTCGTGTCGATTCACCACCGACGTCGAGAAGATCCGCCCCTTCGTCGACCATTCGAAGGCCTTGCGCCACGGCGGCCTCCCGATCATCCGCAAGTCCGTCACCGCTGAACGAATCCGGCGTGACGTTCACGATCCCCATCACATATGTGCGGCTGCCCCACACGAACCGGTGCCCACCTATGTCTGCGATCACCGGCCGATTATGCTGCGAATCTGACATGAGGCTCGAAGACCTGGCGCGCGGTGTGCCGGGGGCCACGCTCGAAGGCAGCGGCGACGTTGAGGTGAGCGGGATTGCTTACGACTCGCGGCACGTCAAGCGCGGCGACCTGTTCGTGGCTGTAAGCGGGATCAGGGCCGACGGACACGCATATGCGGGCGATGCCGTCGCGGCCGGCGCGGTCGCCGTCGCGATCGAGCGCCCGGTCGAGCTTCCGCCCGACACGCCGGTGCTCAAGGTGCCGTCGACCAGGACCGGCCTTGGCGAGATCGCCGCCGAGTTCTACGGACGGCCCTCGCGTCATCTCTATGTGGCGGGTGTGACCGGCACCGACGGCAAGACGACCGTCACCCACATGGCAGAGCACGTGCTGATGGCCGGTGGGATCGTGGCCGGCGCCATGAGCACGGTCGCGTTCTCGGTGCGCGGAGCCGAAACCGTCAATACCAGCGGGCAGACGACGACCGAGGCCCCGCAGGTGCAGGAGTGGCTGCGACGGATGGTCGATGCAGGGGTCCGGTGCGCCGTCATCGAGACCACATCGCACGCACTCGTGCAGGACCGAGTCCTCGCCTGCGACTTCGACGTCGCGGCGTTCACCAACGTCGGCCACGACCACATGGACTATCACGCGACGTGGGAGGACTACCTGGAGGCGAAGGCGCGCCTCATCGACCTCACCGCCGCCGGCGCTGACAAGGGCATCGAGAAAACCGCCGTGCTGAACCGCGACGATCCAAGCTACGAACGGCTGTCGCGCCGCTCGATCGCGCGGCGTTGGTCATATGGCCTCACGACCGCGGCGGACATTCATCCGCTGGACCTGACCATGAGCGCCACTGGCTCGCGCTTCCGCCTGAAGACGCCGCTGGGCGAAACCGAGGTGACGCTGGCGGTGCCGGCCCGCTTCAACGTCTACAACGCGCTTTGCGCGGCCGGCGTCTGCCTCGCCGTGGGCGTGCCGGTCGAAGAGATCGGACCGGGGCTTGCCGGCTTCGATGGCGTTCGTGGGCGCCTGGAACGCGTCGACCTGGGCCAGGACTTCAGCGTGTTCATCGATTTCGCCCACTCGGCCGGCGCCCTGGCCAGCGCGCTTGCCGAGCTGCGCCCTTTCACGCGCGGACGGCTGATCGCGGTCTTCGGCTCGACCGCGCGTTCCGACCACGATCGGCCCGGAATGGGCAAAGCGGCCGCAGACCTTGCCGACTTTTTCATCATTACGACCGACGACCCGCTCCGAGAGGACCCGACGGAGATCGCGAGGGACGTGCAGTCGGGGGTCTCGGGGAAGGCTCCGGGCCGCGACTACGAGGTCGTGATCGACCGGCGCTCCGCGATCCGTCGCGCGATCGAGGTCGCACGCCCGGGCGACACGGTGCTGCTGGCCGGCAAGGGACACGAGCGCACGATGCAGATGGCGGAGGGCGCAGAGCCATGGGACGAGCGCGCGGAGGCCGAGTCGGCGATAAAGGACAGGGCCGGCCGGCGCTAAGCGCCACCGCCGACCATGCGCACGATCTCGACCACGTCGCCATCGTCGAGGCGGGCGTCGGCGTAGGTGGATCGGTCGATGATGACCCCGTTGTGCTCGACCGCGACCGAGCGTGGATTGACGTCCAGCTTTTCGAGATAGGCCAGCAGGCTGATCGGGCCTTCGAGCTCGACGTGCCGGCCGTTGATCTGCAAAGAAATCATTCGAACAACCGGATCGCGGCGTAGCCGGCAGCGCCCGCGCCCAGGCACTCTGCGATGCGCTCCTCCGTGACGCCACCGATCGCGAGCACCGGGATGCGGACACTGCGCGCGACCTCGGCCAGCGCGGCGATGCCCGCGGGCTCGGACGCAGCATGGCTCGCGCTGGCCCAGACCGGACCGAAGATCACGTAGTCCGCACCCTCGGTCTCGGCGCGCAACGCGCCATCGACCGAATGCACGGACCGTCCGACCAGCCGCTCGCCCAGCAGGCCGCGAGCGGTCTCGACGGAGATGTCGCTTTCGGGCAGATTGACGCCGGCTGCCCCGACGGCCAGAGCGATATCGCATCGCGAGCTGATGACGACGGGAACCGGGGACGTCGCCACGAGCTCGACCGCCACTTCCTCGATCGCACGCGCGATCGAGCCTGGGTCACGCAACTGGAGGATCGTGGCGCGCCCGGCCGCCCTCATGCCTGCGCTCGCGCTCGTCACGATCGCCATCGCGACTGGAGTGACTAGCCGGCGGGGCGCGAGATGCCCTCGGTGGGGGAGCTCGGGCTTGCGCGTTCGCCTTTGGGGATGAGGCCGGCGCTGTATGCCTTACGGCCCGCCTCGACGCCGCCGGCGATCGCCTCGGCCATCAGCTGCGGGTCCTGGGCAAGCGCGATCGCTGTGTTGACCAACACAGCGTGGGCTCCGATCTCCATGGCGAGCGCCGCGTCCGACGGCGAGCCGATTCCGGCGTCGACGACGACGGGCACCTTCGCCTGGTCGATGATGATGCGAATCTGCTGCAGAGTCTGCAGACCCTGAGCCGAGCCGATGGGCGAACCCAGCGGCATGACGGTGACCGTTCCGATCTCCTCGAGCTTCTTCGCCAGCACGGGATCCGCGTTGATGTAGGGCAGCACCTTGAAGCCCTCGGTCACGAGCGATCGCGCGGCCTTCAGCGTCTCCTCGGGGTCGGGGAACAGGTAGCGCGGGTCCGGGATGACTTCGAGCTTCACCCACTCCGACAGCCCCATCGAGCGCGCAAGGCGGGCGATGCGGATGGCCTCGTCGGCCGTGCGGCAACCCGCCGTGTTCGGAAGGATTCGGAATCGCTTCCAATCGATGACATCGAGGATCGTTTTCTTCTTGGGATCGTCGAGGTCGAGGCGGCGCAGCGCCACAGTCACGACTTCGCAACCTGACGCTTCAAGGGCCCCGAGCATCGTCTCGTTGTCGGCGTACTTGCCTGTTCCGAGGAACAGGCGCGAGCGAAGCTCGACGCCGGCGATCACCAGCCGGTCGGCGGTCACGGTTTGCACCACCTCAGCTTACCGAGTGGTGCGGCGCGGCCCGGTGTCTAGGGGATGTCTTGCTGCTCCAGCAGCTTCTTGTCGCGCGGGTATGTCAACCGGTTGATCGCGTCGGCAACGGGCAACCAGGCCAGCTTGTCGACTTCGATCCCCGACCGGAACCGCCCGCCCTTTGCCTCCATGAGCCAGTAGCACGCCACCTTGTCGCGCCCGCGCCGGTCGACGTAGGCGGTGCAGCCGAGCGGCCGCTCGATCTCGCAGCGCAGCCCGGTCTCCTCGCGCACCTCGCGCAGGGCGCAGTCCTCCGGCGACTCGTCGGGCTCGACCTTGCCCTTGGGCAGCGTCCAGTCGTCATAGGCAGGGCGATGGATGATCGCGAACTCGGTCTCGCCGGATGGATCGGTGCGATAGACGACTCCGCCTGCCGCACGGATCACGCTCACATCGGTCAACTCGAGGATTTTGGTGGCCAACATTGCTCCTTCGTCTGGTTGATCGGCGGGGTAGGACGTCTTCTATTCATTTACCGATGCGATCGACACAGGGCTCTGAGTTTACCTGCGCAGGCCCCCGGGTTCCAACAACCTTAATGAAAACCCTGCGCCGCTACAACTGCCTCGCCAGGCGGATCTGGCGTCGCAACACCCAGCGACTGCCGAGGTTGATCACCAGCACCATCACCACCAGCACGAGCGCGGCGCCCCACGCTTCCTGCTGCAGGTCTTTGTATGGCGTCAGGGCGTCGCGGAAGACCACGAGCGGCAGCGTCGACATGAAACGGTTCGGGTCCAACGTCAGGAACTGGTTGCCGAAAGCCGTGAACAGCACCGGCGCCGTCTCGCCCGCGGCTCGCGCGACCGCGAGCAGCGCTCCCGTGATCACGCCCGGGGCGGCAGCCGGCAGTATGAGCTGCAGCGACACCCGCCATCGGGGCAGGCCAAGAGCAAGGCCTGACTCGCGCAGTCCATTGGGAATGAGCCCGACTGCGCCTTCGGTGGTGCGAACGACGACGGGGAGCATGAGGATCGCCAACGCGACCGAGGCGGAGATTCCCGAGAAGTGGTGCTGTGGCACGACCACCAGCGCATACGCAAAGAGACCGAGCGCGATCGAAGGCGCGCCGACCAGCACGTCGCTGGCCAGCCTGACCCAGCTCGCCCACCGACCTGCCCCGTACTCGGCGAGGTAGATGCCGCTCAGGACGCCGACTGGAATTGC
Organism: Chloroflexi bacterium 13_1_40CM_65_17; assembly: GCA_001917815.1. Classification (GTDB taxonomy): domain Bacteria; phylum Chloroflexota; class Dormibacteria; order Dormibacterales; family Dormibacteraceae; genus UBA10449. Next base: position 21,806 of record MNES01000051.1, on the reverse strand, counting down.
GGCCAGCGAGGCGATGCCGACGATGATCGCGGTGCCGGCGATGGCGTTGGCCACCCCGCCGCCAGGAATTCCGGTCGGCCGCTGCGAGTTCAGAAAAAATTCCAGGTGGGACACCGCCGGCAGGCCGTTGGAGGCGGTGAACCAAAGCACCAGCCCGAGGGGGATGAGAGCGAGCACGGTGAACGCGTACATCACGCCCTGCGCGAAAGTGTTGCCGAATCGACGCATGACGATGTGTCTCATAGGTTTTTCATACCAGCGCTCTCGCCCTCGCCGATTGGACCAGCAGGAGGGCCAGGACGTTGACCGTCAGGGTGACCAGGATGAGGACCAGCCCGATCTCGACCAGCGCGCCCTGATAGATGTCACCGGTCGCCTCTGCGAACTCGTTGGCGATGACTGCCGCCAGGGTGTAGCCCGGCGAAAACACCGAATGGGGGATCTCGGGCCGGTTGCCGATCACCATCGCCACGGCAACCGTCTCCGCCAGCGCGCGGCCGAGCGCGAGCACGGTGGCGCCGAAGATGCCGGCGCGCGCCGCCGGCAGGATCACGTGCCAGGTCGTCTCCCACCATGTGGCACCGATCGCAACGGTTGACTCGCGCAGACCGCGGGGGACCGATCGGATCACGTCCCGCGAGACCGCCGACAGGGTGGGTAGGATCATGACCGCGAGCACCAGCGACGCGGTGAACAGGCTCGTCTGCCGCGGAACGCCGCCCAGGAATGGAATGAAGCCCAAGCGGTCTGTGACGGGAGTCTCGATGTGCAGCAGCGTCCACGGCGCGAGCACATACAGGGCCCAGATGCCGTAAACGACGCTTGGGATCGCCGCCAGGAGCTCGATGCCCGTGCCGAGCGCTCCACGCACGCCCTGCGCTCCGGGCTCCGCAAGAAGAACCGCGACGGCGACCCCGACCGGAAGAGCGATTGCCAGCGCGATTGCGCTCGTGACGACGGTTCCGAAGATGAAAGGAAGAGCGCCGAAGCTGTTGGTCACCTGGTTCCATTCGGTGCCGATCAGAAAGCCGGCTCCAAACCTGGTCACCGATGGCCACGCCTGCTGGATGAGGACCGCGACGATGAGGATGAGCGATGCCGGTGCCGCCCAGCTCACGAAGGCGGTGAACGTCCGATAACGGTCTGGGGGCCGGGGGATCTCGACGGGCGCGACGGCCGCGCTATCGACCGCGGCCGCCAATGTGATCCTCTTTGGCGCCGGCGAGGAGGTCGATCGGAGCCGGTTGCCGGTCCAGCCGGTAGCCGATGCCGCGCACGGTGACGATCTCGAATGGCGCGCGTTCGGCAAACTTCTCCCGCAGCCATCGGATGTGAACGTCGACCGTCTTGCGGTCCCCCGCGAATTCGCGGCCCCACACGTTTTCGAGCAGGGAGTCGCGTGTGTGGACGCGGCCGGGGAAGGCGAGGAGGTATGAGATCAGGTCGAACTCGCGAGCCGTGAGCTTGACGTCGGCGCCGTCTAGGATGACCCGCCTCGCCGCACGATCGATGCTGAAGCCTCCGATCGAGTCCTGTTCCGGGATCCCTTTGGGCTCGTTCGCTTCAGGCTGGGCGCGCCTGAGAACCGCGTGCACGCGGGCCAGCACCTCGCGAATCGAGAAGGGCTTGGTGATGTAGTCGTCGGCGCCGAGCTCGAGCCCGACGATCTTGTCGACCTCGGAGTCCTTCGCCGTGATGATGATGATCGGCACCCTGCTGCTCCTGCGCAGCGCTCGACAGAAATCGAAGCCGCTCATTCCCGGCAACATCAGGTCGAGCAGCACCAGGTCTGGCCTCGCCGTGCGCGCGGTGCGCAGCCCTGAAGCGCCGTCGCTGGCCTCCTGCACCGTGAATCCGGCGGCGGTGAGGTTGTACTTCAGCATGTCGCGTATGCCCTCGTCGTCTTCGACGACAAGGACGCGGCCGGAGTTGCCGCCGGCCGCGGCGCGGCTCATCCCAGCTCCACCACCTGGCCCGTTTCGAGAAACACGATGTCCTCGGCCACGTTCGTGACCCGGTCGGCGATCCGTTCGAGGTTGTGGGCGACCAGCAGCAGCGTCACCGCCCTGAGCGCGCCATCGGAATCGGTGTTGCCCCTGCCCATCTCAGATATGAGCTCGTCGAATGTGCGGTGATAGAGGCGATCGATCTCGTTGTCGCGGCCGGCGACCTCGCGGGCATGCGCCTCGTTTTCGTCGATGAGGGCCTCCAGGATGTCGTGCACCTGGCCGATTGCAAGGTCTCCCATCAACCCAAACTCCGCGCGGAGCGGCCGGTCAGGAAGCCCGACGAGCGTCTTGGTCATGCGGCCGATGCGGACGGCGTAGTCGCCCATCCGCTCGAGCTCCGTGGCGATGTACTGGATGCCCATCAGGCGGCGCAGGTCTCGTGCCACCGGCTGCTGCGTGGCGATGACCATGAATATCTGCTCGCGGATCTGCTTGAAGAGCTCGTTGAGATATTGGTCCTGCGAGCGGACCTTCTCCGCTGCGGCGCCATCCCGTCGACGTAATGCATCGAGGGACGCTTCGATCTGCGACTCCACGAGGGTGCCCATGCGGACCACCGATTCGCGAAGGCTCGCGAGCTCTTTTTCGAATGTCAGGCGAGGCAATTAGATATCAATTACCCGAAGCGCCCTGTGATGTAAGCCTCTGTCCTCGGATCCCTCGGCGCATTGAAGAGATCGGCGGTCGGCGCGAACTCGATCAACTCGCCATGCCGCCCCTCGGGGTTCATGAGCATGAAGGCTGTGAAGTCGGAGACGCGAGCTGCCTGCTGCATGTTGTGCGTGACGATGACGATGGTGTAGTCCCGCGCCAGCTCGACCATCAGGTCTTCGATTTTCAGTGTCGCAACCGGGTCGAGCGCCGAACAGGGCTCGTCCATGAGGATCACCTCGGGGCTCACCGCGAGGCATCGCGCGATGACCAGCCGCTGCTGCTGCCCACCGGAGAGCGAGGTGCCGGGGGCGTCCAGCCGGTCGGAGACCTCGTCCCACAAGGCCGCGGCCTCGAGACTTCGGCGAACGACGTCGTCGATGCGGGTCTTGCTCCAGCCCAGGAGCCGCGGGCCGAACGCGACGTTGTCGCGAATCGACATCGGGAAGGGGCTTGGACGCTGAAAGACCATGCCCACCTTCTGCCGCAGGTCGAGGAGCTTGGTGGTGGTGACGATGTCCGTCCCGTCGAACATCACGGTGCCCTGGGCTCGCGCGCCGGGCACAAGATCGTACATACGGTTGAAGACCCGCAACAGCGTGGTCTTGCCGCACCCCGACGGCCCGATGATGGCCGTGATGCGGCGTTCGGGAATGTCGAAGGTCACGTCCTTGAGGGCGCGCGTCTTGCCATAGAAGAAGGAGAGGGACCCGACCTCGAGCTTCGTTCCTGCGGATCCCGGCATCGCTCGAAGCTCGGGCCTCCCTAGTCGCGCCAGAGGCTGAATGATCGGTCTAGCGTCCGCCACTCGATGAGCAGAATACGGCCTCCCGGGTTAACGCTGGTTTATGGGTTCGTTAAGACTTCCCGCGGTAGGGCGATGGTGAACACCTGGCCGCCGTCCCGGGCAGTTTCCGTCCAGATCCGTCCTCCCAGCACCTGCACCAGGTGCTTGGTGATCGCAAGCCCCAACCCAAAGCCTCCTGCCTCGCGCGGGCGGGCGCGGTCTACCTTGTAGAAGCGTTCGAAAACCCGGCTCCAGTGCTCGGGAGAGATCCCGGGGCCGCGGTCACGGACGCTGACCAGCACCTCGTCACCGGCTACGGAGGCGGTGACATCGATCGCCGAGCCGGGAGGCGAGAACTTGGCGGCGTTGTCGAGCAGGTTGTCCAGAGCCTGCACCAGCTTCGGCCGGTCGCTAGTCACGCTCAAGGACGGGGGGATGTCGGTGTTGACCGGCCGTTCGATGCCAAGCCTGGTCACGCTTTCCAGCACCAGCTCACCCAGGTCGAACTGCGCCGTCTCGACCGCCATCGTGCGGGCTTCGATGTCGCCCAGCTGCCGTAGGTTGTCGATGATCTTGCTAAGCAGATCCGCTTCCCTCACCAGCCGGTCCGCAAATCGGTGCCGGTCTTTCGGGGATGGGTCGCCCAGCAGGCTCTCCGCGGTGAGGCGCAAAGATGTGATTGGGGTCTTCAGCTCGTGGACCAGGTTGGCCACGAACTCCTGGCGCACCGTCGCCAACCGGCGCAGCTCGGTGACGTCCGTCATGAACATGAGGGTTTCTCCGGCACGCATTCCCGGCTCGAGCTTGACGAGCACGGTGCGGCGATGGTGCACCAGGTGGGCCTCGGCCTCCGTGGTGGTGCTGTCGAGGACCTCGAGCAGGCTTGCCTCCAGGGTCACCTCGACCAGGCTTGCCGGCAATCGGTCCTGCTCGATTTCGAAGAATTCGCGCGCCTCCCGGTTCGCGGCCACGACGTGACCTTCGGCATCCAGCAGGAGCGCCATGACGGGTGCGCTCTCGAGCAGCGCGCCAAACGGATCGCGCTGCGCGACCCGCCTTTCCGGTTGCTGCTCGTTGCGGCCTCGATCCCAGATCACGGCCGGAGTATATGAGCGACGCGATCGCGCGGATGCTTAAGCACGAGTTAATCCCTCCTTAAACGGGCCCCGCTAGCTTGAAAGCCAACAGACATCGGTTTCAAACGGTTGGAGGAGGGTTCGATGCTGTCAGGCAGACCAATTGGGCGTGCGATGCTCGCCGGCGTTGCGGCCGCGATGTTCGCCGCCGCGTGCGGCTCGGCAACACCGTCACCGGTCGACGTGGGAAGCGGATCGCTCACCGGCGCCGGCGCGACTTTCCCGGCACCGTTCTATACCAAGGCATTCTTCGACTACACAACGATGTATCCCCAGGTGACGATCAACTATCAGGCTGTCGGCTCGGGCGCCGGCATCTCCCAGTTTCAAAAAGGCACCGTTGACTTCGGCGCCAGCGACGTGCCAATGACTGACGCTGACATCGCCAAGGTTCCGGGCGGTGCGACCGCGCTGGTTCAGGTGCCGACGACCCTTGGCGTCATCTCGGTTGCGTACAACCTGTCGGGGGTCAGCAAGCTTCAGCTCGACGGCCCGACACTCGCGAACATCTATCTCGGTCGCATCACGAAGTGGAATGACCCCGCGATCACCGCGATGAACTCCGGCGTGAGCCTTCCCAGCAGCGCGATCCAGGTCGTCCATCGCTCCGATGGCAGCGGCACCAGCTACCACTTCACCGACTATCTCGCCAAGGTTTCGCCCGAGTGGAAGTCGAGGGTGGGCGTCGGCAAGGCGGTCTCGTGGCCGGCCGGCATCGGCGGCAGCGGCAACCAGGGAGTTGCGCAGGCTGTGACGTCGACGGCGGGTGCGATCGGTTACGTCGAGCTCGCGTATGTGGTTCAGACCGGCATGAGCCAGGCTTACATCAAGAACGCCGACGGTAACTTCGTGCAGGCGAGCGTCGCCGGCGCGACCGCCGCCGCCTCGCACAACTCCGACGTCAGCCCTTCCAACTTCTCCATCACCAACATGGCCGGCGCCGACACGTATCCGCTCGCAGGCTTCAGCTGGGTGATACTGCCGACATCGGTCAGCGATGCCGGCAAGGGCAAGGCTCTGGCCAACCTGTTCAAGTGGCTGGTCACGGACGGTCAGACCGAGGGGACGTCGCTCCAATATGCCGCGCTGCCCAAGCCGGTGCAGACCCTCGCGCTCACCAACCTCAAGACCATCCAGGCAGGCGGCAAACCGGTACTGAGCTAGTCGGTAGTCCCTCCTCGGTTATCCGAGGGGTTTGCGGGCAGGGATGCCAGGGCGCCGTGGGTAGCGCTCTGGCGTCCATCGCGATTTGCCGATCTCGACTATCGTTCCGGCACCTCGCGCCGCCGACGGCGATGCGTGCACCTCGAGCAGCTCGCCTCCCAGAAGCTCGATCGCGTGCCTAGCTGCCGCGGGATCCTCGGCCTCCGTCTTCTGCGCCAGCAGGCGCCCGCCGATTCTCACCAGGGGCAGGCACAGCTCCACCAACACCGGCAGACGTGCTGGAGCTGGAGCGCCGCGCACGCATGGACGAGGAAGGCCGCCTTCGACTGGTCGGCCTCGATGAGCGTCACGTCCAGGTCAGGCCGTTCGATCTTGATCGGGATTCCCGGCAGGCCTGCCCCGGACCCCACGTCGACCAGGCTTCGCGCGCTGCCGAGATGGTCCAACAGCACGAGGCCATCGTCGATCAGCGCCCGGTCCGTCCTGGCCATAAGCCCGGGCCAGGCCCGAATCAGCTGCGCGAACTCTTCCAGCTTAGAATTTGTCATTGAGATGCCCATCTACGAGTATCGGTGCGAGAGCTGCTCCGAGAGGTTCGAGGTCCTGACCAGGTTCGCCGAAAGGGATACCAGCCAGATCTGCCCGGCCTGCGAGTCGACCAGGACCAGGGTGCTGGTGTCGAGCTTCGCCGTGGCGGGCGGCGGCGAATCGTCTTCCGCTCTCGATTTCGGGAGCGAGCAGGGCGGCGGCGGCTGCTGCGGAGGCGCCTGCGGCTCTTGCGGCTCCGGGCCGAACTGACGATCTAGTTTGCTGTTCCCGGTCACGTACCGGGTCAACGCCGCCGGCCACATGGAGGTGGGCGGATGCGACCTGGTGAAGCTCGCGCGCGAGCATGGCACGCCCCTCTACGTGTACGACGAGGCCACTGTGCGGCAGCGCGCCTCCGAATACGTCGCCGCGATGGGCTCCGCGGGCCAGGTCCTGTACTCGGCGAAGGCCTTCGCCTCGCCGAGATTCCTCCGCGTCATAGCGGAAGAGGGTCTGGGGCTCGATGTCGTGTCCGCCGGCGAGCTCTACCTGGCACAGAAGTCGGGAGCCACGGGTGACCGCATCCACTTTCTCGGCAACAACAAGAGCCACGAAGACCTGGAAGCCGCCTATCGAGCGGGTGCCACCATCGTCGTCGACGGTGCATACGAGTTCGAACTGCTCCGCGAGATCGTGCCCGAGGGCAAGCGGACGCCGGTCATGCTGCGCCTCTCGCCTGGAGTCAAGCCGGACACTCACTCGCACATCTCCACCGGTCAGCTCGACTCGAAGTTCGGGTTCTCCATCGAGTCAGGCGCCGCGTTCAAAGCCATCGCCGAGGCCCTCCAGCACCCCCGCCTGGAGGTGGTCGGGCTGCATTCCCACCTCGGGTCTCAGATCCTTGCCCTGGGCGCGTACATGCAGGCAATGGAGATCATGCTCGACCTTCTGGTCCTGCTGCGGGACGAGCTGCACTTCGAGCCGCGCAAGCTTGGTGCGGGCGGTGGCCTCGGAATCGCGTATACGCGTGACGACGACCCTCCCACTCCACGCCAGTTCGTCGAGACCATTCGTCACGCGCTCGAGACCGGCTGCGCGCGCCGTGATCTGAAGGTGCCCGGGCTGGTGGTCGAGCCCGGCCGCTCCATAGCGGGGCCGGCGGGCATGGCCGTGTATACAGTCGGCTCGATCAAGGACATTCCTGAAGTCCGTCGCTACGTTGCGGTCGATGGAGGCATGGGCGACAACATCAGGCCGAAGCTGTACGGAGCCAGATACGAGGCGTTTCTTGCCTCCAACCCCGATCACGCGCCCGACCGCATGGTGACGATCGCAGGCAAATACTGCGAGTCAACGGACATCCTGATCACCGACATCGAGATGCCCGAGCTCAAGACCGGCGACATCATCGCGATGCCCGCCGCGGGCGCCTACTGCCTGGCGATGTCGAGCAACTACAACGGCATCCCGCGTCCTGAGGTGCTGATGGTGGGGGACGGCCAAGCTCACGTGATGCGCCGCCGCGAAACTCTCGACGACCTGATCGCCGCCGAGGTGTTCTAGTCCGTCACGTTGAGGGTCGCCGACGCGCGGCACAGCGCGGCCCAACACACCTTAATCGTGTGATCGCCGGCGCCGATGTTCCGCGGGACCAGTACCGGGACGCTGACGCTGCCGCTTGCGTTGGCCCGAAACGCAAAGGTGAGGAGGGTGCTCAATAGCTCGATCTCTCGCCGACCTGGTTGGCCGGCAGATTGCCGGCGGTGACGACCACGGTATCGCCGGCCGTGACTGTGGAAGCCGACAGCGACAGCCTTGGTTTAGCAAGCGCCGAAGCAACAACCAGCAACCCGACCGCTAGCACGAGCAGCGCAGCGACGGCGATCAGGATGTTTCGGCGTTTGTGCGACCGGCGCTTGATAACCGCCGGCGGCGGTGCTGGCACGCTGAAGGGCATCGTCGCCGCCACTGGCGGAGCCATCACCACCGTGGGTTCAACGGCCGGAGCCGCCACATGCGCGAGGGCCTGGCCCAGCGCGGTGACGAACGCGGTGCAACTCTCCCAGCGCGCGCTGGGGTCCTTGGCCAGCCCGCGCATGATGACTGCATCGACACGGAGCCCGAGCTCGGGGCGTCGCGAGCTTGGCGCGGGAGGGTCGCGATGGACCTGCGCGTACAAAAGCTCGAGAACGCCTTCGTCCTCGAACGGAATCGAGCCGGTCAGCATCTCGTACGCCATGGTCGCCAGCGAGTAGCGATCGGCAGGCGGTCCGACCTTGCTCCCAGTCACTTGCTCCGGCGCCATGTACGCGGGGGTCCCAGTCGCGACCCCCGTCATTGATTTCAGGGACGAGGACTGCAGCAGCTTGGCGAGGCCGAAGTCGGCGATGATCGGCGTGCCGTCCTTCTCTAGAAGCACGTTCGCGGGCTTGATGTCGCGGTGGACGATGCCCAGGGAATGCGCGTAATCGAGGCCGCTGGCAATGCCGTCCAGGTACTCGAGTGCGGCCGCGGTATCGATCGGGCTGTGTTTGATCCGGCTCGCCAGGCTGCCGCCGGGCACGTACTCCACGATCGTGTACGGCGTTCCCTCGTACTCACCGAAGTCGAAGACGTTGAGGATGTTCGGGTGGCGCATCTGGGCGATGGCCTGCGCCTCGCGACGGAAGCGGGCGATCGAGTCTTCGTCGGGGGTTATCGCCTGCATGAACTTGACCGCTCCCGTGCGCGTGAGCTGCACGTTATACGCACGGTAGACGACACCCATAGCGCCCTGCCCTATGAAGTCCTGGACCTCGTATTGGCCGAGTCTGGTCCCGGTTTGGATCGACACGGGTCCTGATTATGGGGTCGCGTTCGCGAGGCCGATCCTCGTCAGTTAACGACCCCCCTGCTTCCAGCCTCCCCTGCCCTGCCTCCGAACTGCCACGAGCCCGGCCAGGATGGAAAGAGCGATCTCGGAGGGTGTGACCGCGCCAAGGTCGAGGCCAACAGGGCTCTGAATCCGCTCGATCACGCTTTCTTCGACGCCCTTGGCTCGCAGGACTTCCAGGTGATGGCCGGTGTGGCGCCGGCTGCCGACAAGGCCGATGAAGCGCGGATTGCACGGCAGGATCACCTCAAGAGACTGGACCAGGTCAGGAGCGTCGTGGTCGGTATGGACCGCATAGACGTCAGCTCCCAGTGCCGCGGCCAGCTGTCCGAGGTCGGTGACGGCCCGAGGCCACTCGGCGCCGGCCATGCGCTCGGTGCGGGTTTCCACGAACACCGGCCGGAAGCCAAGATCGACCGCCCAGCGCAGCAACGCCTTTGCGATCGGAGTGGCGCTGAAGACAACCAGCGTCGGCGCGGGCGCGTGGGGTTCCATGTAGACCTCGATCGAGCCCAGGTCGTGACGGTACGTGCGCAGCTGCGGCGCGCCCGCATCAGTGATGCGGCCCGCGTCCTCCAGGGCGGCCGCGTCGAACTCGCTGCAGCCAAGCGTGCCAGCAAGCGTCGCATCGCGGGAGAGCAGCAGCTTGGCGCCCGTTCGCGACGGTGGCGCGCCGTCCAGGCGGATCACTGTGGCCAGCACCACCTCTTCGCCTTTGGCGAGGCGAGTCGCGAGCTCTTCCTCGAGGCTAGGCACGGGCTGTCGAGCGGGTGAACACGCTGGATAGGATGTCGCGCGCGCGCGCGATCTCTTCATCTGTGGTCGCATACCCGGTTGAGAGACGAAGGCTGCCGAGCGCGGCGTTGAGGCTGAGGCCCATGGCCAGCAGCACATGGGAGGGATCGAGCGAACCCGAAGCGCAGGCCGACCCGCTCGACGCAGCGACACCGGCGACGTCGAGCGCTAGCAGCATGTCCTCGCCTTTGCGGCCGTCGAACGCGCATGTGGCGAAGTTGGGAAGGCGCTCTCGCGCCCCGGTCAAGCGCCCACCGAGCTCAGCGAGGCGACTGCGGAGCAGCTCCGACCGCTTCTCGGCGGCGCCGGAACGCGATTGCCGCTGATTCGTGCATGTCGCGATCGCGGTGGCGAAGGCGGTTGCAGAAGCCACGTCCTCGCGCCCGGCCCGGCGACCCCACTCCTGCGGGCCACCGTAAAACAGCGGATCGATACGCACTCCATCTCTGACGTAGAGCGCGCCGCCGCGCCCCGCGCCCAGCTTGTGCCCGCTGAAGGAGACGAGGTCGGCGCGATCGGGGATCGGAATCCATCGGGGACCGGCGCACGCGTCCACGTGCACGAGCGCGCCGTGCTCGTGCGCCCGGTCGATGACTTCCCGCACCGGCTGGATGGTGCCAACCTCGTTGTTGGCCAGGCCGATCGACACCAGTGCTGTGCCCGGGGCGATAGCGTCGGGGTCGACGCGACCGGCGTGATCGACCGGCGCGATCTCGACGTGGCGGCCTTCTGCCTGCAGCCGGCGTGCGGCGCCCAACACGGCCTGGTGCTCGGCCGCCCACGTGAGGATGGCGCCGGACTTCGGCATCCGGCGAACCGCGCCGAACAACGCAAGATTCACGGCCTCTGTGCCGGATGAAGTGAACGTGATCTCGGTGCGATTGGCGCCGAGCGCGCTCGCGGCGAGGTCGCGCGCGCGGTCGAGCGCGGCGCGAGACGTCCGCCCTTCCGCGTGCGGGCTGGACGGGTTGCCATCGGGGACGTCGCGCAGAGCGGCGGTGACATCGTCGAGGAGAGGCGCCCCGCCGGCGTCGTCGAGAAAGATGCGCTTCACTCGGGTCGCGACGAAGTCGCGGGCCGGCTCTCAGCCGCGGCTGTGATCCGGCTGGTGAATGAGCTCCTTCAGGGTGCCCTGGAAGCTCTTCATGTAGAGATGCAGGTCGAGGATCTCATCGACGCTGATCGGCTCCCGCGCCGGTGCGGCCTCCACGCTGGCGGCCGGCTCAACGCTCTCGATCTCTTCGACCGCGCCGCCCGCGATCGCCAGCACGACGATGAAGGTCACCTGGCACTGCGCGCACGTGACCTGCAGGTGGAACCGCTCCTCCTCGTGGCTGAGGACCTGTATCTCGCAGCCTTTCAAGCTGCGCCCGCACACCGGGCAGTTGTAGAACCGAGCCCGATCGCGGATGAACTCGATGATGCTCATCGGCAATCTCATATTACGCCGCGAGTGTTGGCGACCACCTGCCTAAGGGCGCTGGCCCTCGATGCACTTGCAGCCCGCCGGTCCGACGATCGCCGAGTGCACGGTGCCGGCGGGCAGCACCATCCGGTCACCTGGCTTCAGCTCGAGCCGCCTGCCCTCGCGCTCAAGCATGAAAGTGATCGAGCCGTCCACGCAGTACAGGACCTTCTCGTACGAGTGGCTGTGAGCGGCATAGCGATCGTGCGGTCCATTCGACCACGAATAGCAGGAGACCGCCTCTCTACGCAGCGCGGTCATCAGATCCTCCGTCCCAGCCATGCCCCGATTCTAAGATGACGTCAATGAAGCCCAGGTTCCTCGCCGACTGCAATGTCGGGCGGCTCGCGCGCTGGCTGCGCGCGCTGGGTTACGACGCCTCGTACCACCCTCGAATCGACGACGCCGAGCTGGTCCGCGAGGCCGCGGCCGAAAGCCGGGTGCTCCTGACCCGTGACCGGGACCTGACCAAGCGTCGTGTGATCCAGACAGGCATCGTGCGCGCCATCCTCATCCGCGACGACGAGGTGACCGCGCAGCTCCGGCAGGTGTTCAAGGAGCTTGGCCTGGAGCTGAAAGAAGCCCTCACCCGCTGCATCGAGTGCAACGCCGAGCTGCAGGCGCGGGTGGCTTCGACGGTGGCTGAGCGCGTGCCGCCGTACGTGCGCCGGACCCAGTCCCGATACTCGGAATGCCCCGACTGTGGCCGAGTCTACTGGGCCGGGACGCACTGGCAGCGGATGCGCGAGGTGCTCGCGGGGCTTTGAGGAACATCCTCCGAAGGCTGATCGCGGGCGAGCTCACCGAAGACGAAGCTCTAGCCGAGCTGCGGAGCCTCCAGCTCGAGGAGCTCGGCGGCAAGGCGAAGCTCGACCTCGGCCGCTACATGCGACGCGGCATCCCCGAGGTGGTGCTGGCGACCGGCAAGGCCCCCGCTGACGCGGCGCGGCTAACCGTGGCGCTGGCCGATCGCCAGGGGCAGGGCATGGTGAGCCGCCTGACCGCGGAACATCGCGCGGCACTTCACCACGCGGCGGCTGAGGCGGGCATGAGCGTCGTCGACTACGCCCACGCCGCGCGGGTGCTTCGTCCTGGATTCGCCCCGGAGCCAGTCGACGGCAAGGTCGGTTTCCTCACGGCTGGAACCTCGGATTTGCCCGTGGCCGATGAGGCCCGCATGGTCGTTGAGGCATGTGGCCTCGCCTCGCGGCTCGATGCCGACCTCGGGGTCGCCGGGCTGCACCGCTTCGTTGGTCCGCTGGCCGCAACTCTGGAATGGGGCGCCGATGTCATCGTCGTCGCGGCCGGCATGGACGGAGTGCTGCCGGGGTTGGTGGCCGGGCTCGTCGACGTCCCGGTCATCGGGCTCCCCGTCTCGACCGGCTACGGTCGCGGCGGTGCCGGCGAGGCCGCGCTCAACACGATGCTCCAGTCGTGCTCGACCGGCCTCGTGGTGGTCAACATCGACAACGGGGTCGGGGCCGGCGCGGCCGCGGTCCTGATCGCGGCGAGGGCTGCTCAGGGACGCCGTCGGGGGAAGAACGCGACCGCGATGACAAATCCCGCCGCACCCACCAGCAGCAGAACGAGCACCACACCGCCGAGCGTGCGCGACAGGTCCGATCCCCCCGGGATCGCGAACAACAGCGCGAAGATCAGGACCGCAAGCAGGACGCCGGCCAAGAGCCACGGAAAGCCGCGCCGGGCGCGCCCGTAGAAGAAGAGCCACAGCCTGCCCGGTCGCTTCTTCACAGGAGCCCTGGCAGATCTCCGAGCGAGGCGATCGATGGAATCCCGGCCGGGGCGGGCTCCGAGTTGTGCGCGGTGCAGATGACCGCCCGCATACCCAGCGAGCGCGGCCCGTCGTAGTCCTCGCGCACGCGGTTGCCGACGAAGAGAGCCCTGCCCGGCGTCACGCCGATGGCATCGAGCGCGGCGCGGTACATCTCGGGCGCCGGTTTGCGCCGGCCGACCATGCTCGAGAACACCACGCCATCCATCAGCGCGCCGATCCCGTTCGTTTCCACCTGGCGGCGCATCATCTCAGGAGGAAAGGGCGCGTTGGAGCAGATCGCGCGCCTGATGCCGCGAGAGCCGAGCAGCGAGAGAACCGGCGCCGCGTGGGGATCGACCTTCACGATCCGGTCCCAGCACATCTGCTCTGCATCGACGATCTCGTACAGCAAACCGTCCGGCAGCGGCAGGCCGGCCATGTCCCACGACGTCTTTGCCGCGTCCAGCCAGTCGACCTCGTCCTCGCTCTCGCTCGAGACATAGCGCTCCAGGGGCAGCAAGACGTCGTCGAGGATGATTTCCGCCGGAGGGGCCGGCGCATTGAGGGTCTCCTCGATGGTCGGCCGGAAATTGCGGATGACCTCGAGCAGGTCGCTTTTCGGGTAGGTGAACGTGACCAGCGTCTGCCCGTAGTCGAACAGGACTCCGTCGATGTCCGGCATCTGGCGAATATCCTGAGCGAGTGGCGAAACGGCTGACGCACCTCGATGAGAGCGGGGCGGCCCGCATGGTCGACGTCGGCGACAAGCCGACCACGTCGCGCGAAGCGCTCGCGGAGTGCTTCGTGCGCATGGCGCCGGCGACCCTGCGCGCGGTGCGTGAAGGCACTCCCAAAGGCGACGCCCTGCCGGTGGCTCGCGTCGCGGGCATCATGGCCGCCAAGCGCACCTCTGAGCTGATTCCGCTGTGCCACCCGCTGCCGCTGGCCAGCGTCGAGGTCGATTTCGAGTTCGCCGCCGGCGGCGTGCGCGTGCTGGCGCGTGCTCGCGTGGTGGGCCAGACAGGGGTCGAGATGGAAGCCCTGACCGCGGCCGCCGTGGCCGGCCTGACCCTCATCGACATGACCAAGGGCATCGAGCGCGGCGTGTTCATCGAGTCGGTGCGGCTGCTCGAGAAATCGGGCGGCCGATCGGGAAGCTGGAAGCGCCCGCCGGCCAAAAACACAAAGTGAACACTGCCCACGTCGTCACCGTCAGCGACGGCGTGTTCCACGGCAAGCGAGAAGACAAGAGCGGCGCCGCGCTCGTCGACGTGCTGAGTCGCGGTGGGTTCGAGGTCGGCGCCCCGGAAGTCGTACCCGATGAGGCTGGGCGGATCTCGGAGGCGGTCCTTACCGCGGTCGCGCGTGGTGTCGACCTCGTCGTCACGACTGGCGGCACCGGCTTGGGCCCACGCGACGTGACCCCGCAGACGCTCTCCGCGCTGTTTGCCTATGAGGTACCGGGCTTTGGTGAGGCGATGAGGCGGGCAGGCGTGGCCGGCACGCCAATGGCTGCGCTCTCCCGCTCGATTGCCGGCGTGCGCGATCGCACCCTCATCATCAGCGTGCCCGGCAGCATGAGCGGCGCCACTGAATCGCTGAAGGCGGTGATGCCGGTCGTAGGGCATGCCATCCAGCTGCTGCACGGCGACACCTCGCACAGTTGAACCTCAACGCGGACCTCGGCGAAGGCGCAGGAGCCGACGAAATGATCATGGCCCACATCGACAGCGCAAGCGTCGCCTGCGGGGTGTACGCGGGATCGGCATCGATCACGATCGCGACCGCGGTGCGGTGCCACCAGCTCGGCGTCGAAGTCGGGGCGCATCCCGGGTACGACGATCCGGAAGGGTTTGGACGTCGGGAGCGCGAGGTCTCACCGGAACAGATCGAGGCTTTGGTGACGTTCCAGGTCGCGGCCCTCGCCGCGGTGGTGCCTGTCGCGTACGTCAAGCCCCACGGAGCGCTCTATCACCGCTGCCAGTCCGACCCTGCTTCAGCGGACGCCGTGGCCCGGGTGGCGAAGGCGCACGGAGTCGGTCTGGTCGGGCAGCCGGGCCTCGAGCTGCTGGCCGCTGCGAGAAGAGCGGGTGTGCCCGCGTATCGGGAGGGCTTTGCGGATCGCCTCCTCCTTTTCGACGGCAGCCTGGCCCCTCGGACACAGCCGGGAGCAGTGCTCGACGCGCCCACCGCCGCCGCTCAAGCCGTGCGCCTTGCGCGCTCGGGGCAATACGACACCGTCTGCATACACGGTGACTCCGAAGGCGCGGCTGCGGTCGCCGCCGCGGTTCGAGCCGCCCTTCGTGAGGCGGGCGTGGAGACGGGCCCACTCGCGAGGCAGTAAGTGGGGGAGGCGGAATCCCTCCAGGGCGCCGACTCGGCGTTCGGCGTGCTGCGCGGCCTCCTGCTCGGACTGTTTGCGTTCGCCGGGTTTTTCCTCACCGTCTCGCTGCTGCTCGAGCCGGCCGGCATCGCCATCGCATTCGGCGCCGCCACCGCCGTCGCGCTCGCGCTGCCGGCCGCCTCGCTCTTTGCCGGCAGGCGGCTCGCGATCGCGTAGCCGCTAGAGTCCGAATGTGATCTCGGAGCTGACGGAGCTTGACGACCTAAGGGCGCTGGAGCGGCTCTTCGCCGATGTATGGGAGCGGCCGGGCGAGCCGCCCATCGGCTCCGACGTGCTCACCGCCCTCGCGAACTCTGGAAATTACGTCGTCGGCGCGCACCAGGACGGGCGCCTTGTAGGCGGTCTGGTCGGCTGGCTCGGCGGCTTGCCAGATCACCTGCACCTCCATTCGCACATCCTCGGCGTCGTCGCCGGTGGCCAGGCGCGCGGCCTCGGGTTCGACCTCAAGCAGCATCAGCGCACCTGGTGCCTCGACCGCGGGGTGAATGTCATCGAATGGACTTTTGATCCCCTCGTGCGGCGCAACGCTTACTTCAACCTCAACAAGCTCGGCGCCGAAGCTAGCAGCTATCTGATCAATCTCTACGGCGAGATGAGGGACGGAATCAATGCGGGTGAAGAGACAGACCGGCTTCTCATCAGCTGGCGCCTCGACTCGCCGAAGGTCAAGGAGGCGGCCGAAGGCAAGCCGCACGACCCGGCGTCGGAGGACCTGCAGCGCTGGCGAATCGACACTGTGCTCTCGGTAGGCGATGGTGGCGAGCCAGTGCCGGGGTCGTCAGCCGCGCGCGTGGTCACCTGTCAGGTGCCCGAAGACATCGTCGCCCTCCGGCGCTCCGATCCGCAGCTGGCGCGCGCGTGGCGGATGGCCGTGCGCAAGGCGCTGACATCCGCATTCGACGCGGGCTACCAGGTGACCGGCGTAACCCGCACCGGCTGGTACGTTCTCGAGCGCGGATAGACTCTTATGGTGCTCCAGGTCGGGGACAAGGCGCCGGATTTCAAGCTCCCGACGACAAGCGGACAGGAGCTGACACTCGGTGAAGCGCTGGCGAAGCACAAGGCCCTCATATTCCTTTTCTATGTGCTTGATTTCACGGGTGGTTGAAGGACCGAGCTGACCGAGTTTCGGTCAAGGCACGAGGCGGCCGCCGCGGATGGCATCGGCATCTACGGCATCAGCGTCGATTCCGTGTTCTCGCACCAGGCGTTCGCCAAGGAGCTGGGCGGGCTGCCCTATGACCTCATAGGCGATTTCGAACGCAAGATGGTCACCGACTACGGCGTGCGGCGTGACGACGTGGCAGGTTATTCGGGGATGGCGCGGCGCACCGTCTTCGTGATCGACGGCTCGGGGACGATCCGCTATGCATGGCAGGGCTCGCGTGAGCAGCCGCTGCCTGACTACGACGCCGTGATCGAGGAGGCGCGAAAAGCGGCCCAGGGCTGACGGCTCAACGCGCGGGCTCGCGCAGCGTGTCGAGCGCGTTTGCCAGCGACAGGCGCATCTGGTGTGCTCGGTCGAGCGTGACCTCGGCGAAATGCAGCTCGTCTCCGGGGACCAGTTGTGCCGCCACCGGCATCGACGCGCTCACGACAGTTGCCACCACCGGGTAGCCGCCGGCAGTCTGGTGGTCCGCCATCAGCAGGATCGCCTGGCCGCCATGAGGAACCTGCACCGCGCCAGCGGTGAGCCCGAAAGAGAGCAGCTCGTCGCCTGAGGTCCCGAGCCTCGGGCCGTCCAGTCGGTAGCCCATGCGGTCGGCCTCCCGACTGACCTTGAAGGCAGCCTTGAACAGCAGTCCGCGGCTGTCCGGATCCAGCCGTTTCAGGTGCGGGCCCACAACTGCGGCGAGCGTGTGGTTGCCATAGTCGGGGTGCAGCCGTTTCGGGAGGTGGTGGCCGGATACCGCTGGCCGCGACGCTTCGCGGGCCACGCCAATCTGGTCGCCAGCTTTCATGTTGCGACCGTTCATGCCGCCGCGAGCGGCCATCAGATTGGTGGACGCTGATCCCAGCCAGCGGTCGGCCTGGATCCCGCCGGCGACCGCGACGTACGCGCGCCCTCCCGAACGGCGGGCGCCGAACGCCAGGTGGTCGCCCTTGCCAAGGAATATGCCGGTCCACGTGGGCGCGACCTGGCCGTTGATCCGAATTTCGAACTCCGCGCCCGCGATCGCGACCACGCACGAACGCTCGGCCAGCAGGTGCGGGCCGGTGAGCGTGCACTCGAGAGTGGCATCCCCTTCCGAATTGCCGACGAGCAGGTTCGCGGCCCGATGCGCGAAGCGATCCATCGCGCCGCCGGGAGGCACGCCGGAGGCGATGGCGTTTGGCCGGCCGAGGTCCTGGACGGTCGTGAAGAGACCGGGCTCGAGCACCCGGAGCACGGTACTCAAAGATTTGCGGCGAAGAATTTCACCCGGTCGCCAGCGCGAAAGAGGCACGGCGGATCGCGGTCGGGCAGGAAGAGCTTCACCGAGGTCCGCCCAATCAGGTGCCAGCCGCCAGGCGTCGGCAACGGATAAATACCGGTCTGCCTTCCCGCGATCGCGACCGAGCCGGCCGGCACCTGCGTGCGGGGCACCTGCCGCCGCGGCAGCTCGAGCTCTTCGGGCAGCGGTCCGAGGTAGGCCCAGCCCGGCACGAAGCCAACCAGGAACACGCGATAGATCGGTTTCGAATGCAGCTCCGCGATCGTCTCCCTCGTCAGGTTCAGGCGGGCGGCGACCTCCTCGAGGTCCGGTCCTGCGTACACGACTGGGATCCGGTGCAGGCGGCCCGGCTCGGCCATCGGCGGACGCTTCGCCGCCAACCTCTTGATGGCGGCGCCCAGTGTTTCATGCGTCGTCTGGTCGGGGTCGAAATGGACGGTCACGCCGGCGTAACCGGCGACCGCCTGCCGCACGTCTCGACGCTTTTTCAGGGCGGTGGCGAGGGCGATCGCCCGCGTATTCAGCGCGGTATCGAGCCTGGTGCCGAGCTCGGCGAGCAGAGCGGTGTCACCCAGAGGATGGAGTCGTACCCGAGATGCCGGCCGGACGGAGCGTGGCGGACGCATGTGCGCTCACAAGAATGGCGTAGAACATGCCCGGCAAGAAGCCGACGCAGAGGAGACCGACGCAAGCCACCCCGATGGCCCACGCGGTCACCATCGCGGCGGCGGCAACATTCCAGGCCGGAAAATCCCGGCGGACTCCGCGAAGCGACGCCGGAAAGTCGAACAGGTCTAGCGGGCGGCCCGTCGCTGCGAACCGGCTCGTCCCGTGGGGCATCAGCAGCAACAAGAGAAGCCCCCACGGCAGCGCGAGAAGGAATGCCGCGCCGATGTGCGCATAAACCTGTTGTAGCGGCATCACGTCTGCGAGCGGATTCCACGCCAGGATGAACGGCGCCGAGAGAACGAGCAGCACGAGCGCTGTCCAGAACCCGTCGGCGATCAAACGCCGCGACAGCCTCCACCGCGGCGGCCCGTGAGTCGGATCTTCCCCTGCGGTCCTCGTCGCGGCGATCGCATAGCCCAGCAGAGGGATGAATGAGATCGGAAGGAGGAGGACCATCAGCACGCCCATGGCGAACCTGGAGGGCCAGGCGCCGCGAAACGGCCACCCGAATGACGCAGCGACCAGCCTCACAGCGAAACCTTAGGATGCGGCCACGACCGTGAACGCGCTGCTCACCGACCTCTATGAGCTCAACATGGCCGCGAGCTATCTGCGGCGCGGCATGACCGGCACGGCCACCTTCAGCCTGTTCGTACGTTCGCTGCCGCCTGCACGCGGGTTTCTTGTCGCGGCGGGCGTGGAGTCGTGCCTCGATCTGGTCACGGACCTTCGCTTCGACGACGACGACATCCGATATCTCCGAGACATGCAGGGCTTCGAGGCTCGCGACCTCGAAGCCTTTCGCCGGCTTCGATTCACCGGCGACGTCTGGGCGATTCCCGAAGGACGCATCGCGCTCGCCGGCGAGCCGATCCTCGAGGTCACTGGACCGCTGCCTGAAGCGCAGCTCGTCGAGACGCTGTTCCTCAACCAGGTCACATTCGAAACAACCATCGCCAGCAAGGCGGCTCGCTGCGTGATCGCGGCGGGAGATCGCGACGTCGTCGATTTCTCGTTTCGACGCACGCAGGGGATCGAGGCCGGCATCGATGTCGCGAGGGTCTCCTCGATGGTCGGGTTTGCGGCCACCAGCAATGTGGAGGCGGCAAGGCGCTTTGGACTGGTTGCGGCGGGCACCATGGCCCATTCGTACGTCGAGGCGTTCGCCGACGAAGCGGCCGCGTTCCGCGCTTTCGCTCAGGACTTTCCCGGCCGCGCGACTTTTCTAGTCGACACCTACGACACCATCACGGGGATCAAGCGCGCGATCGCGATCATCAAAGAGCTTGGCCTCAGCGGCCGGCTGGGCATTCGCATCGACAGCGGCGACCTCGTCGCTCTCTCGAAGCGCGGTCGTCGCATTCTCGACCAGGCCGGGCTCCGCGACGTGCGCATATTCGTCAGCGGCGGCCTCGACGAGACGTCGATCGACCAGCTGGTGCATGGCGGTGCGGTCGTCGACGCGTTCGGTGTCGGCACCAGGATGGGTGTCTCGGCGGACCACCCATATCTCGACACCGCGTACAAGCTGGTTTCCTACGAGGGCGGGCCGGTCATGAAGCTGTCACGCGGGAAGGTCACCGCGCCCGGCCGCAAACAGGTGTTCCGGCGAACCAGGCCTTTCGCCGATCTGGTCGGGCTGTATGACGAGCAGGTGCCGGCCGGTACCGAGCGCCTGCTGGAGCCGATGATGATCGGCGGCTCGCGCCGCGGCGCCCGAGAACCCATCGGCGAGACCAGGGCGCGGTTCAAAGCCGACCTCGACCGACTGCCCACAGGCGCGCGATCGGTGAGCTCGCCGCGACCCCCCGTGGCGCGGTCGACCGCGGCGCTGCGACAGCTGACTCAGGAGACGCGGCGGAGGCTCGCCGGCCTTGGTTTCGGGTAGTAAAGCCGCCTCGCGCGCCTATTCCTTGACACGGGCGCGTGGCGCTTTGGAGCGTTTACAGGGGCTTTACCCGGCCCGATATGTCGGCACAGCGGAGAGATTACCTCTGGTCGTGGTCGGGCTGGTCGTCGCCCAGGCCGCGGGATTCCATGCGCCGGCCGCCCACTTCTCGCCCGGCGGCATCGCTTCCGGCGCCATCGCGTAGCTCGTGCGAATCTAGACGCACTTGACGGAACGCGTCCTCTCCACACGCGAGCTGAACCGCGCCCTGCTGGCGCGCCAGCTGTTGCTCGAGCGATGGTCATTGCCTCTCACACGAGCGCTCGAGGCCGTTGGTGGACTGCAGACCCAGCACGCGCCAAGCGGCTACGTAGGCCTGTGGTCTCGCTTGCGAAATTTCCGTCGCGCGGCGCTCACCGAAGCGCTGGTGAATCGGACCGCGATCCAGGGCACACTGATGCGCAGCACGATCCACACCGTCTCCGCCGCCGACTATCCGGTCCTGCTGGCAGGTGTTCGCTCCGGACGTCGCGAATGGTGGCAGTGGGTCGTCCGGCACCAGGCGGAGGGCCTCGACATGAAGGCGGTGGTCGACCTCGTGCGAGCGCGGCTGCAGCAAGGACCTGCGCGTACGTCTGAGCTGAAAGCGCTGCTGGCGGCCAAAGGCGTTCCACCGATCGGGTGATCGGGGATCGGGCTGTGGCTCGACTTGATTCGCGTCCCGCCATCCGGCACGTGGGAGCGCAGGCGGGCTGACCTCTACGGTCTGGCCGAGGCGTGGGTGCGGATGGGCGACGTCACTGAGTCCAAAGGCATGGAGCATCTGGTGCGCCGATACCTCGGTGGGTTTGGTCCGGCGTCGGTCGCCGACATCGCGAGCTGGGCCGGACTGCCGCCCTCGAAGATGGCGCCTGTGATCGAGCGCCTGCGGCTTCGTCGCTTTCGTGATGAGCGCGGTCGCGTGCTCGTGGATCTCCCGGGAGCGCCCCTGCCCGATGCGTCGGCGCGCGCGCCCGTGCGATTCCTGCAGACATTCGAGGCACTTCTGATGATCCACGCGCGCCGGACCCAGGTCATGCCTGAGGCGTTCCGGCCGATCGTCTTCAACACCAAGACCCCGCATTCGATCCCCGTCTTTCTCATCGATGGCGCCGTCGCCGGCACATGGAGGTACGAGGGCGGTCGGGTGCGCGTCGATGCGTTCGCGCCCATTCCAAGGGCCGCGGGGC
>MNES01000012.1:63886-80367 GCA_001917815.1 Chloroflexi bacterium 13_1_40CM_65_17 | reverse complement strand
AGCTGCTACGCAAGGCGGAGAAGCTTAGCGTTCGTAGCTTCCGCAACGAATGCATGCACGCGCGGCACGCGGCCGATCCCGATGGTTTCGTGAATGAAGAGAAGCAAGGCGTGGAGGCAAGAAGCCTGACCATGTCCACCGCCGACGACGGCACCGTCCTCCTCAACTGCATCCTCGACAAGGTCGGGGGGGCCGCAGTCCAAACCGCGCTGGAGCCTCTCGCCAAGCGCGCGGGCAAGGACGACGACCGACTTCGGGATCGCCGCCTGGCCGACGCATTGGTCGACCTCGCCATGCATGCGCTGGACACCGGAATGGTGCCGCAGCGCACACATCTTCAGGTCACGACCTCGCTGGAGACGCTGCTCGGCCTCTCAGGCGCGCCGGCGGCGGAGATGGAATTCTCGCTTCCCATCTCGGCGAAGGCGGTCGAGCGACTGGCATGCTACTGCTCGGTGACTCGCATCCTGCTCGGCTCGGACTCCACGGTGATCGATGTCGGCCGCGCCAAGCGGGTCATCTCCGGACCGCAGCGCAAGGCGCTCGAGGTTCGCGACCGTGGCTGTGTGTGGCCGGGATGCGATCGGCCCGCCAGCTGGACCTCGGGCCACCATCTGGTGCACTGGATTCGCAACGGGCCAACAGACTTACCCAACCTGACCCTTCTCTGCTACCGGCATCATTGGATGGTTCATGAGGGTGGCTGGCAGATCATTCGCGCCGACGATGGCAGCATCCTGACCATCCCGCCGATCACCGCGTTCCAGCGGTTACCGCGAGGGCCGGATTAGGCTGGTTCGGTGACGGTCGAGCGCAGCGCGAAACGTTGGTCGTCCGCACGGTTGGAGACCGTGATGCGCAAGCTCATGAATGCTTCTCCCCTCTGCGCGCTCGCGACCGTGGCGCCTCGCGGGCGAGCGTACATCAGCCACATGTACTTCGCCTGGACCGATTCCTTCGATGTGTGTTGGATCTCCGATCCTGACTCGCGGCACTCGCGCAACCTCACGACCAATAGTTCGTCGGCAGTCTCGATCTACGACTCCAGGCAGACCTGGGGTCGCCCCGATCGAGGGATCCACCTGTTCGGTTCGGCCGGCGAAGTTGCCGGCACGCGCGCGCGTGAAGTCGAGAAGGCCTATGCGGCGCGGTTCCCGAGCTACGGGGGATTGGACGACTCCCTTCGCCTGTATCGATTCCGGCCGCGCACGATGCAGCTGTTCGACGAGCGCTCGCTGGCGCCCGGCACGCTGGTGACCGTGCGCGCCACCCGAGGCGGGCTGAAATGGCTCCGCACCGAGGTCTGGGCCTAGAAGCGCCTGCTACTGCCTGACGATCGCGGCCGCGCCCTTCCTCAGCACATACTTCTGGATCTTCCCGGTCGCCGTCTTGGGCAGCTCCTGGACGAACGTCACGCTGTGCGGCGCTTTGAAGTGCGCGAGCCGCTCGCGACACAGCTGGATCAGCTCATCCTCCGTGGCATCCGCCCCAGCCTTCAGAACCACGTATGCGTGCGGCGCCTCGCCCCACTTCTCGTGGGGCATGCCCACTATCGCCGCCTCCTGGACCGACGGATGCCGGAGCAGGACGCCTTCGACCTCCACCGACGAGATGTTCTCTCCCCCGCTGATGATCACATCCTTGATCCGATCGCGAATCTCCACATAGCCATCCGGGTGCATGACCGCAGCGTCTCCTGTATGGAACCAGCCGTCCCCCATCACCTTCTTGGTGGCTTCCGGGTCGTTGTAGTAGCCCTCCATGATCACGTTGCCGCGGAACACGATCTCGCCTAGCTCCTGGCCGTTCATGGCCACGTCCTTGCCGGAGCTGTCGACTACCCGCAGCTCGCCCGCGGTGATCAGCTCCACGCCTGTCCGGGCCTTGATCACCGCGCGGTCAACTGGCGCCAGGCGGCGATGCTCCGGACGAGGTTCGCAGATGGTCAAGAAGGGCGACGTCTCGGTCAGTCCGTAGACCTGCGTCACCTCCCAGCCGAACTCGCCCTCCATCCGCTCGATCGTCGCCGCCGCAGGCGGCGCGCCCGCCGTCACGACGTTGACCCCTCGGGGCACCTCGCCGCGCACGGCGACCGGCGCGTTGGCGAGCGCAATTAAAACGGTGGGCGCCGCGCAAAGCCACGTGACGTGCTCGTTACGGATCAGCTCGAAGACCTTCGCCGGATCCACCTTCGGAAGACATATATGGGTGCCCCCGACCGCAGTCACGATCCAGATGAACGTCCAGCCGTTCGCATGGAACATCGGCAGCGTCCAGAGATAGCGATCGTCGACGCCGAGGTGAAGGTGGACGAGGGTGCCCACCACATTCATCCACGCGTTGCGATGCGTGATCATCACGCCCTTCGGCTTGGCGGTCGTGCCGCTGGTGTAGTTCAGCGAGAGCAGATCGCCCTCGGCGATGTCGGGACGCTTGAAATCCGGGCCGGCGGTTGCGATCGACGCCTCATACTCGGTCCAGCCCTTTCGGCCGGCGGCGCTGCCAAGCGCGACGAAGTGCTCCACGCCATCGAGCCGGCCGCGAATGCTGTCCACGGCCTCCATGTGATCCGGGTGAACGCAGAGAACCTTGGCTCCTGAGTGCGAGGTGATGTAGACGAAGTCGTCGGGGGTCAACCGGTAATTGATGGGTACCAGCACCGCGCCGATCTGAGGCACGGCATAGAAAGACTCGAGCTGCTCGTGCGTGTTGGGCGCGATGTACGCGACCCGGTCTCCCTTCGTCACGCCGATCTGCTGCAGCGCCGCCGACCAGCGGTCGCAGCGGTCGAAGAACTGTTCGTAGGTCATCCGTAGGTCGCCGTCGACGACCGCCTCGCGGTCTCCGTACAGCTTTCGCGCCCGGCGAGCGAACTCCAACGGGGTTAGCGGGGTTTCCATGACCTATGGATTATGAGTTGAGCATGAGCGCAAAGTCGGCCGTCTCGATTCCGCCGACAAACGCGCGATGGGCCTGGGGCTCCAGCTCGACCGCGCGCTCGTAGACGAACGCGTATACGTTGTCGAGATTCCAGTCCCCGTAGCCCTGGATGCGCAGTCCATAGCGCAACCCCTGGTCCTTATTCCCACGTTCGAGCAGGTCGATTGCTCGCTCATAGATCGCCTTCAGAATCTCCAGCTGCATCGACAGCTCAGCGATCGTCGTCGGGTCACCTTCTGCCTCGACCAGCTGGTCGATCTGGGCTTCGAGGTCGGCGATCTCCTTCTGGTAGTCGTTCACCGTCACGACCCTCCCGGAACGAGTGTACTAGTGAATCAAATAGTTCGACGCAACCGAGGCCGCGATCAGGATCGCGATGATGTTGACGACCTTGATCATCGGGTTGATGGCGGGTCCGGCGGTGTCTTTGTTGGGGTCTCCGACGGTGTCGCCCGTGACGGCCGCCTTGTGGGCTTCCGATCCCTTGCCCCCGAGATGCCCCTCCTCGATGTACTTCTTCGCGTTGTCCCACGCCGCGCCTCCGCTCGTCATCGCCAGCGCAAGAAAAAGACCGGTCACGATGGCGCCGATCAGCATTCCTCCGAGCGCCTGCGGGCCCAAGAGGTAGCCGACGGCCAGGGGCGCCACCACCGGGATGATGCCGGGCAGGATCATTTCGCGCTGGGCGGCGGCGGTCACGATTCGCACCGCGGTCCCGTACTCGGGCTTGCCGGTGCCCTCCATGATCCCCTTGATCTCGCGGAACTGGCGGCGCACCTCCTCCACGACCAGGCCGCCGGCGCGCCCGACGGCAAGCATCGCGAGCGAGCCGAACAGAAAAGGCAGGATCCCACCGAAAAAGAGGCCGACGATGACATGCGGGTCGGTCAGGTCGAAAACGATGGAATGGCCGGCCCGTGTGAGCTCCTGGGTATACGAGGAGAAGAGCACCAGCGCCGCGAGGCCGGCGGAGCCGATCGCGTATCCCTTGGTCACCGCTTTCGTGGTGTTGCCGACGGCGTCGAGCGGGTCTGTGACCCCGCGGACCGATTCGGGAAGGTCCGCCATCTGCGCGATGCCTCCGGCGTTGTCGGTGATCGGACCGTACGAGTCGATGGCGACGATGATCCCCGTCATCGACAGCATCGCAACCGCAGCGGTCGCGATGCCATACAAGCCCGCGATGTTGTAGCTGATCAGGATTCCGATTCCGATCACGGTCACAGGCAGCGCCGTCGCCATCATCCCGATCGACTGGCCGGCGATGATGTTGGTCGCGTGGCCCGTGACTGAGGCCTTGGCGATCAGATGGACGGGCCAGTAGGCCGTCTCGGTGAAGAACTCCGTGATGGCGACGATGAGAATCGTGATCACGACGCCGATGAGGCCCGCGTAGAAGAGGTTGTGCGGGTCGCTCACGCCCCCGCCGGCCTTCAGGTAGCCGTTGTCAACCATGTATTGGGTGACGAAGTAGAAGCCGACCAGGGCGACCGCCACGGCAACAAGCAATCCCGCGTAGAGGGCGCCCATGATCCATCGGGGGTTGAAGACACGCACGAAGAACGTGCCCACGATCGAGCCCACGACGCTGACCGCTCCCAGCAGCAGCGGATACATGACCCACGCCATCTGGCCCTTGAACAGGAGCGAGCCAAGCAGCATTGCCGCGATCATGGTCACGGCGTAGGTTTCGAACAGGTCCGCGGCCATGCCGGCGCAGTCGCCGACGTTGTCGCCCACGTTGTCGGCGATGACGGCCGGGTTGCGCGGGTCGTCCTCCGGGATGCCGGCTTCCACCTTGCCCACGAGGTCCGCGCCGACGTCGGCTGCCTTGGTGTAGATGCCACCGCCCAGTCGGGCGAAGACCGACACCAGGCTGGCGCCGAAAGCAAGCCCGACCAGCGCGTCAGGGTTCTTGAAGATGTAGTAGGCGGCCGATACGCCGAGGAGCCCAAGCCCCACGACCATGAAGCCGGTCACAGCGCCGCCACGGAAGGCAACCTGCAGCGCCTTGTTGAGGCCTCCCCGCGCCGCCTCGGCCGTGCGCACGTTTGCGCGCACCGAGATGTTCATGCCCACGTATCCGGCCGCTGCTGAGAGCACGGCGCCGACGACATAGAGCACCGCGGTCGTCCAGTTGATCGCGACGCCGATGACGACTGCTATGACCACACCGATGATCGCGATCACCATGTACTGGCGGTTGAGGTAGGCGGAGGCGCCTTCCTGGATGGCGGCCGCGATCTCTCGCATGCGCGCGTTGCCGGCCGGCATCCGGAGCACCAGGATGATGAGGACGACCGCGAACAGCACCGCGGCCAGGCCGCCCGCCACCCCGAACAGGACTAAGTTCTGATCCACCTTCCCTCTCTACGAGCCCGGCGCTCAAACAATCGGCGCGGAGCGAAAGGTTATACGAACCATCAAACGAACACGCGCCGGCGCCACCAGACGGCCACCCCGCCGAACACCATCAGGCCAGGCAGGAGGACGCTGGTTATGAAGATCAGCGTGCTCTGGTCCTGCTGGGCGAGGGCGAGTGGAAGCGCTCGAGCGGCCTTGGGCGGGAAGGACACGAGCGAATCCTGTTCGGACAGCCACTGGAACGACGCCAGCGCGAGCTCCAGGTTGGCGTCGCTGTTGTTGGGAGGCAGGGTGCGGTTTTCCGCGAAGCCGGGGCTGCCAACGATCACGATTCGGGTCCTCTTGGTTCCGGCCGGTTGCTCGATCGCCTCCATGACGTTGAATGGCCCCGAGGCGTCCGCCGCCTTGCGGCCGAGGTCCTGCAGCGACCGCGGCGAGGCAATCGCATACGAGGTGCCCGACGTTGTCGCGATTGGCGTCGCTGTCGCCGCCGGGGCGGGCGTGCCTGTGATGGACGTGGCGAGCGGAAAGAACGAAACCGTTCCCTGTATTTCGCGTGCCACCGGCGAGCTCCCGTAGCCGCTGACGGCGAGGGTGGTCGCGTCCTGGCTGGCGTGCCGCGACGGATCCGTCTCGATGACCAGAGCGCCGGAAAAGCCGACGCCGTATGGCTCGAGGACGGCGTTGAGCGACTGCGTGCTCTGTGCGACCTTCGCCCACGGCTCGGCCGCGATCAGAAGCTTGCCGCCCGCGGCCAAATAGTCGTCGACCGCTTTCACGCTTTGCGCCGGCAGCGCAGCGGTCGGATCGACGATCGCGAGCTCGTCGCAGTCGCTCGGGATCGAGGTCGCTTGCGCGATGATCAGGTCCCTGGTCAAAAAGCTGTTCCTGCTCAGGAGATCGGCCACGCCCGAATAACCCGTGGCCTCGTTGATGTCCTTGAGGCCTCGCTCGCCATCGCCGATCGCCCAGCAGACCAGAGGCACTCGCGCGGATTCGAGCGCGAGGAGGGCCGCGGTGAAATCGGCCTCGCCCTGCGAACCCGGCATCAG
Source organism: Chloroflexi bacterium 13_1_40CM_65_17 (assembly GCA_001917815.1). Classification (GTDB taxonomy): domain Bacteria; phylum Chloroflexota; class Dormibacteria; order Dormibacterales; family Dormibacteraceae; genus UBA10449. The sequence continues at coordinate 74,011 of MNES01000012.1, read as the reverse complement.
CAGCTCGGATCTGCCCTTGTAGTCCAGCACGATGGTGTTCGGTTCCTTGATCGCGTACCGCTTGACGTCGGTGCTGTCGGTGTCCACGTTCTCTCGGCGGTACGTGACATGCGGGTTCTGCATCCTGTAGAGGGCGATGAGCGCCTCAGCCTCTGCCTGACCGTTGCCGGCGCCGGGCCGGAAAAGGCCGATCACCTGAAGGTCGGAACCAAGATCCTTCGCTGCGTTCGCGGACTGGGGGGTGAGCGTGTTCACCCGGTCCCGTGTCAGGTCAAGCGACAGCGGAGTGCGCGAAGCGAGCACGTTCGCCGCGATGAGCACGATGAGCACAACTGCCGTGACTGCGGTCCCCAGCGATCGCCTGAACATCGTCACCGGCATCGCGAGGAACAGCGCGCCCAGCGCCAGGCTGACGAAGTACAGCGTATCGGGCAGCGTCAGGAGGCCGAGGCTGAACGATTGGTAGCGATTGAATCCGCTCACGTAGTCGAGCAGGTCGTTGCGAGCCGACCCGCTGAATGACCCGACGACGAATGTCGAGTACCACGCCACCACCAGGAAACCGACACCGAGCAAGTACCCGGCGGCGCGGTTTCTCGTCAGGCTCGTGGCGAAAACCGCGATCGCGACCGCCGCTGCGCCGGCAGCGAGCATACCGACGTAGGTGACCGCGATCAGCCCGAAGTCGAGCTGCTCGCCTCGCACGTAGACCGCGAGCAGGACCACGTAGACGAGCGTGGTGGCGATGAGAAGGACGTAGAACCCAAAGGCCCCGAGCCACCGGCCGGCGATGACCTGGTAGGCACGGGCCGCGACCGGGGTTGGAGGTTCCGCCGCGAGACGCAGCGTGATCACCGGCGCCAGGACAAGGGTGAGCACTCCGGTGACGACCTGGTAGATCCCATCGACGCTCGCCTGCTGGCCGGCGATCACGCTGCCGATGAAACCGAAGCCGGAGGTGAAAAAGAGGAACACAGCGGCGATCGCCCAGCCGGACGGCGCGCGCACCAGCGCCCAGATCTGGCGGCGGGCGATCGCGGTAATGGTGGGCGCCGCCACCACTTGCGCCTTCGCCACGGCGACGGGTGCTTTCACCGCAGCGACCTGCAATCGGCGCTGCGCTGCGATGTGTTTGCGAGCCTTGGTTCGCGCGCGGCGCCGCGAGGACTTGCTCACGCTAGTGTCCTGACCCCGAGTTCCGCCGCAGATTCGGCGGCATCGGCGGCCGGAGCCAAGGAGGCGACGAGCACGCGAGGGAACGCATCATGTAGATGCGTGACCGAGCGCGCGCAGGAGGCGACGCAGGCTTCAGCGCCCCTCTCGGGGTCCCTGCGGAATCGCAAGATTCCGCGGGGTGAGACGGCGCCCGGCCACCCAGGCCGTCGAGATGCAAGGAACTTCGGGGGCGGGACACTAACGTCTAGTACCCGCGATCAGAAGGTCAGGTCGAACCGATCGAGACCGCCACTCGCGGACGACCAGTCCGCCTTGACCTCGCTCACGCGGGCATGACTCGGTCCGCGGCGAGCGGCTTCCAGCAGGCGCTCCAGGTCTTCCTTGGGCCCCTCGGCGACGAGCTCGACAGTGCCATCGTCGCGATTTCGAACCCAACCCCGCAGCCCGAGTGCATGCGCCTCGCGCACGAGGAAGAAGCGGAAGCCGACCCCCTGGACGTCCCCGCGGACCACAGCATGAAGACGCTCTGGCTTCACGACTGGTATATCGTCGCCCGAATGGCCACGAGCATCGTCGCGATCGGTGACGAGCTGGTCGGCGGCTTCACCCTCGATACCAACTCGCACTGGCTGGCTGAGCGGCTTCGTCTGCTCGGCTATCCCGTCAAACGCGTCACCGCAATCCGCGACCGGCCGGGTGAGATAGTCGATCAGCTCAAGCGCGAACTTGCGGATGCGGAGATCACCGACGTGTTCGTGAGCGGAGGTCTGGGGCCGACACCGGACGACCGCACCTTCGCCTCGGTTGCCGAAGCGCTTGGACGCGCCCTGATCATCTGGGAGGACACCCGCCTGCGCATCGAGCGCCGTGTCCGCCGCATGCATGAGGCTGGGCTGATGGAGTCACCCGAGGTCACCGAGGGCAACCTGCGTATGGCACGCATCCCGACGGGACCCGCGCACGTGTTCAAAAACAAGCGCGGCATGGCCCCGGGTGTGATGTACGAGGTCGACGGCAAGCGCATCTTCGTGCTGCCCGGGATCCCGCTGGAGCTGAAGAGCATTTTCACGGAAGAGCTCGAGCCGCAGTTCCTGGCCGGAGGTTCGGCCGCGACCGTTCGCGAACTCCGATACACGTTCGCCGTCGAGGCGCGCTTCTATCCGTTGATGCGAGAGCTCGAGGAGAAGTTTCCGGACATCTCCATCGGCTCGTACCCGAACTTCGAAACCAAAGAGCTGGTGATCCGCTGCCTGGGCGCCGATCCGAAACGTGTAGAGGAGGTCATCGAGGTCATTCGCCGCCGCAGCGCTGAGCTCGGGATGAAAGGCGAGAGGCGATGATGTGACGGAGCGGCTGCGCCTCGCCGAGCTGATGGCGGCCCTCTCGCTGGCCACCGACCTCGGGATGGGCCAGCCCATGGAGCAGGCCCTCCGCACTTGCCTCATCGCGATCGCGCTCGGCGAACGGCTTGGTCTGAGCAGCGAGGACCTATCCGACGTCTACTATCTCGCCCTCCTCCGGTTCCTCGGTTGCACCGCCGACGCATACGAGTTCGCCGCCATGGTGGGCGGCGATGACATCGGCATCCGCGCCGCGATCGCCCCCGTGCTGGGCGGTGCACAGAGTGAATTCGCGTCCCGCGTCATGCCCAGAGTCGGCGCTGGCCACGGTCCGCTGCGCCGGGCCCGCCTGGTCGCCGGCATGGTCGCCGGGGGAGCCCAGCAGGGCCGCGAAGGAGTCCGCGCCGGGTGCGAGCTTGCCGAGAACCTGGCCTCGCGCATCGGCCTGCAGCCCGGCGTGCGCCACGGCCTGGCCTCAGCTTTCGAGACCTGGAACGGAACCGGGTTCCCGGATGGCGTCGCTGGGGAGACCATTCCCCTCTCGTCGCGCATCGTCTTTGTCGCTCGCGATGCCGAGGTGCTGCTGCGGCTGGGTGGCGCCGACCGTGTGCGCGCGGCCCTCGCGGCCCGAAGCGGCGCGGCATACGACCCGGCGGTCGCGAGCACTTTCCTCGCATACGCCGAAGAGCTCTTGAATGAAGCCGGTGTGGAGTCGCCGTGGGAGGCGGTGCTGGCCCGCGAGCCGGAACCTCATCCGTGGGTGCCCGAGGTCCGGCTGGATGCAACGCTGGAGGCCTTCGCCGACTTCGCCGATCTGAAGTCGCCGTTCACCGCGGGCCATTCGCGAGGTGTGGCGGCGCTGGCGGCAGCCACATCGCCGGTCGAGGCGGAGACGATGCGCCGCGCCGCCCTGCTGCACGACCTGGGACGCTTGTCGGTCCCCAACGGCATCTGGGACAAGCCGGCTCGCCTGACCGATGGCGAGTGGGAACGCGTGCGGCTCCATCCTTATTACTCCGAGCGGATCCTGTCCAGGGTCACGCGGCTAGAGCCGCTTGCCGTACTCGCGGGCACGCACCACGAACGAGTCGACGGGTCCGGCTATTTCCGCGGATCGAAGCGCCCCGAGATTCCGCCCGCTGCCCGGATTCTGGCCGCCGCCGACGCATATCAAGCGATGACTCAGCCCCGCCCGCACCGGCCGGCGCTCAGCCGCGATTCGGCCGCTGGCGCGCTGCTGGCAGAAGCGCACGCGGGCCGCCTTGACGCGAATTCAGTGGACGCTGTGCTGACCGCGGCCGGCCACCTCGTTCGTACGGCGCACGAATCCTGGCCCGCGGGACTCAGCAGCCGCGAGGTCCAGGTCCTGCGCCTCATCTGCCGTGGCGGGACCAAGAAGCAGGCTGCGGACCTGTTGGACATCTCACCCAGCACCGTCGACCACCACGTCCGGCACATCTACGACAAGATCGGCGTCTCGACCCGCGCCGGGGCCACGCTTTTCGCGATCGAGAAAGACCTGCTCGAATAGCGCGAACGCGCGATGTGCGCACCGCTAGCTGACTACGACACTGGGCGGCATGAGCACCCATGTGATCTGTCTACCGGGAGGCGTCGCGCCGGCCGCGCAGCGATACTCACCACTGAAGTCGACACTGCACCGCCGCGCAGAACTGCATCTGAAAGACCACGAGCTCTATGGAGGCGAATCGGCTCCAGCCGATTACTCGGTGGAGATGGAGCTCGCGGCCGTCGATCGCTTCGCAGACTCGCTGGGGCTCGAGCGGTTTCATCTGCTGGGGTACTCGGGAGGAGGCTTCCTCTCGCTGGCATTCGCCGGCACGCGACCGCAGCGGCTGCTGAGCCTGGCGCTGTTCGAGCCGGCGATGATCCCGGGGCAGAGGGGCCCCGAAGAGCAGGCCGCGATGGATTACCTCAACGCCCAGCTGGACGGTCTCCAGGGACCCGCTTTCATGGCGGCCTTCGTTCGCGCGCAGCTAAAACCAGGTGTCCAGCCACCTCCGCCTCCGTCCCAGCTGACGCCTGGGATGGAGAAGAGGCCTGCCGGCATCGCGGCCATGATGGGTGCATTCCTCGCGTACTCGTTCGACCGAGATCTGCTCCGGGCATGTGAGTTCCCGGTTTACCTCGGCTACGGCGACCTGAGCCACGACTACGAGGCGGTGCAGGCGGCAGTCCTGGCTCGCCTGTTCGCCGACATCCGGATCCAGCGTTTCGCCGGAGTTCACCACTTCGTTCCTCCGGAGCAGATCTACACGCCCATCCACGCACAGGCACTCGAAGACCTCTGGGCGCGCGCCTCAGCTGCGCAGCTTGCGCTCCAGAAGTGACCGCTCCGCCGGGTTCTGGCACAGGTCCAGAGCGCGACGCCGGGCCTCGCGAGCCAGCACCGGCTCACCGAGCTGGTCAAGCAGCTCGGCACGAGTCGAATGGAACAGGTGGTAGCCGCTCAGCACCAACGCGAGATCGTTGACCTCACCCAGCGCGACCTCCGGGCCGGCGAAGTGACTCAAAGCCACCGCGCGGTTTAGACGGACGACGGGGCTGTCCACATGTCCCAGCAGGGCGTCATAGAGCACCACGATCTGGTGCCAGTCGGTGTCCGCCCAAGATCGTGCCTCCGAATGCAACGCCGCGATAGCGGCCTGCAGCTGGTACGGCCCAGGCGCGTGCATCGCCCCCGCCCGATCGAGCAGCGCCATCCCATCGGCGATTGCGACCGAGTCCCACCGGCTGCGATCCTGATCGGGCAGCAGCACCATCTCCCCCGCCTCGTCGAAGCGCGCTGCCGATCGCGCCAGGTTCAGCGTCATCAACGCCTGCAGCCCGACCACCTCCGGCTGGTCTGGCATGAGCCTCGCCACGAGGCGCGTCAGCCAGAGCGCATCATTGGCCAAGTCGCGGCGCATGGCGGCCTGCGCGCCTCGACTCAGGTAACCCTCGTTGAACATCAGGTACAGGACCGAGAGAACCCCATCCAGCCGGTCCGCCAGCTCAGTGCCTGCTGGGACGCGGTACGGGATGTTTGCGTCGACGATCTTTCTCTTGGCGCGCACGATTCGCTGGGCCACAGTGGCTTCCGCGACCAGAAACGCGCTCGCGATCTCGGCGGTGGTGAACCCGGCGACGGCGCGCAGCGTGAGCGCCACCTGCGCTTCTTGCGACAGCGCCGGGTGACAGCACGTGAAGATCAGGCGAAGGCGGTCGTCGGCCTCCGCGGGGTCAGACGTCATATCCGAGCGCTCGAGCAGAGCGAGCTTGTCGCGATATCGCCTGTCCCGGCGGAGGATGTCGATGGCGCGCCGGCGAGCAGTGGTCATCAACCACGCTCCGGGCTTGTCCGGGATCCCTTGCTTCGGCCACGTTTCCAGCGCCGCCACCAGGCTGTCCTGGACGACTTCCTCCGCGAGGTCGAAGTCGCCCAACGCGCGCACCAGCGCCGCGGTCAACCGGCCCGCCTCCTCTCGGAAGACCGCGGCGACTGTTGCGTCGGTGGCCGTGCTCGTTGGCGTCAGTCGTTCGAGTGGTCGACCACCGGCCGCACTTCGACGGCGCCGGCCGGCCATCCCTTGGCCATGGCGAGCGCCTCGTCGAGATCTTTGACTTCCACGATGGCGAAGCCGCCGACGATCTCCTTGGCCTCGATGTAGGGCCCATCCGTGACCATCGCTTTGCCGTTCTTGAGGCGGACGGTCGTTGCGGTGTTCGGTCCCTGGAGCTCAGCGCCGCCGACGATCCGGCCGGCCTTGCTGTGCTCCTCGAACCACCTGCCCGCGCGCTCGTAGGCCGCGGCGAGCTGCTCTTTGGGCAGCTTCTCAAAAGCGTCCTGGTCTTCGCTGCTGCCGACAAACATAAGGACGTATCTCATGCCGATTCTCCAGTCAGGGCGGTCCGGTGCGCCGCTTCATTCATACGACGAACAGCCGCGAGGCGGATCGACATCTCAGGAGCCTGTGAACTCCGGGTCTTGCTTGGCGAGGAAGGACATGATCCCGATCGCGGCGTCATTGCTCAGCGCGGCGCGCGCGAAGTTGGCCGCCTCGATGTCCAAGGCATCATCGAGGGGCAGGTCGTAGCCGCGACGCACCGCATCCTTGATCATCGCGATGGCGAACGTCGCTGCTTTGGCCAGCCTCGCCGCCCGCTGGTCGACGGCTGCCGCAAACTCCTCAGGCGCTACCGCCTGGTCCACCCAACCGACCGCCTCGGCCTCCTTGGCTGACAGGCGTGTCGATTCGATGACGTACCGGAGCGCCCGCGCCTTGCCGATCAGGCGCGGCAGCCTCTGCGTTCCGCCGGCGCCGGGGATGATGCCTAGTGATGACTCGGTCTGCCCGATCCTCGACCGCCCGTCGTCGACCATGACCCGGAAGTCGCAGCACAGCGCGAGCTCGCTGCCACCGCCAAGTGCATGGCCGTTGATGGCCGCGATCACAGGTTTCGGGCAGCGCTCGATGGTGGCGAAATGAGCGTTCATCCGTTTCATGAATGCCGCGATCTGGTCCGTCGCATCGGGTGCCTGGCGGTCGATCGCGCCGAGCATGGTCAGGTCCGCGCCCACGCTGAAGTATTTCTCGTAGTCGGACGCAAGCACGATGACTCGCGCCTCTGGATCCTCGCCCAGGATTGTGAATGCGGCGGCAAGGTCCTCCATGAGGTCCTCGGCGATCGCGTTGTTGCCTTTGCGACGCATGACCACACGCGCGACCTGCCCGTCGCGCTTTATCTCGACCAGCTCGCTCACGCCGTGAAGAGCGGGATGCCGCCCGCAACCTCGATCACCGCGCCGGTGATGTAGCCGGCCTCATTCGAGCAGAGAAACGCGATCGTGTTCGCTATGTCCTCGGGCTGTCCGAATCGTTTGAAGACGGTCCGGGCGCGGAACCGCTCGTACATCGGGTTGGTGTCCGCGGCCGCCTTACCCGCCTCACTTTCGATGATCCCGGGCGCGATCGCGTTGGAGGTGATGTTGTGCCTGCCGCCTTCTAGCGCGGCTGTTTTCGCGAGCCCAATCAGACCGGCTTTGGTCGCGGAGTAGCTCGCCTGGCCGAAACCGCCGAGCGTGCCCGCCACCGACGACATGAAGATGATCCGGCCCCACTTGTTCTCCACCAGGTAGGGCCAGGCTTCCTTGGTGCAGTTGAACGCACCGGTGAGGTTCACCTTCACGTCGCGATCCCACAGCTCGTACGACTGGTTGGGAATCTGCGCCGTGTGGTCGAGGGTGGCCGCGTTGTTGATGAGGATGTCGATCTTCCCGAACTCGTCCCTGACCTTCTTGAACACGTCGCGGACCTGCTCGCGGTTGGTCACGTCCATTTTGATGGCCCGTGAGCGACGGCCCAGCTTGCGGATTTCCTCAGCGGTGGCGTTCGAGTGCACCCAGCCCTGGGACACGGCCACCTGCGCCAGCACGCTGCCTGCCGCCTCGGCCGTCTTCTGAAGGTCAGGATCGTCCTCGACGAGGATGTCCGTGATCACAACGTCCGCGCCCGCCTTCGCCAGCGTGAGCGCATCCTGGCGGCCGAGACCCCGCGAGGCGCCAGTGACAACCGCAACCCTGCCAGTTAGATCGAACATCGACTACCCCCTCAATTAACCCCGCGAAATTTTCAATTTCGCGGGGACCCCGATAGACGGATAGTTGCGCGCTGGCCGGCAAGCGCATCCGAGATGACAAGCCGCTGGATGGCCACACAGGGTCATCCGTTCGAGCGAGCTGAAGTCGTGCGCGAGCTCGCGAATGGCCACCTGTTCAGGCGTGAGGGAGAAGTCGAGCGGCAAGGCGCGATTAAAGGTACTCGGCCGAAGCCTTCGTGAGCGCCGGCTCACCGCGCTGATTGATCGCGCTCAATGAGAGCTTGCCCGGCCCGGCATCCTCGGCGGAAAACGTCACCGTATAGCCGGGCTCGACCATTCCCGCAAAGCGGCAGTAAAGGCGCCGCAGCCGGCGGGCCCCACCCGCCGCCTCGGAGGCGACGCAACCGAGGATTCCCATCTGCAGCATTCCGTGCGCGATGATCCCAGGCAGGCCGACCGACCGCGCGAAGGCGCCGTCGAGGTGAATCGGGTTGTGATCGCCAGACGCTTCCGCATAGGCCGCGATCTGTTCGTTGGTGAAGGTGACGGTGCGTTCGGCCCTTGTCACGGGCGGATGACGAACAGCGCTCGCGAGCGGCAGACGCCCGAGCCATCTTCGGCGGTGGTGTGGGTCTCGAAAGTCACGAACCGCATTCCCCTGCGACTGATGTCGGAAACGACACGACCCTGCGAGGTCACCGTCTCCCCAGGCTTGGGGTGGCGCTCCCATTCGAACTCCTGGTCGGCGTGCAAGAGTTTGGCGAAGTCGATGGTGGCCTCGGGATCACCGAAGAGCTGGGGCGCTGTAACGCCCAATGAGTACACGGCGGCAAAAGTCGGAGGCACACCGTCGGCCGGATCGGCGCCGATCGCGTGCACAAACGCGGTCACACGTTCAGGCTCGATCAGCGCGTCGACCGCGGGGTAGGTCTTTCCTTCGACCCCCAACGACTCAGACCCGCGTGGGACGGATACGAGCGAAAGCCCGTCGCAGCAGGAGCGGGCGCAGCGCCGACCACGCCTCCAGCACCGAAGCGCGCGCCGACCGGGCGAGGTCCGGCGGCGCATAGGCCGCGACCACGAACCCATTGGTCAGCGACCGCATCGGTTCTGCGGCTTCGGGGAAGCTTCCCACGAGCCGGCGCCCCATCTCATAAGGCGTCTCCCCCGCGCGCTGATCGGCGCCGGCCAGGCGCGCCAGTAAGAGCGTGCGACGCCAGACTCCCATCACGGAGCGCGGCCGGAGGTACCTCGCTGCAGTTGCGAAAAGAAGCAGCAGCACCGCCAGCACGATGCCGACGATCTTCGTCAGCGTGCTCGGGTCCGGAATGCGGAATCCCGGGCCTGTGGCGCCGGCGGGCCCTTCCTGGGTCCCGCCCGCGCGACCGGTCGGGACGGCCACCGCTCCGACCGGCCCGGACGATCCGCCTGGCGTGTCGCAGAGCAGGTCGCGCTGGCAGATGTTCCCGCTCGCGCCCCGTGGAATCGAGAAGTAGACGTTGTCGTGCGTCGGCTCGAACTCGATCCAGCCATATTTCGGGAAGTACACCTCGACCCAGGTGTGCGCGTCCTCGCTGCGCACGACGAAGCTGTTGATGCTGGTGTCGTAGCTGCCAGGGCCGTAGCCGCTGACGAGGCGAGTGGGGATGCCAAGCGTCCGGAGCATGTCTCCCATTGCGGTCGCGAAGAACTCGCAGTAGCCCTTGTGGGAGTTGAACAGGAAGTATGCGAGCGGATCTTCGCCGGTTGGCGGGCGCGGCGGATCAAGCGTGTAGCTGAAAGTGTCGCCGCGGAGATACGACTCGATGGCCGACGCCGCGTCATAGGGGTTCTGCGCTCCGGCTGCCGCCACCACCTGTAGAGCCAGCTGATGGATTCTCTCGATGACCGCGGGGCTGCGGTAGCCGTTGCGCGGCAGGCCCGTGTACGCCGACACCCAGTCCGGGTAGGCCGTCCCCGCCGCCTGAAGATCTACGTCCGTGGTGGTCGAGAACTCGACCGTGACGGC